>NZ_CP017659.1:611818-917727 GCF_015326965.1 Paenibacillus sp. JZ16
GGCTTTCGATATTGTCGGCGCGGTTGCGAGGCAGGAAATTAAGTGCAAACTGAAGTTATCGTTCAACAGCGCCTGCGCTTCTGCAGCGATGGTATCAAAGACAATCGACGATTTACCAGACCCGGACACACCGGTAAAAATTGTGATTTTACTAAAAATGACTGAATCCAAAATGATGAACTGCTTCATGAGTTTGACGTAACTTGTGTTTTTCAGCGTGGCTACATCGACGATTTGGATTTCGAGCGCTACTACCAAGTACAGGTTCTTATTCGTCCCACGTCTGAAGATTAATGGCATATTTATACAGAATAATTGGTGGCGAATTGTTTGCTGTCCCTGATATCAGTGATGAAGTTCCTCAGAGGCTGCTTTTGCTGGCAGCAAAAGCATGAGAGCAGCCGCTATAACATAACATGCAATTAGCCAGGGAAGAATAAAAGTCAATGCATCGCCATAAGCAATCAATTGATTTTCTTCAACGGTAAATGAAGAGTTTAACCTAGAGAAGAAAAGGACACCCAGGATCGCAATTCCGATGGAGTTGCCTATTTGACCAATCGTAGTAAGAACGGCACCGGCAGAACCAGCATCTTTGCCAGGGACCCCAGCAATAATGACATTCACCAGAATAGGCGCAGTAAAACCGATCCCTAATCCGCCGATAAACATTGGCAAGGCGAGCGCCCAATAAGATGGATCAACACCATCTCTGACATTTAGCAATAGAATTCCCTGAGAGATCGCAAGAAGTAAACTGCCGAACACAAGCATGGCGCGACCGGCCCGGTTTGCAAATTGGACACCGATGCCAGATGTAATGATAGACCCTATCGCGTAAGGAAGAATGGCCATACCCGTTTCAAGCGCATCCCGTCCGGTGCCGAATTGAAGGTAAAGGGCAAATAGGAAGAAAAATGAGCCTATACCCCCAAAGAATAACAGGGAAGCGGAAAGACCACTTGTAAATGCTCTTATACGCAAAAGCGCCGGATCAAGTATTGGTTGATCGCCGCCTGCGGCCAAGCGGCTTTCTCTCATAAAAAAGAGCGCTATCAATGGGATGGATAAGGCAAGCATTACGAAGCCCCACCATGGCCACCCCCACTCACGTCCCTGTACTATAGGTAACAAAATTAATATCATCGCAAATGAAATTAGTACTGCGCCACCCAAGTCAAGTTTCATTGAACCAGCTCCACGGGATTCAGGTATATACCTGAATCCAAGAATAAGACCGACGATACCGACTGGTACGTTCACCCCAAAAATGGTGCGCCAACCCAATCCCAAAAGATCAGCATTAACAAGTATTCCTCCAAGCAGTGGCCCCGCCAGGCTAGCTAGACCTAAAACAGCACCATAGGCTCCGAATGCCTTAGCTCGTTGAGATGGCGTAAACGCTGTGCGAATAATGCCAAAAACCTGGGGTATCATTAAACTTCCAGTTAACCCTTGCGCAACACGTGCAGCGATTAAGAAAGCCGGACTAGTAGCAAGCGCACATAATAACGAGGCTAAGGTAAACCCCATAAGTCCTATTAAGAAAGCACGTCTCCGTCCAAACTGGTCACCTATTCGTCCGCCCGTTATTAATCCAGCTGCTAACGCAAGTGTGTACCCTGCCACCGTCCATTGGAGCTCTGCTTCGCTGGCTCCTAACGATATGGATATCGAAGGAGCAGCTACACTGACAATCGTTGCATCAAGCAATTCCATGAAAACCGCAACTAAGACGACAACTAGAGAAATTAGTTGTGAACGGGGACTTACTAATCGACTTTTCAATTTAAATACCTCCACTGTAAAGTATCTTTATGATAAAGCTTTATTATTATACAACATTATCGAATTATATTGTCAAGGGAATATTTCCATTCAATATAACCAATACAACATATCCGTTTACGCCTTTACAGTCGCTTTGAAGTACATTAAGATAGTGGTGATTAAGCTAGTGTGATAATCTAGAGATGATATATTGATATTAATCAAGGAGAAAGTATCCATGGATAATCCAGAACTTAGAGACGTCACTGAACACCGCGAGCAAATTGTAAATGAACTTCGACGGTTTGGTGCGAATTACGCCGAGCTTTCACACCGATTTGCAACTTCGCTTAATTTACATTCTACTGACGCTATTGCATTAATAGAGATTTTCTACGCGGAGGATATTGGTTCTCCACTATCGCCTGCACGGTTAAGTGAGCGTATTTCGTTATCGTCGGGAGCAACCACTGCATTGCTCAACCGTCTTGAACGTGCTGGGCACATATATCGTACTCGCGAAGCTACCGATCGACGGATGGTTACTCTACATAGCGGTCCTAATGTCCAAGCGCATACTGCACAGTTTTTTGGACCTCTCGCTAACCACGTAGATTCAATGCTCAGAGAATATACGGACTTGCAGTTGATTCAATATGTGACTTTTTTAAACAAGTTTAACTCGACTATGAGATTAGTCCTGGATGAACAACAACAAGAACCCAATTCAGAATAAAAAAGCACTGACAATGGCTTCTTTTCCCGGAATGCTGGCTACCCTCATACCAATAGCTTTCATTTTCACTTCAACAGGATAGCTAACTCTAGTTGCCGACAAAAAAACACCTCCAAGATGATCTCCATGCCCTACGACATGGTTGCATTTTCTTGAAGGTGTTTTAATTTGTCTTACATTAAGGGGGCGGTTCCCCTCCCCGGTCAAGGCCTTTTATTTTCAGCTCCAACTGCTTGTTGTATCATTCATGAAGAACTGAAATGTAATGTTAAAATGATCTTTCACTATTCCGAAGCAGGGACTGAATTCAGTTTCTTGCAACGGGAATATAACTTGTCCTTTTTCACTGAATTTTTTATACATTTCTTCAATCTCGATTTGTTGCGTAGCTGTAATGCAAATATTTACCTGATCTCCGATTACAATAGATTTCCCCGGAAAGATGTCAGCGACCATCAAATCATTTTCACCGGTTTGCAACACAGCATGGGAAATACGAGTCTTCACTTCATCAGGCAAACCATCGGCATCCGTGCCTTCCCCGTACGTAGTTTTGAACAGTAATTTCGAGTTCAACGCTTCCCGGTAAAACTCAATCGCTTCCGCAGCTTGTCCATCCAGCATAATAAATGGTGTTGAGCGCATTGACATATAAACAGCTCCTTTTACTTGAAATTGTCCAATTTGTTATTTGGACTTCATTAGCATCTTATCGTACAATAGTGACAAAACTTGTCATAAATACAAGAAATGGAGTTTACAATGGCAAAGTCGAAAAGACCGATCGAGATTATGATAATCATCAACAGATAGAAATCCTTCAACACCAAAGATCTTGCCAATTTTGCGACCTGGTTAGATTCTATGAAGGCTACTCTATAATGTAGTCACATTTGAGTCAAAATCCTATAGTGTGGCCACTTTTCTGCATTTTTTGATGACACAAATTATTCTACATAAAAAAAAGCCCGGCAAGCCATCCCAATGCTCTTCCAGCAGCTTGCTGGCCCAGCGATATACTTGCATGGTGATGTTAGACGGATCTTCCATCTTCATTTGTCTGGAGAAGCCAGTGGGCGATCAAAGTCCGCTCCCATACACCCGATCAAAGAGTTGTTCCATAACAATGTGAAAAAACTGTCATGCATCATGGTGTTATTGAAGGTTTTAACTACATATGCTTATTATTTAGATGATCATCTATCGGTAATCGGACTATGTTCTTGTCCCCCAACACTCGACATTTTTTCATTTGTTCCGCTTAAGTCTTTGTTTCGCACGCTTCGCGATCTCAACTGGCTAAAGCCGCTAATCAAAAAAGCCCGCTATTTATGCGGACTTTTAAGCGTACATGTTCTTGTTCCTCGACAAGTGGAGATCAATCTTTCGGCTTAATTGTAATGCCCAACTTCTTAAAAAATGGTTGCAACTGCTGTTCCACTTGCTCTATATTCGTTTGATCTTCCTTTGATAGCCGTTCAATATGAACACTACCATCCGGATCAAGTGTTTTGGCGTCATAAGCCATTAATTCATTTACTAATTTTTGAAACTCATCAAACTCTTCTTTGCTTAATATTTGCCCTGCTTCATCTAGCACTCCATTCCAAAAAGTAGCGCTATCTATAGGTTTAGCTTCTCCCTTCGTTGATTGAACTTCATTTAATTTGCGAAAGAGTGGCTCTAGCTCTGCGGTTAACCTTCTATAGATTTTTTGCTCTCCTACACTCAATCTCTCGATATGAAAATCCCCATTTGCATCGGCAACTTTCAAATTAAGGGTGCCCAATTCTTTTAGTAAGGACATCCATTTTGTAAACTCCTCTTCACTTAGGTTTTGTTTAGCGGTCTGCAGCTTTGCCTCCAGCCCATCATATTGTTTTTGAGTTACTCCGATATTTTCCCTCGAACCATAGATGGAATCAGCTATGTAGCTATAACCGGCAAAAGCACCTGTTGGGATTAACAATGTAGCGGCCAAAATACATACAACGACCCATTTTTTCATTTGCCTTCCTCCTTGAATGTGTACGACTTTGTTTAATATTTTTTCCTTGAGCTCCGTTGGTGCGTTCCATTCTTTGGTCTCTTCCTTAAAAGCAGTTTTCAATCTTTCATCGAGACTCATTTAGCTCCTCCACCTTTCCCATAGCCAGAATGCTATTTTTCTTTTTTTGCGCATCTTTTGCAGAGCAGCATTAATCCGCGATTTTACCGTACCAAGAGGGATTTCTAATGTGGCTGCAATTTCTTCTTGCGTGTAATCATTCATATAATGCAGAATAACTACTAGCTTCAGCTTATAAGGAAGTCGATTTACGCATGCAAGTAGCGATTGATTCGATACTTTGTTGACCACCTCACTTGAGAAATCGTAGACCACGGCTTGGTCAATCCGTTCAGCTTTTTTGATGATCCGCACATGTGTCCAACTCTTTCTGCGGTAAGCCTGAACTTGCCGCATGACCACTCCCATTAACCAAGGCCGAAACGGCCTGCTTACGTCAAACTTTTCAAGAGACCGGTATACTTGAATATAAATCTCCTGAACGACATCCTCTGCATCTGATGGTTCCCGAATAAGGAAATAAACAGTATTGTACACGTCCTTAATGGTTGCTTCATATAACTCACCAAACGCATCACGGCTCCCGGCCAGCGTAAGCGAAATAAGCCTTGCATATTCAGATTGATGATTCATCTGCCACCTCCCCCTTCGGTCTTACAGTATATATTGGTAATATTTATTGATATCGTTCGAATTATTTCAAAATATAGGACAAGTATTCAGCTGTGACCGGAAAATGATTTATTTCTGCATATCGGCATATCCGCTGGCGTTATTGTTAAACCAAGATGCCTTATAAGAAAATCTGCCGAAGTTAAGGATAAAATTCCTTATCACAGGCTTTGGACAAAAGCTTATATTCATAAATCAAAAGGCCCGCTATTTATGAGGACATTTATGCGTATATGTTCGTTGCCATAAAAAAGCGGGCCCTCTCTTTCTCTACAAGGGGCTCGCTTTTGTAAATCATCAGCTGAGCAAAGTTCAACTAACGTATCCCGTTAGTTCAATCATTGAATGCTGTAGTATACGATCGAATTGTTCTTTGTAGTAAATGAGAAGATCTCCATCTTGTGGCTCGATTTCCACGGGTATCTTGATTTGATCGTACACATTTTCTTGCTCATTCATCCATTGGGCATGAAACACATCGTCTCTGTGTCTGGCCCTCCAGACTTCCCTCCATTCGAATTCAGGAAATGAAGTTAACTTTTCTTCCTTGCCGATCTCATGGTAATCCTTAAGATCGTTTAAATGAGCCCGTTCCTCCTCGGTCGTCGATTCGTACCACTGGGGGGTAATGGTTCAAAAACAGAGCATGGTTACAATGGAAAATCTGGATGTCCCGTTGCCGCAGTGAACGTACTAATGGCGTTAGTTTATTCAGAATGATTTTTTCTTCCTTCGTGCATGAGAAGTTCCTCTTTACGTACTTAACTCCCCACCTAAGGAATCAACAACAGGACCGTCCTCCCACCCAAATTTCCACAGATTCACGAGTGCGATTCCAATCTCTTCAGATCGAAAAGTGAATTGGGATACGAACGTACAAAACTAGATTCCGTATATGTTGCGCCGGGAAGTGGCGATCTTGGGGTGAATTCTAAGTCAATTTTAACGTCCATAACCAACACCTCCTGAAACGATTTTCGTCACAACGGAGAAAATTCCTTCAAGCCTCACTGAAACTTCTTAGTTAGATACTTGTACCGATAAAACAAAAAAGCCGTTAAATCAGCGACTTTCTATGGGACTATGTTCTTGTCCCCCGACAGCTTTCCACTATGCACGGCTTCAATAAGCTTACGCTCACCAGCTTCGTTACTTGATGGCTCCATACCAGCTGCAAGACTATTTACAATCTCATCGACGGCTCCCCAATCATAAAACCCGGCAACCAATATTAAAAATAAAAAAAGAGAAAGCATATCAACAGTCGTCGAATCGCTTTCTCTGCATTTAAATTCATTCGCCCGGCCGCGCTGCCACCACTTCCGGCACGCCGCGCGTGAACAGCTTAACGGATACGCGCGGCTTTGGATCGCCTTCTAAGCGGCAACTGAACGAGACGGTTTGCCCTCCTCTTTTTAGCAACGGAGCTTCCGACACAGCCTCCACCGTCTTCAACAAGTTCCAGTTAGCGTCGTAGACACGGCCTATCCGGTCGCCCTCGCACACGAGATACTGCCCGGCGCCGATCTCCGTCTCAAATGTCATGTAGCTGCCGCCGGCGTAAAACGTCGGCCGCTTAACCATTCCCCGCGTATTGCCATAGGACGGCACCGCGCGCAGAATGAATCGGAGCGGCTGCTCCTCTTGCCGATTGTAGAACGCCCAGTCCGAGCCGCCCGGCTGACCCGGTTGCTGCTCTTCCGGATTGCACAGCAATTCATCCGATATGTCCACAGGATACAGCCTCCAGCGGCCTTCCCCCGCCGGTTCCAGATGCCAGTCGCGGGCAGGGTCTTGCATCTGTTGGCGCTGCGACTCGCTGAACGCATTCGACCGTCTGGCGGCCTCCCACTCGCGAACAAGCGCCAGCAATTCGCCGATATTGCCGTTTCGCTTTAACACGGCCATGTCGGCAAACAATGCGAATCCGGCGTCGAAACCGGCCGCCTTGGAGAGCACCCATTCGATCTCGTCCTGCGTCGTCGCTTCGAACTGGTTCGAAACGGAGCGGAGCATAAACCAGCCGAGCATCGCCGGAATAAAGTTTCGGGCAAAAAAGCGCTGATTATGGAGCCGCCAATCCAACTGCCCTTCCCGCGTCGCGGCTCCCCACGGCTCGCCCCAGTTGAAGCGTGTATGGATATGCCAGGCGTAATTGGAAACTACGATGCTGGCATCATTGATCACTTCGCCTTCCCATCCGTCATAGCAGCGTTTGACAAAGCGGTTTGTCGCGTAATCCTCATGGCCGGTCGCATAGACGCCTTCCAGACCGTCAAACGAAATTTGCCGCAATCCCGTTGCTTGAAACAAGGACGTAATCCGGTCACAGTACGCATCCTGCAATTCCAAATTCGGAAAAAACACATCGTACGGGTGGTCCCACAACCGGCCGACAGCCGTTCCCGTCTCGTGGGCGGAAATCTCCGTCCCGTTCGCCCCGCGACGGCAGCCGAGTAGCCTCCACGGCGCTTCCTCCGATACTGCGTCGTATTCAATCAGTTCGTTTTCAATAACGGCCGTTCGCCGGAACAAGCTAACCTGAAACGGACGCGGATCGTCAACCTCGATCTCTGTCGCTTCTATCCCGACAGGTGCAGTCAGCAGCCCCCTTCCCACAAGCTGCAGCCGTTTATCCGGTTTGGGCGTGACATAGGGATCGTTGAGTGTCGTAAAATTGGTCAACGTATGGACGCCAACAATTATCCCTTCTTTCTCCGCCGCCTCAACGCAAGCTTTCATCCCGGCATCTCCATTTGGAAAGGCTGACGGTTTCAGCTCGAAATGTCCCCAGTTCGCGAACGGATCGGGATGATAAATACCGCAGAGGCCGGCTTCCTTCGCGAAAGCTACCGCATCTCCAATGGCACCTTCATTAAAGTCGGTAATCAGATACGACTGCTTCGCATCCGGCGACGACTTAGCCCAAGCACCGTCAATCGTTGGATGTGGCAGCCCTTCGCCCAGTTCGATCGCTTCGATTATTTGCAGGATAAGATCGGCCGGACAACCAAACAGCGCAATTTTTGACCCGGTCAGCGCTGCATCCGGGCCATCCATAGGGGTGACCGGGATGTCGGGCGTTCCCCATACCGTCCGCCGTTCATCTCGCGTCCGGTTACGCGTAAACGCTTGCAGCAAGCTGCCATCGGCTGTCGGCCAGGCTGCGCAGACGTCATACCCGACCTTCGCGTCCGGGTAAGGAAGGTCGGCAAAGCGGTCCAGTCTCAGGTCCACCGGGAAGCCGCCGAGCGTCTTCTCGTTTAAGGCCTGAAAGCCCAAAGCATATTCGCCGTCATGCACGACCCCGACCGACTCCCCGATCGAGCCAGAAATCACCGTTTCGTAAGGGCCCCAGAGCAGGACGTCCGGCTCCGTGCCAACAATGCGCACAATCTCGAACGTCGCATAGTCTCCCTTTGCGTACGCTTCCACTTCCAACCGCACAGCCCCGTCCAAGAAGTCAAATACCATCAGGAAACGGCTGCCGTCATCGTGCCCAACGCTGCTTGTGACGCATTGAAGCCGTTCCGGCTCCAAAATCTGCCCGTGTACCGCTATTCGCACAAGAGGAGAGCCTGCTTCTCCGGCAAGATAACACTTTCCCGTCGCGGCACATTGCAACCCGATCAGACGGCCGAGACCGTCCATTTGCAGCTCCATATGCTTCAATCGCATTCCAAACAACCCTAACATGCCCGCTTCGCTCCTTAATTTTTGAAATTCTCTTCGTATACTTTCTGCGCCTCTTCCAGCACCTTGTCGCCGCCCATGCTCTTCCATTTGGCCACGTAGTTGTCAAACTCGCTGAGCGATTGGCGTCCTGTAATAAAGTCCACATATTGCTGCAGTGTAAACTGGCTCAGTTTATCCTGATACTCGTTATAAATCGGCTTGTTGAACGGCGCCAAAATATCGATGTTGCGCGTTCCTTGCGCCCGCGTGTCCTTAGCCAGCTGCCGCAGGCTTTCTTCCGAGGTATAGGTGGTTTGGAAATCGTAGTCGTTGAAGGAGCCGGACATCGAGTAGCCGCCTATACCCGCCCGCTTACGCTCTTTCTCGTCGTTGTAAGGCGGGATGAACTGGACCGTCCCTTTTTCGCCGATATTCCACGTTTTTCCTTTCTCGCCGAAATTCAGCTTCTCGTACATTTCCGGATCAAACTGCGTTGTTTCGAACACTTGCAAATATTTGATCAACTTCTCGCGGTTGTCGTTCAACTGCTTGCCGAACATGACGCCGGAAGCGAAGCTTGGATGGTACTGGGCCATGCCGTATTTTCCTTCCGGACCTTTAACGCCGGGAGAAACCGCCCAGTTAAAATCTGCCTTTTTCTGCTTCAGCTTGTCATACCATTGCTCGCCCCCGAGGAACGCATTGCCCGGTACGAAAGCCCACCAATAATATTCGATTGCGCCAACTTTATCGGTCAGTACCTTGTCTTCCACATTGCTCGCTTTGTTGACGACAAACTCAGGATCGATCAGTTCGTTCTTGTACCAGCGATGCAGTACTTCCAGCGCCTGCTTCGCGCCTGGTTCAATTTCTCCCCGCACTACTTTGCCCTCCTTCTCTACAAAAATGCTGGGATAGACGTCAAAAGCACCGAATACCGAGCTGTACAAGCTTCCGATGCTTTCTGCGCTCGAAGTGATGCCGTAGGTATCCTTCTTGCCATTGCCGTCCGGATCGTTGTTGCGGAAAGCCGTTAGCGCCGCTTCCATCTCTTCGAGCGTTTCCGGCTTTTTGGCAATGCCCACTTTTTTCAGCCAATCTTCCCGGAAGCCGAGCTGCATGCCGTCGATGCCGATATCCCAAAGCACCGGAAGGCCGTAAATTTTGCCGTCCCGGCGAACGTATCGGAAAGGATCGTCGCCCAAATACCGCTTTAGCCAAGCCACGTATTTCGGCATATGCTCCTCGATCAGATCTTGCGGAACTTCAGCTGCCACCTCTTGCTGCAAAAACTTGTCGTATTCCGGGAAGGACGGCTCTTTCCACCAATCGGGGATTTCGCCGGAAGCAATCATCAAGTTCAGCTTCTCTTTGAACGCTTCGCGGCCGACAGAAACAAATTCAACGTCGATGTCGAATTTTTCCTTGAGCGCCGTAACTCCGTAAGAATCTGCTTCGGCGTTTCCGTCCAGGTTCCAAAACATCAGCTTCGGCTTGCCCATAGCATTTTCGCCGCCCTCCTCGGACACCGTCGACCCGTTGCCCGGTTGTGATGCCTGATCCGACGACCCGTTGCCGCAGCCGGCCAGCAACGTCACCGCCATCATTGCGGCGAGCGCGCTGCTCACCCAACGTTTTTTATTCACGAACATGTTCTCATCCCCTTCTATTTTCCAGAAGTTCCAATTCGGAATCACCCTTTAACTGCGCCGACCATGACACCTTTGACAAAGTATTTTTGAATAAACGGATATACAATCACCATCGGAATGATCGAGAACATAATGACCGTCGCCTGCAACTGCCGGCCCGAAAAGGTCGTCTGGTTGCCGATATGTTGCATGACAGCGCTAATATCGGTCATATTGTTCTGAATGACGATTTTGCGCAGCACGACTTGCAGCACCTGCTTGTCGGGATCGGACATATAAATCATGCTGTCGAACCAGGCATTCCAATGCCCTACGCCGACCCAAAGCGCAACCGTCGCTAGGACTGGCTTGCTGAGCGGGAGCACGATTTGGGTGTAGATTCGCAGATAGCCCGCTCCGTCGACCCGGGCCGATTCCTCTACCTCGGCAGGAATCTCCCGAAAGAAATTCCGCATTATAAGCACATTGAACGCGCCGACCATCCCGGGAATGACAAGCGCCCATATCGTGTTGTACATCCCCAATTCCTTGATCAGCAAGTAGTTTGGAATCGTACCTCCGCCAAACAGCATCGTGAACAGAATAATACCCGTAAATACGCGATTCCAGGGCAGATCCCTCTTGGCCAGCGGATAGGCAGTGATGGAAGTGAGCAGCACCGCCAATATGACACCGATAACGGTACGGACGATTGTATTCCAATACCCTTGCCACAGCGCATCGAACTTGAATGCCAGCTTGTAGCTTTCGAAGGACAACTGCTCCGGCAGCAAAATAAAGCCCGAGGCATAAGCTGCACCGTCCGCCCCCGTACCGTCGAGCGAAATGACGATTTGCGTCCAAAACGGATAGATGGTTGCCAGCATAATGATCGCCGCGGCGATATAGAGAACGCCATCCACGATTTTGTCGCCGGCCGATTTTTTTACTTGAATGATGTCAAACACCCCCTGCGCGTCTTGCCGCTACCATAACGCATGATCCCGTCCCCCCACCAGCTTTACGATCCGGTTGACACTGATAATCAGAATGAGGGCTACAAGCGACTTGAACAACCCCACCGCTGTCGCATAGCTGTAGTTCATCTCAACCAACCCTTTGCGGTACACATACGTGTCGATAATGTCCGAAACTTCCATTACTCTCGGATTATACATGTTGAATATCTGATCGAAGCCCGCATCCAAAATACCAGACATCGACAAAATGAGCATAATCGCAATAACCGGCGCCAGCATCGGGATTGAGATGTAGAACATTCGTTTGAACCGTCCCGCACCGTCGATGACGGCAGCTTCGTACATTTGCGGGTCGATGCCGGAAATGGCCGCAAAATAAATGATGGAGCCCCAGCCGAACCCCTGAAAAATGCTCGTCACGACCAAAATCGTTCGAAAATATCGGTCATCTGCCAGATACAATATCGGTTCCATGCCGAACCATTGCATCACCGTATTAATTGGTCCTTCCAGAGAGAACATCGTGAAAAAAATGCCCGCCAAAACAACCCAGGATATAAAATGCGGCAAATACGAAACCGTTTGCACGACTTTTTTGAATCGCATGCTGGAAATCTCGCTTAGCAGCAGGGCGAAAAAGATCGGTACGGGAAACCCGAAAACTAGTTTGTATACGCTAATAACCAGCGTATTTTGCAGAACGGTATAAAAATAGCCGTCCGCAAACACTTTTTCGAAAACCTCAAATCCCACCCAAGGACTGTCTATAATACCACGCGTAATTTTAAAATCTTTAAACGCCAAGATGACGCCGTACATCGGCAAATAATGAAAAACAAGATAGTAAAGCATACCCGGTACTAGCATAAGCAGCAGGACACGGTATTGTTTTACTTTGCGCCATGTGCCCTTCTTGCTCTTTGGTTCATAGCCGCTCCGCGCCGGCGGAGCCGTCTCCTCCATCGCTGTTCCCTCCTATTTTGTATGCGCATACATTGGATTGATAACAGGATAGCACGGCCGCTACGAAAAAGAATTATTAAATATTTTCGAAATACTTCACTTTTTTATGGCATTGTTATAAGGTGGGATCGTCACGCTCATCGCCGTTCCTCTGCCGGGATTGCTTTCAATCCCGATCCCGCTGTCCGCGCCGAAAAACAGCTTCAGCCGTTCATTGACATTTTTTAATCCGTAGCCGGAAGATTGCTGAAGCAGCAGTCGCCTTATCGTTTCCTCATCCATACCCGGACCGTTGTCCTCGACGGTGAACACGATTGCCTGGGACATTCGCTTCGCGCTGATTTTAAGCCATCCTCGTCCGCCTTTCTTCTGGTTGATGCCATGCTTCACCGCGTTCTCTGCAATCGGCTGCAAAATAAGATTCAGCATCCGGTAGCCGTACACCTCTTCATCGATGTCATAGTAAACGTCGAATTCGTAATCGCTCATCATCAGCATAATATCGAGATACGATTTAATGTTGTCCAATTCGTCCCGCACCGGAATAATGTTATCCCCCTTGTTCAGCGACGTGCGGTAAAACCGCGATAAGGCTGTCACGACATGGCTGATTTTATGCTGTTCGCTTTTGACCGCTTCCCAATTGATGAAAGAGAGCGTATTATACAAAAAATGCGGATTGATTTGCGATTGAAGCGCCTTCAGCTCCGCCTCCTTCTGCACAATTTTGTTCGTATAGGCTTCTTTCACCAGCGCATTGAGCCGTACAATCATATTGCCGAACCGGTTCGTCAGTTCGCCGATTTCGTCGCGCGACGCGCTTTGAACTTGGAGCGACAACTCCCCGTTCTCCACGCGCCGCATCAGCGCGTTCAACTTGTATATCCGTCTGATCATCGTGCGGGAAAAGATCGAGATGATGATGAGCAAGAAGGCAATGCAGGAACCGATGACGATAAGCGTCGCGTTCAAGATCGAGTCCGCATTGAGGGACATCTGCTTCGCCGGAACGAAACAGCGGATCGTCCATCCCGTCTGCGCAATCGTCTTCGCCACCGTGTATAGCCGTTCACCGCTGGCGTCGATCACCGAATCCGGCCGATCCTTAACTTTCGTAAACTCTGCAGCTCGGCTCGCCGCCGCATCGGAATTTGCGTAGAGCAGTGTACCGTTTCGATCCGCGATGACGACGTCATACCCTTTTGCTAAACTGGTGATATTTTTAAACAGGCCGTCGCTATTGATTTCCATGAAGAGCACATTGGTGTCGCTATCCGAGAAAAATCGCGGGAACGGTCCTGCCACGAACAAATCACCGCTCTCATTCATCGACCACTGATTACCGCTGCCCACAATCGTCTTGTGGTACCAACTCTTGTCCTTCACGCGCTCATGCGACTGCACGGACAAGCCGTATTCGGGAACATCGCTCTGTGTATAAAAAGTGACCTGCTTAATATCGCTGTTGAGCGTCATCATCATATTGAAATAAGGCGTCAAATACTCATTCAAATCTCGCGACAAATTGACGAGATCGATGTAGTCATTTGCGACAATCCGCTGAAACGTCTTGTTATATACAACCGAGCGAATCGTATGGTCGTACTGCTCCAGCGTGCCGTTGAGAGATTGCGAGATGGCCGTCAAATTTTTTTCAATACTCTGCGTCGCTTGAATGCGCAGCATTTCCTCCGATTGTCGGAAGGCATACAGACCCAGCATAAGGATCGGGATAATAATGACTGTCAAGTAGGAAAGAAACAGCTTTTGATTAAAACGTAACCGATTGAACAGACCGTCGACCATCCTTCTCATGTACCGGCTCCTTCTCGGTACTGCGTTGGCGTTCGGCCATAATGCGCCTTAAACAGCGAACTGAAGTACGGCACGTTGGCATAGCCGACATCGCGGCTGATTTGGATGATTTTGCGATTAGTCGTCAACAGCAATTGGCGCGCTCGCTCCATCCGGTACTGGGTCATATATTTGTTGATGCTGATGCCTTTATGCCGGCTGAACAGATGGCTTAAATAACTGGGCGACAAATAGACCCGCTCCGCCAACGAATCGAGCGACAGATCGGTGCCGTACTCGCTTTCGATCATGCGGACTACGTCCTCGATCGCTTTGCGCGCGGAGTCGGAACCGCCGGCACCTGCCTCCGGCTCGCTTCCCTCCACAACGCTGAGCATAATGGCCTTTAAATCACTCAGTTTGGCCGTCTTGTAGATGAGATCGAGATGCTGCTTGAAGCGGTTCGGCTCCTTACGGGATGAAGCGTCAAATAGCGTTTTGACGATTTCCACACAAACATATTTGATGTACATCACCGGGTAGCGGTCACTGTTCTGCATCTCGTCGATTAATCCTGCAAGTCGCGGCTTTGCCAAGTCGTACCTGCCTCGATGAATATGTTCCGACAAGACTGAAAGCGCCTTCTCGATATCATACATTTCATTGCCGTTCTCCGTCTCCGAAGCCGGTTTTACAGTCGGCAGCACGACGCCCTCATCGTAGAAAAACTTCGTTTCCAAAACCTCTTCCATTTCGCTGAACCGCTCGTCAAACGGGACCTTCCCGTCCAGCAAACCGCCGAGAACGACCGTCATCTCCCTCTCATGCGCGTCCCGAAACCAACGGACTAAAGACTGGCCAAGCCGACGCAGACCGACAGAATCGATAGCCCCTTCTCCGTCTTCGGCGGGCGTATTTTCTTCCTTGTCCGCTACCAGCAGCAAACTTTGAAACTCGTTCAGATGCACCAGTTCAAAAGGGACAACGATTAAGTCTTTCAAGCCGCGTTCCAACTCCAGGTCGTGCAAATCGAAAAAGCGGCTGCGCGTATCCAGCATGATCATATGCACGGCCTTGTCTCCGCCGACAAAAGGAATGGCCGTTACCTGCGGTGCTGGATAACACGCTGCTGCGTCCTCGCCGATTTTACCGTGAATAAGCTCCGTAACTCTTTTCTGCTTTTCATAGCGAATATCACGGCTGTAGGCCGCTTCCAACTTATCGCGCCGATTCCTGTCTTGCCGTTCTTCCTCGCACAAAAGAATGACTTGGGAGATCACCTTTAGAAACTCGCTAACCTCCACCGGTTTTAAAATATAGCGAATCGCGTTCAAATCGATCGCCCGCTGCGCATACTCGAATTCACCATAGGCGCTCATGAAAACGACTTTGATCGGCCTGCCCATCGCTCTGACCTGTTCCGCCAGTTCCAGACCGTCCATCCCATTCATCCGAATGTCGGTAAATAAAATGTCGATCTCATGCTCCTCGAGGTAAACAAGCGCTTCTTCGCCGCTGTCCGCTTCTATGAGTTCCAACTGCAGGCCGTATTTATCAACCAGGAACTTAACGCCGTCCCGTTCGAATTTATCGTCGTCCACAACTAGCATTTTCCACATATTAACCACCCTTCCTCTCCGTGCTCCGTGTTCTCCCCGGGACCTTGCCCTGCTTGGTTGTATCGTAGTCTAGCACAAATGAAAGCGGTTAAAAAGTGTAAAACTCCCCTGTTTAAAGCAAGAAGCCTCCCGCCATTTGGCAATGGTATTATCCCTTCATGGTAGACAGTAAAAAAAAAGTTTATGATATGATGAACTTAAAACTGTAGACCGGAGGGGATTTTTGATGTACCAAAGAAAGGGCAAAAGCTGACGGGTTATAGCGAAGAAGTCAATAAGGAAGCTGTACGTTTGAGATTCAAATGAAACCAGGCGCTACTCCATGATTATGGAGGAGAAGTTTGGGACTAAAAGTGAATCTCAAATTCTCACTTGGGTCTGTAAGTTTCAGAATGGAGAAACCTTTGAGGATTAGCGTGGACGCTGGAATAAAAAGCATTTTAGCAGCGTTGAAGAAGAGAACGCTTGCCTGAAAGCGCAGGTCGAACACTTAAAAAAGCCAAATCGAATTTATACGGGGAGGGAAGTTGGATACAGAAGTCCTCGACTCGGGACAAGAACTTGTACCGATAAAACAAAAAAGCCGCTAAATTAGCGACTTTCCATGGGACCATGTTCTTGTCCCCCGACAGTTGACACAAAGTTACCCTCATTATTGACACAATTTTGCCCTCTTCTACTTGTAGGCGGCTAATGAGTTTATTTCTTTTAGAGAAAAACTATTTAAAATTGATAGTCTAGGCAGATTAAAAGCAGTAATGTCTGAAATACAATCTTATTAGGCCAACCAGTAGTTATAATTTAACAAGTGGGATAAAAGCATCTCCCAATTGGAGATCCTTTTGGCCTTGCGCTTTAACAACCAAGTCTCCTACTCTTTGGCCACGTTCACCTCATTTACGATACCCATGATTTCTGACACGCATTCCTGACAAATGTACTTTTGATGGAATAAAAAGGGCGCTATTCTTGCCCGTTAGCTTAATGAAATAGCCATCGAAATTTAATTAGTTATGTGTTAAATCGGTAATCGGACCAAGTTCTTGTCCATTACGGTAATAGGTACAAGTTCATATCCTCCGACATTTTTACACCAGTTTACTATAAAACTGCAACTGTTATAACCTAAATGGTGCATATTTTTACAACAGCAGCCGGTAAGTAATTGGCTGCTGTTGTTGTAAGGTGCGTTATGTTCAGGTCAATTAATTCAACTTGATGATTTTGTTAAACGTCATTTATTCTGTGGGATGGTGTTCGGTTATGTCTCCATGAGTCCCCCCTACCGCTGAAACGTTTGATCGCTTCCTCGGTCACCGGCTGGGAGTGACCGATCACGATGGCACAACGAGTTCGGCCAAGGCAGCCACGGGACGTTCCGCCGAAACACCCATGATTTTTTTATAAAACTCAACAAGACGATCCACATCGTCGGTAATTGCTCTTTTGTCACCCGACACCAACATCAGGCCGCTCGCTTACTCCGGTTCTTCCTTAGCCCAATGCGTGGATACACTTTGCAAAAATCGCAGAATAACGTGTAATTCCGCTTCCTTAAACGAATCAAGCAACTGCATAAACCTCTTCTCCTCCAGCTTGTGAAGCTGTTTATGGAGCTCAAAAACTTGTTTTCCCTTCACCGTCAGACTGAAGTAGACTTCCTTCTTATTATCATTCAGTTGCCTTCGATGGATATAACCTTCCTCCAACAGCTTCCCGCTGATTTTGGTAATTCCGGCCTTGGACAAGTTCATCTTCTCTGCAAGCGTCGTATTGTTGATCGGCTCGTTGTTGCCGATACAGTCGATCACGTGCACGCTAGTCAAATGACGTGGGATCGACTCCAATTGCTGCTCCTGCGCATAACGAAAAATCTTGTCCTGCTCCGATTCGATCCTTTGCTCGCTCAGATGCACAAAATGAACAACCTGATCATGGACCAGCCATTTGATCGTCTCCAATGTATTCATCATCTCGCACCTTTCGTAACACAAAAAAATTATACTTAACCGAGAAACAATCGTATCATGTTCCAATACCGGAGAGCAACGTTCCTCTACCAAAGTTACGAGATGTTTATCGTAAGGGATCGCTCAAAGCACCGTCCATTGCCCGTTCCTTCTTCCGCTTTGAGCGAATTGCAAAAACAAATGGTAGAGCCAGAACGACAATAAGCGTTGATAAAATGTTCAAATCGTTGATGCCCATCGTGGTGGACAGGTGGACCAAGTTCGGTCCGGCGTCCTCTTTCAACCTAGCGGCGTGAACTGCAGTACGTGAAGATAGCAGCGTGGTGAAAAGAGCTACACCGAACGATACGAATACATTCCGAAGCCAGTTCTGAATGGAGGAGGCATGGCCGATGTACTCGTGGGTAATCTCCTCCATCCCAGCCGTCGTCGCAGGCATAAGCACTAGAGCCAAACCTAAACTGCGGATCGTCATCCATAAGAGCGTATAAGCAGATGAGCTGTCGACTTGAAGCCACGCCAGCGGCAGATTTCCTACGATCATCAACAGTACACCAACAAATAGTAGTGGCTTGGGGCCAACCACTTTATACAGTCTACCGACAACCAAGGACATAATAGCCATGGCTAGTGTAGAAGGTAACAGAATGATCCCTGTATCAAGCGGCGAATGTCCCTGAACATTTTGCAGGTAGACGGGAACGAGGAGCATGCCCGAAAAAAAGTTGATCATTACGATACACAACAATATGACCGTCAACGTGAAGCGCCGGTTCAGAAATACTTTGAGCTGTAGTAGTGGCGACTCGATGGACATCTCACGCCAGAGAAACAGCGAAAGCGCCAACAGTCCGCCTCCCAGACAAAGCAGCGTATTGGCCGATCCCCATCCCCAAACTGAGCCTTGCGACAACGTGATTAGCAGCAGTGAGCTTGCAGCGATCACTGTCAGAAGCCCCCATACATCGAAACCCTTCGGGACTTTCAGACGATAGTAAGGAATGAAGAAAACGGCAACAACGATTGCAAGCAACCCGAGCGGTACATTGGTCCAGAAAATCCATGTCCAGGATCCGTGCTGGATAAGCCAACCTGCATAACTAGGTCCAATGGCTGGCGCCATGATCGAAGAGGCAATCCAGATACTCATGGCGACAGACTGTTGGTGTCTCGGTATGATCTGGAATATCATAGTCATCGACGCGGGCACAATAATACCGCAGAATGCACCCTGAATTATGCGAAATGTGATCAGCATCGGCGCGTTCCAAGACAAGGCACACAGAACAGAGGCAACCGTCACGCCGAACAAGGCGAAAATATACAATCGCTTGTAACTGAAGCGTTCGCCGAAATAGCCAGCTGTAGGCGCGAACGTGCCAAGCGCCAACATAAAGCCTGTCAATGTCCATTGCACGACGCTTAAGTTGGTTGCAAATTCTTTTTGCAAGACCGGCAGAGCTATATTAATCGTATTGCTATTCAACAGCGAAAGGAAGTTTCCCATGAAAATCGCTACAATTAATGGTATAAGCTTTAGGGGCTGCTGAGTTTGTTGCTCTTGCGTGTTCATTACATTCGATTGTTTCATAGCAGGTTCCACCGCCCCTCCACTTACATTGTTTACTAGTTAACTAAAATAATAGATCCACACGCGTCAGCGACAGTTTCAATCCAATTCTTGCCCTTATTCCATAATCTTATCTGGCTCGGCAACCTGATTGATCTTACTTTTGATATGCTTCTCGCTTCCTAGATAATATCTCTGAACCGGATGTAGTCGGTCATCAAGATTATATACAAGCGGAATACCCGTTGGGACGTTCAAATCAATAATCTCTTTTGAGCTGCTATTTTCCAGAAACATGATTAATGCCCGTAGACTATTGCCATGTGCGGCGATAATGACATTTTTACCCGATTTGATCTGCGGTGCAATTTCCTTATCCCAATAATCCCTAACCCGAACAACCGTTTCCTTGAGGCTTTCCGTAATACGAACTGTTCTTCCTTAAGTAATCTGCCGGCATGTAAAGCCTCTTGAATTCCTTTATCCGACAAGTTTACATCCATCCAGCCTGTAAATAAATTTGCTTTGTTCCACAGACTTTCTCCATGTCTAATCAAAAACCAATTTATGCATCTGTCTCCCATCCTTCCTGATGAACTCGGTTGGAACCCCATAATTCTGGACAGATGATAGAACTTACCCTATACTGCCTTCCATCTCCAGCTTGATGAGTCTGTTCATCTCAACCGCATATTCCATGGGCAGTTCTTTCGTGAACGGCTCGATGAAACCCATTACAATCATCTGGGTCGCTTCGTCTTCGGACAGGCCGCGGCTCATCAAGTAGAAGAGCTGGTCCTCGGATACCTTGGAGACGGTTGCTTCGTGTTCAAGCGTGACATTGTCGTTCATGATCTCGTTATAGGGGATCGTATCTGACGTGGACTCATTATCGAGAATGAGCGTGTCGCATTTGATGTTCGACTTAGCTCCGGAAGCTTTTCGTCCGAAAGAAGCCAGACCGCGGTACGTGACTTTACCACCGTGCTTGCTGATTGATTTCGATATGATAGTCGATGTTGTATCCGGAGCCAGGTGAATCATTTTAGCCCCGGCGTCTTGATGCTGTCCTTTGCCGGCTACCGCAATCGAGAGCACAGAACCTTTGGCGCCACGTCCTTTTAACAATACGGAAGGGTATTTCATCGTTAGCTTGGAGCCAATATTGCCGTCCACCCATTCCATTGTTGCGTTTTCTTCGGCTACCGCCCGCTTTGTCACCATGTTATAAATGTTGGGAGCCCAATTTTGAATGGTTGTATATCGCGCACGGGAATTTCTCTTACAGATAATTTCCACAACGGCACTATGGAGCGAGTTCGTGCTGTAAATCGGTGCCGTGCAGCCTTCTACATAATGCACAAAGCTGTCTTCTTCTGTAATAATGAGTGTCCTTTCAAATTGTCCCATGTTCTCCGAATTGATGCGGAAATAAGCTTGCAAAGGGACCTCGCATTTTATCCCTTTCGGGACATAGACAAAGCTTCCTCCTGACCATACCGCACTGTTAAGTGCAGCAAATTTATTATCGCTCGGGGGAATAATGGTGCCAAAATATTGGCGCAGCAGATCCGGGTGCTCGCGAAGAGCCGTATCCGTGTCTGTGAAGATGACCCCTTGTTCCTCCAGTTCTTTCTGGATGCTGTGATAGACGACTTCGGATTCATACTGGGCCGACACTCCGGCAAGAAACTTCTGCTCCGCTTCCGGTATACCAAGCTTGTCAAAGGTTTGCTTAATCTCAATCGGCACTTCCTCCCAGGTTTTTCCCTGCTTCTCGGAAGGCTTGACATAATATTGGATATCATTGAAATCCAGTGCTCGCAGATCGCCGCCCCATGCAGGCATCGGCATACTTTGAAACAAATCTAGCGACTTCAGTCGAAAGTCGAGCATCCAGCCGGGTTCACCCTTCATCTCCGATATGGTGGCAACAATCTCACGAGTTAGTCCCTTGCCGGATTGAAACACCGCTTGATGCGCATCTTTGAAGCCATACTGATATTCTCCCAGCTCCACCATTTCCTTGGCCATATGTTATCATCCTCCTTATTCAGATAGCTTGCTCGATCTATTCCTTGATTTGCCCCAGCTTTTGTTCCACCAGCGCTTGCATCTGAGTGGCTACACCTTCCAGCGGTACTTCGGCCACGACGGGAGCGAGGAAACCATACACGATTAACCGCTCGGCTTCTACGCGGCTTATGCCTCTGGACATCATATAATACAGTTGTTCCGAATTGACTTGTCCGACACTGGCGGCGTGACCGGCTTTCACATCGTCTTCATCAATCAACAGGATCGGATTGGCGTCGCCGCGCGCTTCGGGATGCAGCATCAATATTTTTTCTGTCTGCTGACCGTTCGCCCCGCTTGCCCCCTTCTCAATTTTGGTGATTCCATTCAATATCGCCGTTGACTGCTCTCTCATCACCCCCCTGATTACCATATCGCTTGGAGAATTCTTACCAAAATGAACCGTCCGGGCTGTGATATTCATCGTCTGACTGCCGGATCCCACCAGGATTGACTTTATATCCGAACCAGCCCCTTCGCCTTTGAGTACCGATGCTGTATCGCTCATCGACTTGCCCCAGTTCATTTCGCCAATCAACCAGTTCACTCTTCCGTCTTGTTCAACGATTGCACGCCGATAAGTCAGGTCGATCGAGTCTCTTTCCAGTTGGTGCAATGACACCACATTGACGGTTGCACCTTCGCCTACGAATACTTCCATAATGGCTTGATTCACCGCCACACTCTTATCTAGTGAGGACATTGTATTCTCCACCAGCGTTACGGAACTGTGATCCTCGGCTATCACTAAAACATGCGGCATAAAGAGCGTATCGGATTCGTCTACATAAAATAGCGTCTGCAGCGGGGTCTCTACATGTACCCCCTCAGGAATGTAAATAAAAGCTCCGCCCCTCCAGTGCGCGGCATGCTGCGCCGTAAGAAGATTCTCTTCTGTCTGCACGGCTTGCATGAAATAAGGCTTTACAAGTTCCGGATACTGCTGTGCCGCTGTTTCCAAATCGGTCAGAATCATTCCTTGCTTCTGTAACCCTTCTGACAGGTGCTTGATTAATGGGCCTGAATTCCGCTGTACCAGCAGATTGTCCGAATACACCCATTTTTTTATGGATTTCGGCAGTTCATCTAGAGACATCGCCAGCTCTGGCATACGGCAAATACCTTGCTGCTGTAAAGGCCAACGCTGCAGATTCGTCTTTTCAAGCTTGGGCAGCTGCAAGTTGCCGGCGGCATCCAATCCTCTCTTCCTCAAGATGGTCAGCCAATCCGGTTCCGCTTCATATGGTAGTTGCCCTGAACCCTGGTTCTCTGCACTGTACATTGTCATGTTACGGCTCTCCCCTTTCAGATACGCGGTGATTTGGTTTGCATCGGAATTTGAAACGACTCTTCTTTGTCCGGCGCCGCAGCTTCCTCTGTAATACCCAGCTCTTCTTTGATCCACTCATATCCGTCCGCTTCTAACCGCTCCGCTAATTCGGGCCCCCCGGACTTTACGATGGTTCCTTGCATCATCACGTGTACGAAGTCAGGCTTGATATAATTAAGCAGGCGCTGATAGTGCGTAATAATTAAAAATCCGCGGTCTGCACTGCGTAAAGCATTGACCCCTTCAGCAACGATGCGCAATGCATCAATATCCAGACCGGAGTCGATTTCATCCAGAATGACCATAGAAGGCTCAAGCATCATCATTTGCAAAATTTCATTTCGCTTTTTCTCCCCTCCGGAAAAGCCCTCGTTCAAGTAACGATGCATAAATTCCGGATTCATCTCCAGCGTCTGCATGCTTGCTTCCATCATCCGCACAAATTTGATCAACGAGATTTCCTGGCCTTCTTCACGCTTTACATTGATCGCACTACGCATGAAATCGGAATTTGTTACCCCCGTGATCTCACTCGGATATTGCATGGCCAGAAACAATCCCGCGCGTGCCCTTTCATCCACTTCCATCTCTAACAGATCTTCTCCGTTCAGCGTAACAATCCCCTCCGTCACTTCATACTTGGGGTGCCCCATCAAAGCCGAGGCCAATGTACTCTTCCCTGTTCCATTCGGTCCCATCACGACATGAATTTCTCCGCCATTTACCGTAAGGCTCAGACCTTTCAAGATTTCTTTCCCTTCTACTGCCGCCTTCAATTGTTCAATCGCAAGTCTCACTGTCATTTCATCGCCACTCCTTTTCGTATGCGTCTTTCAATCGTATTCTTACAAAAACTACCGATCAGATACTTGTCCATATCATCGTATTTTCACTTTTCTAAATCTCGGTGGTCATCTCCAATCATCTCTATTTTGTTTACTAGTAAACATAATAAGTGATAATGATTCTCATTGTCAACAATAATTTGAGAAAATACCGTGGAGATACCGGTCATGGAAAGCAAAAGTCCCGGGTTCCTTGACTAGATATCAGGTAATGCATAGGCTAAAATAGAATGAGCAACATGATGGTTTCATCAAATGAAAACTGAGTTAATTGAAGGAGTATCCATGAAAAAAGATAAGGAAATACTTCACGACCATGGACAAGATTTAAGCCATGCTTTAAAGCAAATGCCTGATGTGGAATATTTTCTGGACGGAGCCACTGTCTTTCAACAGCTATGCGATGGCTCACGTTTGCGAATCCTTTGGTTACTCTGTCATTGCGAGGAGTGTGGAAACAATATTTCAGCCGCTCTTGGCATGAGTGCCGCGTCTGTTTCTCATCACTTGAAATTGCTGAAGCTCCATGGTCTCATCAAAAGCAGACGTGCGGGGAAAGAAGTTTATTATTCTCTTGCCGACAATGAAAGGGCACGTATGGTTCATCAAATGATCGATGATTTTTTTCAAATGACTTGTCCGAAAAAAGGACTTGCAGATCACAACCTCAATCGATAAAAAGGAGGCGTGTTACTCACGGAATTTATCCGATAACACCCCCCTCGACATTAAGCCAGCACTCTTTCATCTTGTTCTCGGACTGCTGTTTTTCGCGTATTGAGTTTTTTAACGTTGAGTGCTCGGATTGCGTTGATAATTGCAATGACGGATACTCCAACATCAGCGAATACGGCTCCCCACATGGTTGTAATGCCAAGCGCTCCCAGAACCAGTACAATGCCTTTGACACCCAGAGCAAAAATGATGTTTTGTTTGACGATACGGAGCGTCTTTTTGCTTATCTTCATCACTGTGGCGATTTTGGATGGCTCATCGGTCATGATCACAACATCCGCAGCTTCGATCGCCGCATCGGAACCCAAGCCGCCCATGGCTATGCCGATATCGGCGCGAGCAAGAACGGGTGCGTCATTGATGCCGTCACCGACAAAGGCCAGTTTTCCGTGGGTGCTCTTCTCCTTCATTAATTCTTCCATTCGTTCAACTTTATCCGCAGGCAATAGTTCAGTATATGCTTTGTCCAGTTTGAGCGTAGCGGCAACCTTTTTCCCTACGGCATCGGCATCACCGGTCAGCATGATGGTCTGCTTGATTCCTGCCGATCTCAAAGCTGCGATAGCGTGCGGGGCGTCCTCCTTAATTTCATCCTCAATGAGGATATATCCCATGTACTCATTGTTTACAGCCAGATGAACTACGGTACCTACAAGTTTCTTATCTTTGTAGAATATACGTTCACGTTTCATGAGCTTGGCGTTGCCCGCCAACACGACTTTGCCATCGATCACAGATTTCACGCCATGGCCGGCGATTTCTTCGATATCTTTGATGCGGGAGGAATCAATGGTTCTGCCAAATGTCTTCTTGATGCTCTGTGCGATGGGATGGTTGGAGTAATCCTCCGCATATGCCGCCAATTCCAATAACTCCTGATCGGTCATTTTATCGGAATGCATCTCACTGACGACGAAGCTGCCTTTTGTCAGCGTACCGGTTTTATCAAATACGACCATCTCTGTTCTAGCCAAAGCCTCAAGATAGTTGCTGCCCTTCACCAAAACGCCGGATTTGGATGCCCCGCCGATTCCGCCGAAAAAGCTGAGAGGTACCGAGATAACCAAAGCACAGGGACAGGAAATGACAAGGAAGGTCAGCGCTCGTTCAACCCACATACCGAATGACTGACCCGTGATAAGCGGTGGAATGGTGGCCAAAATGACCGCCGCGAAAACAACGATCGGGGTATAATATCGAGCGAATTTTGTAATAAAGTTTTCACTTTTGCTCTTTTTGTCGGAAGAATTCTCAACCAGCTCCAGTATTTTTGCTACCGTGGACTGGCTGTATACTTTGTTCACTTGAATGGTCAGTTTACCGGTTTGGTTGATGCAGCCGCTAATCACATGTTCTCCAGCATGTACTTCCCGCGGAACTGACTCACCCGTAAGAGCTGAAGTGTCGATTGCGGAAAAACCGTCAGTAACAACTCCATCCAGAGGAATTCGCTCGCCAGGCTTCACAACAACGATTTCATTAACTTGTACTTCTTCTGGGTCGACCTGTATCATTTCCCCATTTCTTAGCACATTGGCATAGTCGGGACGAATATCCATCAGTTCGGAGATGGACCTGCGGGATTTTGAAACGGCATAGGATTGGAACAGTTCGCCCACCTGATAAAACAGCATAACGGCAATACCTTCCGAATACTCACCAAGACAAAATGCTCCGATCGTGGCCACTGACATCAAGAAGTTCTCGTCGAAGACTTGTCCTCGCGAAATGTTTCTCACCGCTTTCCAAATGATGTCTCCTCCAACGATGAGATATGTGGCGAAATATAGCAGGAATTCAGCGATGCCCTCTAACTTTAGCAGTAGTGCCGCTACGAAACCAACAGATGCAATAAGGATACGTACTAACTGTTTTACTTCCTTTTTTGACATGTCTCTCTCCTCCTCCTATTTGAAAATGCAGCGGCTGTATTTATCACAATCACTGCTGTCTCAAATAGCGCAATTTCTACCTAAGCATCAATGGATACATCCGGTTCGAGTTTTTTTATGATCTTCTTGGATTCTTCAAGAACGGCGTTGAATTTATCCTCTGGAGCCTCCAAAATCATCCTTTGTCCCATAAAGTTAACTTTAACCTCAGTAACATCAGTCAACTTGCGAATACCATTTTCGATCTTCGCTGCACAATTCGCACAATCCAGATTTCTCAGCTTATAGGTCTTTTTCATAAAAACTACTCCCTTCAAATATCAAACTTTTTCCATTCAATCAAACGATACATCAATCAAATGATCGTTTGATTGATTAAAAGTATGATCCTCTTCATTATTTTTTTCAATAGAATTTGGAAAGTGAATCCGTTTGGACTAAAAGTTCGACGGAATGGAATAACTCTATCGATATTGGGTGTGAACGAACTCACACGAACCGGTTGATTTCTGATTGAAGCCCAGTTTCTTGGAATTTGTCAATTTGAATTCGTGTATATTAAGATGGTGAAAATAGAAATTAAATCGGGGGAGAAACAAACCTATGGAGGAATTTGCTCTTTCACATATCAGTACAGGAACGATTGTAGCACGGAACCATGATCATAATGTTTACCAGTTGGCTCCTAAGCATGGGCAAGGTACTGCCTCCGTTCATGCTGTAATGCCTGGTGTTGAAGTGATTAGCTTAAACTTTCAGACGAGTCGGTATATACCAACCATTCACTCCAAGCGCAACATACTGGAATTAAATCACTGTAAAGAAGGACGAGCCGAGTGTAAAATGAACGACGGGTGCCTGCAATATATAGGCGAAGGTGATTTGTTCATGAACACAATGAGCAACCACAGTCAATGTATTGAACTTCCATTGGGTTACTATAAAGGGATAAACATTACGATTGATTTGGAAAAGTTTGCAGGACACTTATCGGAATATCTGCCTGATTTTCCAATTGATGTTCCAGAAATAGCTCATCGCTTTTTTTTAAACGATGCGTGCTTTTTTATTCAAGCAAAGGAAGAGATCCAGCATATCTTCTGTGGTATGTATTCGGTTCCTATAGAGGCCAGAACCACTTATTTCCGCCTTAAAGTACTCGAGATTTTAATATATCTTTATTATTTTGATGTCGTCAGCGAGAAACAAAAGACCATTTATGCCCGACAGCAAGTTGATATTATCAAACAGATTAAAAAGAAAATGATCCAAAATCTTGAACAAAGATTTACGATTGAAGAACTAGCACAGCAATACTGTATCAGTCCTACTGTACTCAAGACCACTTTCAAAGGAGTATATGGCGTCTCCATCGCGGCATATATGAAAGAGTATCGTATCAGGCAGGCAGCTTCTATGTTACATAAGACTCAAAAAAGTATCGGGGATATTGCTCTGGCGGTGGGATACAAAAGTCAGAGTAAATTCGGAGCTGCTTTTAAAGAGATTTATGAAATGAGTCCTCTCGAATACCGAAGCAAACATTAAATCAATGAATATGAATTTTGGTTATTCCGAAAAAAGAGATTGCCGCAGCGATCTCCTTTTGAACGATGAGCCTTACAGGACCCATGCCCAGCTATTCGTAAAAATCCAATATACAAGCAGCGCCGGGACCTGGTTGCTGCTTGTTGACCTAAAGTGGCAGTCAGCAAGCCAGTCGGGGCAATCGCCAGTCTCTTTACAAGATCTAATGTATATAAAAAGCCTGTTTGCCCCTACGATACGGTGGTTGCAAACAGGCTTTTTGAATCCGCTTAGATCGTGATATGTCTTCGTTCAATGCCAACCACAGCACCGCCAACCCGTACCTGGTTGATTTCACCGCTATCGCTCAGGCGCAATCCTACCTTGATTTCAGAAGGACAATCCATCGAATACCCTTGCCTGAACTTGACGTTCTCCACTTCCCGCAAAGATCGTTGGCCATGTTGGTACAAATAGCTGAGCAGGGCACCGTTGGATGTTCCTGTCGCGCTCTCCTCGGGAATATCGTACAGCGGCGCAAAATTCCGGCACTCCGCAGCAGCATCGTCTGGCGTATCCAGCGTGAACAGATGATATCCAACCACATCATATTTTTCGCTTATGGCGGTTATAGCGTCAAAATTTGGCTTAACCTCATTCAAGAGCTTCCTGCTGCGAATCGGAATCAAAATGTCCCGCAGCCCCGTGGAAACAATCTGGATGGGCAACCCGGATTCCAGATCCTCGGCATCCATCCCCAAAGATGGGGCGATTTCCTCACAGGATATCCTTTCAAGAAAATGTGGTAAAACCTGTGACAAATAAACAAAACCCTCGGAGCTAATAGCGACATCCAAAATCCCTGCCTTGGTTTCTATCGTATAGGAGGTCCCTTCCTTTGCCAAACCCAGCGAATGCATTAGTCCAAATGCAGCAATCGTGGCGTGTCCGCACAGATCAACTTCGCTGGCGGGGGTGAGATAGCGGATTTTGTAATCCGCAAGCAAGGATTTTTCCATGAAGGCCGTCTCCGAAAAGCCCAATTCCTTCGCTATGAGTTGCATTTCGGCAGCATCCAGTGAAAGGCCATCTTCCAAGACAACGCCTGCTGGATTACCGCCACGCTCCCCTTTTGCAAACGCATTTAACGTATACACTTCCACATTCATGTTCCGCTCGTCCTCTCCTTATCAGGTCCATTACACCACGGACAGCTATGCCGACCTTCAACATTTGCACAAGCTCGCCGTTTTCCGAACAGACCGGACTCTCTTGCTCTTTGAATCGGAACCCGTCTCGATAGCATCCCGTATCCTTAACGTTCAATATGAATCCCCTTCCATTTCAAACAATTTGTAACTATCCAGCCGGAGAATCTGTAGGTACAACTAATTGGACCATTAATAAAGAAAAATAAGACGACTATATTTAGCACTACGCTGCCCGTTAGTGTAGTGCTCCCTCGAAAGACTGAGATCCAGCTACTACAAATAAAGCAATCTTCTTGGCGACTTCCTCTTTATTCGTGGTGACGCTACCTTTGGCCCATTGCAAGGCACCTTCATGAATGATTTGTGCAAAAATAGGCACAAACATGTTCTTTTCGTTATCGTTATACATTTGTTTCAAACTTTTCGACAAAAAAGCCTTCAATTCATTTAGTATTTTTTCTTGCATTTGAGGTAAGACCAAGCCACCATAGCTGCTGCGACATTCAATGTTCGGTTGTTGATAGAAATCAGATACCGCTAAAATGAGTTGATATATACTGTCCTGATCGAATTTCACAACACCTGAAGTATGGTTTTTGATAGAAGCTGAGGCGAAATCCCCCATAATAAAATCGATTAAATCGTATTTATCATTAAAGTGTGCATAGAATGTAGCCCGATTAACCTGCGCTCCCCTTGTTATATCCGCTATTGTAATTTTTTCAAAATCCTTTTTAGAAGCCAAATTGAAAAAAGCATTAATCAATGATTGTTTTGTTTGAGTCATTCGTATATTCCTTGCTTTTGTCGCCATATCCTTCACCTCTAACCCAACAATTTATTATTCTTGTGGCTATAGCAACATTCGCACAGGGTTGTTGATTGTTGCATTAAACCTTTGGCTGTATAGTTTTCATTAAAGCAACATATGTTTCTTTTAATATATCATAGATAAGGAGCTAACGAATAATGAAAACTATTGTCATCGTTGGTGCAGGTCTTGGATTAGGTTTGTCTCTAGCCAAAAAATTCGGAAAGAATGGATTTAGGGTAGCAGTGATTGCACGTAACCCTGAGAAATTAGCAATTATCGAACGTGAACTAAGAGGACTAAATATTGAAACGCAATCTTTTGTAGCGGATGTTACGGACTTAGCTGCTTTAAAACAAGCCATTCAAGCAGCTAAACAAGAGTTTGGTTCGATTGATGTACTAGAATTTAGCCCTTATGCCAGGGAGGATAAGTTCACAAACGTGCTGGAAACTACGCCTCAAAGTGTATTAGATATAATGAAAAGTTATTTGCTGGCCGGCGTTCTTTCCGTTAATGAGGTTCTACCGGATATGATAAATAACGGTTCTGGTGCAATTTTATTTACAACAGGCGTATCAACTATGTTCCCTTTACCTTATGCCGGGAATGCCGGAATCGTTGGGGCTGGTATTCGTAATTATGCCGCAAACCTGCACAATGAGTTGAAAGAAAAAGGTGTGTTTGTCGGACATCTTTCAATCGGAGCCATGATACAACCCGGAACAGAAGGGGACCCCGATGTTATTGCTGAAGCTTGGTATAATTTATATGAGAAAAAGGACCATTTTGAAGAAATATTCCCTCCAGGGCTTGATCCAACTAATATTCTTGGTGAAAATTAATACGAAAGAGATAAGACAACTATTGAAATGATAGTTGTCTTATCTCTTTTAATGCCTAGAGCAATCTCAAATCGACAATCGGAACATGTTTTTGTCCCTCGACAGGACTGTCTACAACCATATCCATTGTTCCATTGACATATTGGATCAAACAGTGAATGCATCAAGAGATGCGTTGTTTAATTATAATGTCTAATACCATATTGTTTACGCTTTGCCCGCTACCTCCTCGATTTGTTTCAGCCACGTCGTACGCGTCGCCTCGTCGGAGCTCGGTACGGACTCGAAAAATACATGGTGCAACACCTCCATACCGCAATATTCAAATATTCCTTTGTCGGATGTCAATATTAACGCTTTGTCCATACCGCTAGCTGCATATTGGGCATGTGATTTCCCTAGCGTGTTGATGATTATGGCTTTTTTGCCTTTCAGCAATCCTTTCTGCTCCCCATTCACATAACGATAGGCAAATCCGTAAGTAAAAACCCGCTCAATAAAACCTTTGACGATTGCAGGCAGTCCGGTCCACCAGATCGGATAGATGAAGGTAATCACGTCAGCCCATTTCAGATACTCCTGCTCCTGCTCAATGTCTTCACCTACGCCGCCTAGTATCTCGCTACTGCTAATGACGGGCTGGAACTCCATCGCATATAAATCGCGTACGATAATCTCATGTCCTTTTTGACGGAGGCTTCGAACGGTAGTTTCCAAAATAGCATGGTTAAAGCTTACTTTTCTCGGATGGGCATACACGATCAAATGGTTCATAGGGATATCTCCTCTCATTTAGCGCTTCAAATTGTGATGATTATTGATTGATCAATTACATTTACATAAAAACAGCACATACCTCGATCTGTACATCTGTAATACCACCTGCTCCAATACATGGACGACAAGACTCCCCTCGCCTCCCCTCAAGTCTTGTCTGATGACTTAAAGAACCCGTAAATCTAGTCAGTGAGATTAAGAGAATCTAAACGACACGCACCTCAAGATAAGTCGCTTGTCGATATTTGAATATGGATATTCAGTAATTGATCAATCACTAACATGTTGACTATTTTATGTCTTCTTTCTCTGAAATGCAACTCATATTTCGTCATTTTTACATAAAATTTCATAATTCCATAGTTTGAGGCCCTCTGTAAATGAATAAACTTGTCGCGATTTCATATTCGACGTTCAACCCACTGCCTTAACAGTATCATGTCAGTAATGTATATTTGACTCAAATACAATTATATAAAATACAAAGTCACTAATTTAGCGACTTTGTATTTGGGCATAATCAAATTTTGATGTTAGTTCGTTCAATCTGAGATTCTATTACATCATATAGAGCAAGTTTATAGTTTATTTTATCTAAATTAAAATATAGCTCTCTTATGCTTTTCTCAATTTCTTTTTTATGATGGAGCATCATCATTTTTCGTTCCGAAATCGTCGAATCTCCTTCTTTATACAAGTAGACATACTTCTGAATTTGAGCAATCGGCATTCCTGTTGCTCTAAGCGCAGTAACGAAGTGAATCCAGCTTAAATCATTTTCGTCATATAACCGCTTCCCATTTTCATTTCTCTTCACATGCGGAAGCAGCCCCTCCTTTTCGTAATATCGAAGTGTGGGAGCCGCTATTCCTGTCAATTCAGTCACTTTCTTTATTGTCAACATAAATAAAACTCATCACCTCCTATTAAAGTAAACTTTAATTGATTTTTTGGCAAATCTAATTAAAAACCAAATTGACGCTGTAAAAAGAAGAGAAAAATATGATGAAATCAAATATTTCACTGGTTCAATTATACACTAATTTTTTCAGTGAAAATGTCTTGACTTAAAGTAAACTTTATCATCTATGATAACAATGCAATTAAAAAATGAGTTCTGGAAGGATGAAGTTACAATGAATAATATCTCAATCGTCACTGGTGGTAGCCGTGGACTTGGTCGCAATACTGCCATCAGTATTGCCCGTCATGGCGGTGACGTCATCTTGACCTATCGTAGCCAAGCAGAAGAAGCAAAGTCTGTTGTTGCTGAGATCGAATCTTTGGGTCGTAAAGCAGTGGCATTACAACTTGATGTTGGAAATATTGCCAGCTTTGCGGCCTTTGCTGAGACAGTACGTTCGACCCTGCGGTCAACGTGGGATAGTGACACTTTCGATCATTTAGTGAATAATGCCGGCCACGGAGAAATGATAGACTATGCCTAAACTACTGAAGCTCAGTTCGACGGCCTGTTCAATGTGCATGTCAAAGGCGTATTTTTCTTGACCCAGGCTCTTCTGCCGCTTCTTGCAGATGGTGGTCGTATCGTGAACTTCTCATCGGGACTCACTCGCGTTTCTTATCCTGGCTTCTCTGCCTATTCCGCCGCAAAGGGTGCGGTCGAGATTCTAACCATCTATTTGGCCAAAGAACTTGGTCACCGAGGTATAACCGCCAATACTATTGCACCTGGTGCAATCGAAACCGATTTTCTAGGAGGTTCTGTACGCGACATACCTGCTTACAATGACACGTTTGCCTCGATGACTGCCCTTGGTCGAGTCGGCGTACCCGAGGACATTGGTCCTGCAGTCGCTAACCTACTTGGATCCGACAATCGCTGGATTAATGCACAGAGAATCGAAGTTTCGGGTGGTCAGAATATCTGATCGCAAGTAATAGCAGCAAAGACAATCCGTGAAACTAGAGCTGTTGCCGAACGAATACGACCATATTGTGTGTCTAAGGATAGTGTCAGCTATGCTTCCTATGATCCACTCTATTCCAACTATTCTATCCTTAGTTCAAGAAGCAAAGGCAGCCCATCTCTTGGTCGACTGCCTTTGCTTCTTTAGGGGTATCTTTTCCTGATAATTCAATAAACCGTAATTCATTTGGTTAAGCCAATAGATCATTAATCAATATCATGAGTAATAACGATATTGCGTTACCCCTACCTTGCCTACATATCCACCTTTTGCATATTGCCGCGCTTTTGCAGTGATTTCATCTTGAGGTTTACAAGTGCAATACCTATGATAATTAGAATAAGTCCCACCACCATCTTGGTCGTAATCGTTTCTCCCAAAAAGAGAACGCTGATCACGATCGCAATGAGCGGGACCAGAAAATTAAACGATCCGATTTTGCCGGCTTCGCCCGATCTAACAAGCAGAAAGAAAACGAGCCAGGTCAAGGCCGTACAGAAGATTGCAATTACCGATAAAGTCGAGATAAACGTTTGGTTCCAAGCGATATCCGTCCAGTTTTCAACGGTAGTACCCGCTATCAACAATACAATTCCACCAAAAATCATCTGAAGGGTAGTCAACCAGATTGCATCGACTTTAGTAGATGTTTTCTTCATATAAATCGTACCGAATGTCCAAGTAATCGTGCTGGCTAAACCAAGCAAGATACCAACGGTCGAAATATTTCCAGAGCCATCGTTTATGCTGATAACAGCGACTCCTATAAAGCCTAGAACCAAGCCGACTATTTTGAAAGCGTTCATGGATTCGCCTAACCACAACCAAGCTCCGATTCCGAGAAGAACGGGCTGCATGAACACGATCGTCGAAAATAGACCGGCAGGCATCATATTCAATCCGAACGTTTGAAAACCGAAAAAGAGAATGATATTCAGTAATCCGGAGATTAGGCAAATATGCCAAGTATGCTTCAAATTAAGATATCTATAACGCGGCAAAGCGAAAAGAAGCAGAATGAGACCTCCGATCGCGATCCTCAAGCCGGCAAAAAGCAATGGGGGTGCAAACTCGAGTGCATATTTGGACAACGGCCAGTTCACTCCCCACATTGCGACTAAAAAGGTTAACAGGATAACAGTAAGTGTTCGCGAAAGTTGCATTTATCTTCAGCGCTCCTTTGTGTAATGGTGATTACCATGGTACAATAGATCAACTTATAAATAAAATGCATGTTTATTATGAAGGAGATATCATAATTGTTATGACACATTCGCAATTGATGTTGTTTGTGAAAATAGTCGAGACTGGTAGCTTTACCAAAGCCGGTGAGCAATTAAATATGACACAACCTGCCGTCAGCCGAGCCATCTCAACGCTTGAATCGGAATTAGGAGTCACTCTCATGATTCGTGAACGAAAAAGCGGGGTTATCCTCACCGATATCGGCTTGCGCTTGCTTGCCATATTCAGAGAGATTTTGCATGGATACAATAAGGTAGAGCAGGAGGTAACCGCTGAAAAAGGGTTTGAAGTTGGCACCGTTCGTGTCGGGGTGTTCCCGATTGTGTCCGCGCACTTCTTGCCGAAATTATTGCGAATCATTGGGGAGAAGCATCCGGGGCTGACATTTGAACTGTTTGAAGGAACCATCGAAGAGATTAAAAAATGGCTAGAATCCAGAATAATCGATGTCGGTTGGATTATACCGCCGGGCAACGAGCTTGAAACGATTCCGTTCTTTCGAGATGAATTATGCCTGGTCCATCGGGATGATCATCCCTTGCAAAGCCGCCAAACCATTCATATTACGGATCTGGATAATGAACCTATGATTGTGTGCAAAGGCGGGTTTGTAACGCCGATTTTTGAGCTATTTAAGCAATTCCGAACCACGTTGTACGCCAAATATAACGGTCACAACATAAACACAGCGTTGAGCATGATTCAAGAAGGCTTGGGAATCTCGATCGTATCGAAAACTTCTTTGTCGCTATCTACACTGCCACCTAATGTCCGCATCCGGACCATTAATCCGCAGCCCTATAGAGACATTCACTTGGCAGTTCCTTCATTAAAGGAGGCTTCACACGGGGTGAAACTGTTCCTCCAGACTGCAAAGGAGCTTTATTTATCCGGGGATCGGTTCCACTAATGTTCAATTATCGCGCATGGCAGAAGATTCAGTTCCCCAAATAATTAGTATTTTTAAAATCCTCAGCAATAGTTCTTTCTGTACTAGTTCGATTTCGAATATCAATGCTTAAGACATCTTGTTCTATTAGCATTTTGTTCAGCATTTGAAGGCAAAAGCATAGATGTAGCTGTAGCGATGAGTGGTTCATAGTTGATTACAAAGGCCAAAGTAGATGAAAATTAGAGGAACAAACCGTTTAAACAAGACATTCCCTCCAGTATTTTGTGTATTATACCCTTGTTTTATATTAGCGACTTTCAATGGGAACATGATCCTGTCCCCCGGCATAAATCTTTCTCTCCACCCCACTGAACAAAAATTTTGCCCTACTTCTGGTAAGGTTCCCCGTATCATCTATAGCGCAGTTTGGTGCGACTAAACGGTAAGCCTATTCGAAACCGCCCATCCGATCACCGGATGGGCGGTTCTTAGTTCCTACTTCTCCTGCTCCTTTATCACCTGCTCAATCCCGAGCAGAATCAACTTCAAGCCGAACTCGAACGCCTTGTCGGTCCCCATCAGTTCGAACAGCCCGTTCGTGAACATTCTCCGGAACAGTCCCGCATCCGTCTCGCTCATAGAATCCAGAAGGCGAGTCATTTCCTCACCCGGAAGCGCCCCCGCTCCATGGTCCTTAAGAATCGCGGAGACATTGCGCTGGTGCTCATAATCATCCAGAACGAAGTTGAAGACATAATTCATAATCGTAAGTACCGTTTGTATTTTTTGCTCTTGCTCAAGCGGCGTCGATTCCACGCAGAGCAGCATTCGGTTGGTGAACCGGATGATGTCCGGTTCGTGGGGCAGCGTCGACATCATGAGCTGCGTGGAGCAGGGATACCGGCTGAGCACGCTTCGGACCGTTACCGCAAGTCCCTTCAGCTGCTCCTTCCAGTCCCCCTCGGAGCGGTACTCATCCAGAATGATTTTCGATACCTGGTTGGCCAGTCGCTGGTAGAGATTCTGCTTGCTCTTAAAGTACCAGTATATAGATGGAGCCTGAATCCCTAGCCTAACGGCCAATCGTCTCATGCTGAATTTCTCGATCCCCTCCTCACCAAGTAACTCCCACGAGGCTTCCAAAATCCTATCCTCCGAAATCTGAGGTTGCTGTTTTTTCATCGTTATCCGCCCTTTATCTAACAGTGTAAGTTTATACTTTACAGGTTCATAGGATCATGATATCATCTAACACTGTAAGGTTCAATCTAACACTGTAAGATTGAACCCAAAATAAATAAAGAAAGTAGTGACCCGCATGGATGCAGAAAACCTCCATTACTTTGAAAAAGCCCCGGTCGCAAAAGCCGTAGCTCATTTCGCTGTACCTATGATGCTAGGCACGTCAATGAGTGTCATCTATTCCATCTTGAATGCCTATTTCCTTGGTACACTTCACAATACCGCCATGTTAACCGCACTCGCGTTAACCTTGCCGTTATTCGCAATTATTATGGCGCTAGGCACCTTGATTGGCATGGGTAGCGGTACATTCATCTCCCGTTTGCTCGGTGAGAAAAAATATGATGATGTAAAGCAAGTATCTTCATTCGCTTTTTACAGCAGTTTGGTTCTCGGTCTAATTGTGATGGCCGTCGGTCTTCCGTTGCTCGATCCTATCATTTATGGCCTGGGGGCAACGCTTGACTCCTTTGGATTCACGAAGGACTATGTCACGATTATGCTTATCGGTTCACCAATCGTCGTATTATTCTTCACGCTCGAGAATATCGTGCGCTCGGAGGGTGCAGCGATCACATCGATGATCGGTATGATTCTCAGTGTGGTCGTCAATATTATTCTCGATTCGTTCGTCATCTTCGTGTTTCATTGGGATGTGATTGGCGTTGCGTCTGCTACGGTCATTTCCAACTTGGTTGCGAGTGCATTCTACGCCTTCCATATTGGATACAAGAGCCAGTTCTTAACCGTCTCCGTAAAATGGTTCAAGGCTTCCAAGGAGATTCTGAGCAATGTATTCAAAATCGGAGTTCCCGTCTTTATTATGAGTATCTTTTTGGGTGCAATGTCGCTCATCTTAAATCGTTTTCTTATTGAATATGGAGATCCGGCCGTAGCGGCTTACGGAATTTCATCACGTTTATTGCAATTTCCTGAGTTTGTTTTGATGGGCTTATGCGAGGGAGTCGTGCCGCTCATTGCCTTTTCCTTTACAGCGAATAAATTACGGATGAAGCAAACCATTGGATTTACAATCAAAACGATTGTGGCGTTAGCCATCGTATTCGGTGTCATCGTCTATCTGATTTCCGACCACTTAATCGGTTTATTTACGAATGACCCGCAATTAATTGAAATGGGCAGCTACATTTTGCATGTGACATTCTTATCCTTGTTCATTACAGGAATGACCACGTTGTTTACGGGGATTTTCCAAGCAACAGCGCAAGGAACGGCCGCGTTTATTATGTCCGTTATTCAAGGAGTTACTCTGATTCCTGTGCTCTATATCGCCAATTGGATGAACGGCTTCCACGGGGTGATCTGGTCGCTCGTCATTGCGGATGCCGTCGCATTCCTTGTCGGCGCCATCATGCTGTATGTTTTGCGGAACAAATTGCAGCCGGATTTGGATCGTTTAGTACAGTAGAATCCAATACCTTAACACGCAAGAAGGCAGGATAAAGGCAACTCATGCTCCTGCCTTTTCTAGATAAGGTGAAGCAGAAAGTTTCGCCTTCACATGTAGTAAGGCTCAACGAGTTTGATCTTCAATTATCCTGCCCGTTAGCTTAATGAAATTGCATGGAAACATAGTTAGATACTTATCTAATCGGTAATAGGCTCATATTCTTGTCCATTACGGCAATCGGTACAAGTTCTTGTCTTTGGCGAACCTTAGCCTAGCAAAGGTTCTTCCTTTTTTGTTTCATGATTTTATATCAGCTTCCAATTCCAAGATGTTTTACATTCTACTGCCCCTCCTATGGTTGCTCTATATGTTTCAACACAACCCAAAATTCCGCTAAGAAGCTATGCTTGATAATCTACAGGTTTTTGTTACCTTGCTCCTATTTGATCCGATTCATTAAATTCAAAATATCCTCCATTTCGGTCAGTTCACCTTCATGTCTGTCAATAATTGTACCCTCCTCATCGATCAGCAGTGTTAGCGGCATGCCGACCACTTGATATGCTTGTTTAATTTTGAGGTCGCTGTCCATGACGATAGGAAATTCGAGTTCATATCGTTCAACGAATTTTTGAACTGCTCCTGATTTCTCACCAACGTTAACTGCAAGCATATCAACGCCTGCAAGCTTATATGCCTCGTTCAGTAGCGGCAGTTCATTGACACAAGGATTACACCAAGATGCCCAGAAATTGATTAATACGCGTTTACCTTTATAATCCGTTAATCGTACTTGTTTCCCCTCAAGATCCATTGAGGAAAACGGCGGTGCGATATCCCCCACACCGGCATGACTTTGGGGAGCGTCTTGGAATCGGAATACTGCATATACTCCACCGAGTAGGATAACAACCAATAACAAATACTGAATGATTCTGCGTATTATAATATTCAATATAAACTCCTCGCCCACTATGTAGACAAACTCCTTGAACTTTTATCTCCTAATATAAAGCCTTAGAAAAAGTGGAATTGTCACTACTATAATTTTTCTTCGTGTCTGGAGAATCCTCCAGAGATCCCAAACAACTCTCTAAATACTTCCTGCATCCCCTCGGTTTCGTTTGTTAGGTGGATGTCATCCCTCTTTCTGTCTAGAATCACGTTCCCATCCCGTAAAAAAACGATGCGATCCGCCAATGCTTCCGCAATTTCCAATTGATGCGTTGAAAAGAGAAGCGTTTGCCCATTAGATACTGCTTGACGCACAAGCGTTATGAAGGTGTTCATCCAGTAAGGGTCCAGACCGTTGGTGGGTTCATCCAGAACCACCAGTGGTGGTTCTGCTAACAGCGCTTGTGCAAACAACACCCGCTGCCTCATGCCCTTGGAGAAGGAAGCTACGGGTTTACTGCCTGTATCCGATAAGCCGACCATCGAGAGCACCTCTTTGGCGCGAGTATTCCCAAGACCGCGAAGCCTTGCCCAAAACAGCATAGTCTCCATGGCTGTTAATCCTGGACTAAACCGATAATCATCCGGCATATATCCAATTTGCCGAGCATAATTTTGTCTGTTTTCCTGCCAATCGTGACCGTTTACGGAGATGGATCCCCTCGTCGGACGTAGAATACCGGCCACCATGCGAAGCAACGTGCTTTTTCCCGCACCGTTCCCCCCGCACAGAGCAACGGCCTCCCCTTGTCTGATATGCAGCTGTAAATCCTCAATGACCGTCTTTCCCTTAAACGATTTGTGAACCCCATCGAACCGAACCAGATGATTATCCACGACTTCTTCCCCTTTCCCATAATCCAAAAGAGATGGTCAACATGGTGCCGATCCAGAGCAACATCACGCCAATAAACACCGGGGTACCCCAAGTGGAACGAATCCATACCATCCAATCGTAATACTCCGGCCCGAGCGTCGAGCCTCCACCTAATTTGACGACGGTAAGCAGACGCGTCAATTCTGCAGGATTAAGAAATGTCAATGTAGTGACGGCCGGTTTGATCCAGGGATATGGCATCATGCCGAGCAATGCAATGAGAATAGATGGCCATGCAATGATGGCAAAAAACCAGACACCCACCGCGATCGTAAGTGCTTGCCAACGATTGCGGGCGAGTGTACCGATCAGCATGGCCAATCCGAGGAAAAACAGGGATAAACCTATTGAAAAGACCAGAAGCTGCTGATAAGTCAAAAAATCAAAACCACTACCCGAAAGCCAGCTGGCTGCTCCCGACAATCCAAATCCAAAGGAAACAATGGATAACAAGACGATGGAAAGCCCGATATACTTGCCAGCCAGAAAAGACCAGGTACCCAGCGGATAAGTTGAGAGAAGCTCCCAGTTGCCCTCTTCCTTCTCGCCTGTTAAGGAAAAAGAGCCCAACATCAGCGCCATCAAAGGAAGCAAATATAACGCCAGGTTTAACATGGTGCCGCTAGTGCCGGAATATCCGCTTACATAACCTTGCGAGTTAATAATCAATAAACTTACCATAAACATGGCGAAAAGGGCCATGAATGAATAGGCCCATGGATTTCGAAAGCCAATTTTCATTTCTCTTACAGCTACATAACCCATTTCACTCACAAGCCGTGTCCTCCGGTTGCTGGTTGCTCATCGGCGCTGTGGTCAGGCATATCATCACCAGGCTCCTGATCCGGTGCATGATCATGACCGTGCTCCCCTCCCATATCCATCATATCCCGATTGACTTCCCACGAGTGATTGGCGAGATCTTCTGCCGTCATGAGTTTACCTTTGCCTTGTTCTTCAATATAAGCTGTGGCATCCGCCTCTTGTTCAAACGAGACGATTCCATAAGCCATTGGTGTTTGATATGAAGGATCATAGGCATAGTATGCTTTTTCATAACGGAGCCATTGTTTGCTGTTAAAATCTCGGACGAATTCTGCGCCGATCGTATCGGTTCCGTTCTCTTTCTTCCACGTATTTAAACAGCCGATATCATCAAATTTGAGAGATTGACCGTCCTTTGTTATAATTTGAGTCGCATATTGGTCGTCTTTGACGGCCATCTTGCAAATGACACATACATCCGTATTTTCGTTGATAGCCTGCGGCTCATACTTCTCTCCTCCGCAAGCAGATAGTATCATCAAGATAGCAACCATAATTAAGGTTAGTTGAATCCCTTTTCTCATGTATTTCGTCTCCTCATCGATAAAATTAAAATGGCTGTACAGCCTAGCAGTATGAACCCCATAAGTCCGGTCTTTATTAAACCTCCCTGGTCTCCGCCTCGATCATCGTTACCGGGCGGAACCATTAGCGGGGCCTTATCCATAGTCCAGCGATCTCGATCCGTCTGGTAGAGTCCTTCCAGGAATACCATGCCCGGTGATTGAAAAAACAATTGAAATGCTGGTCGCTTTTTTGTGAGTCCCTGGAAAAACGGATTCATTCCATATGTTATATCGCTGATCCCGTCTCCATCCGCATCGATACCCCGAAAATTGTCCCAATAATTCTCTGTAATCCGATTTTCCTCACTGCCTCGTGCCTGTGCATCCGACACATTACTAATAAATTGGTTGCCTTTGATAGAATTGGCACTTGACTCCAGCAACTGCATACCGACAAAATTGTAACTTACTCTGTTGTTCTTCAAGATATTTCCGGTTGATAGTTCCACATACAGGCCAACCCGATTGCCATCAACCGTATTATTTGTCACGGTCGTCTCGTGTGTGTCATATAGCAGAATTCCTTGCGAATTTACGTTCTGGCTTTGCTTCGTGAACACATTCCCGACAACAGATACTTGTCGAGCAGTCATCACCATGGCCCCTGTCACATTTAGGTTGCCTATGTTCCGCTCGATGATGGTCCGATTTGTGTACATGCAGTGAACGCCATAACGAGAGCGTTCGATTACATTACCTGAGACGAGGATATCATCGCTGCTTTCCATATAAATGCCGTCATGTACATCACGAATCGTATTGTCGGTTATTTTCCAACGATGCCCATTGAATATATCTACGCCATTGCCTTTGTCGGCCATTTTCACGCCATCTGCCATCCAATCGATTGTATTATTCGTCAAGCTACCTTCGTTTGCGTCACGTACTGATATTCCATCTCCACCAGTCTGGATATGCAGCCTATCCACGACAGCTCGATGACCCTTGACGAGCACAGTCGGCGTTTCCTTGACCATGACATCGGTGATGCGGAGTCCGGCAATCGTTGTATTGTCAGCTTCTATCGTGATGGCCGGTAGGTCACTCATATTTCTCAGTTCTATCGTGCCACCTTCTTCCGGTCGTATCGTCAACTGCTTGTTAATGGTAATCGGGCCATGGTAATTGCCGGATTTCAATATAAGCGTATCTCCTGGCTTGGCTTGGTCCAATAAAGCTTGCAAATTAAGCCATTTGTCTTCTGCTCTTACTGGACTGCTATTCAATAACGCCAAAAAAAACCAGAGTAAAAAAAGGGGCATCATGCTTCTTCTGACTGTCATTGCACTTCTACCTGTTTCTTCTTAGTAATATGGATATCGTCCTCATACAAGTGTATAAAAATCGTCTGGTTCCCCTTTTCAGCAAAAGTAAACGAACCGCTAAATACACCATCCCCTTCATTCACAGCTTCAATGAGTATCGGTTTATCCCCAATCCGGAAATCAAAGGTAGCCTGTGCCTTGCCAGATACATTCATTCCAGTGAACAAAGCTTGTAAATCGACCTGGCTTCCCGCTATAACGGTTTCAGGTTTTGTAGACAGCTCTACTTCTACAGCTTCCAAATCGACGGATTCCTCGCCTGAACATGCCGTTACGATACCCAAAAGGATAACCACTGCCATAAATGAAACCAATTTTTGCTTCATTCCCTCACTCCCTCCAACCCGGTTGTCAGTCTTTCACATTTTAGCAATTTAAATGCTTCTGTCCTATAACTCTAGGGAGCCATTTCAAAGGTTGAAAATCGACAGATTTGTGACATGCAGAAGAAAACGAGATATACTCTATGATTGCTGAAGATGTAGAAGTGAAAGATCACGGTAATCAAATGCATGACATAGCTCAATAGAGTCATAGAAACCATCCCTGATATTCGATACAATAAAAACCGCAATTTACCAATATATAAAGAAGGAGAAAAAGTATGATCCCTGTTCGCAATGCTTCAAAGCGCTCGTATATTATTTTAGCTATAATCATTATTATCATTGCCATCGGTTACTGGTTATTTGCCTCCTTTTACAAACCTGCTCTGCCAGTTAAAATGAATTCCCCAGCTTTTTCTTTATCTGATTTACATGGAGAGACTGTAACTGAAGCACAATTTGACGGGAAAATACGATTAACGTCATTTATTTTCACCCGATGTCCGGATATTTGCCCTGCTACAACCGCTAATATGGTTGCACTCCAAAGTGAGCTTCAGAAGCAAGGACAGTTTGGTAATGAAGTCGAGTTGGTTTCCATTACATTCGATCCTAAGAACGATACACCTGAGGTATTGCAACAATATGCGGAGCGGATGGGAATTGATCAGAGAGGATGGACGTTGCTGCGAGGAGATGAAAACAAAGTAAAGGATTTGGCTTCTCAGTATAATCTATCGATTGTGCGCCTCGATGATGGGTTGTTTGCGCATTCCATCACCTCATTGCTGTTAATCGATGGTAAGCAGCGTGTGCGCCAGATCTACCGGATGGGTGAAGATATGGAGAATGAACAAATTCTGACAGATATCAAGATATTATTAAAAGAACAGCAGCGGGATTCCTAAGTCCTGCTGCTGTTCTTATTTATTCATGAAGTTTCCTACGACATTCCTTTAGCTGGAGCGGGTGATGGAAGAATATCATTAAGCTACTTCCTTTTATATTTGTTCCGACAACCATACAGAAATGGATGCAATCTCGTCTTCATCTAAACGCTTACCGAAGGCTGGCATGCCTCCTTGCCCCTTGGAAATAATGGTCGTGATTTCTTCCTCGGTAAGTTGGCTTCCTACTGTTTGCAAACTGGGTCCGTACTTTCCTTCGAGCTGGCTTCCGTGGCAGGACAAACAGTTTTGTTTGTAAACCGATGGTATCGAATTCTCAGTTGTTGCTGAGTGCTCTTTAGTATTTTCACTGCCACATGCTGTCAGTAATCCAACTAGAATTAATGCGCTCACATATTTACCAAGACTTTTTCTCATCTTGCCCTCCATACCCATACTTTTCAGTTCCAATCGATTGTTTTCTTATTTTCTCTCAATTATAAATAGATTAAAATGCCTCCTTGGGGCTATATGTAAAATAATTAATAGTTCAATTTGGAGCAGCCTTTAATAAATTCACTATGTAATTATCGCTGCTTCAACTTTTTTAGATCACTCAACAATAGAGTTTATATTCAATGTGAATTAATAAACTGCCACTTTCCATTCAACCCTTTTTCCTTTTTACCTAAGCACTGGTTTCCCTAAAAAAGTAAGCGAACTTCTATCAAGAAAGTTTAGAAAGACTTTTTAGACGAATCGGGAGTAAACTTGCGTTGAACTGCCCGTTGATTGATCTTTACCACCTGTTGAGGCGGATGGTTTGCACTTGGGGTATACCCCCCACCACTCATCTTTTAACACTCATAATCCCACAATGTGGCCACTTTTGTGCATTTTTTGATGACACAAATTAATCTACATAAAAATAAAAAAGCCTGTAAATCAAGCTTTTCTAAACTAATTAATGTAGATACTTTTGTGTCATTAGACAATGGTCCCAGCTAGGAACACTAGTTTCTTGACTTTTCTTCCCTGCAATACTCAATCACGCCTCCAACCCGTTCAGGTGAAAGAGAGCAATGAAATCTGGGTGTTGGCTCCCAAAGACATAGTGAACCTCCTTACAGAATTCACATATGTATTTGCCGGTGTATTCCTCTATCCTGCCCGTAAGTTGAGAAAAAGCAGCCGATCATAAAGCCGGCTGCTTCATATAGTCTCATTGAGCTATCGTCCCCCGTTCTCGCTCCTCTAGTATGAACTCTTCTTGAGGATAAGAGTTCGATTCCTCAAAGGTAAGATATGCTGTCTATCGATGAGAATGTATCATTTCCTGCTGTCTGCTTTATGATATATTTAAGGCAAACTTAGAAATTTAAAGCGATTTCGCACGCTTGTTGTATCGCCTTTACTTTAATCTCAGGTTCCTGATCGGTTTTTTCAGCCATTCCCTCAACAAAAATCCCCTCAAAACTAGAAATCCCAACGAAATCCATAATGACTTTCAGGTGGCGATGACCCATTTCTAGGTCTGCATCATCTGAGCCTGGTGACAAGAAGCTACCGCTAGCTTGGATATGGACGGCTTTTTTATTACTCAACAAGCCGATCCGGCCAATATTTGGTGAATATTTGAAAGTCTTGCCTGCTATACAAATGGAGTCAATGTATGACTTCATAACGGGTGGATACGAATAATTCCAAACTGGAGTAACAAATACATATTTATCTGCAGCAACAAATTGATCAGCCAATTCATTGATTCGGCTCAGTTTCGTTTTCTCTGCTTCGGTCAATTTTTCAAATGTAGTGCCCGCCTTCAGTTTGTCCCATCCGTTAAAAACATCAGTATCAAGTTGTGGTATAGCCATTTTATATAGATCAAGATGAATTACCTCATCATTCAAATTGGCAGATCGATAAGCCTGTACAAACTCATTACCTACTAACATGCTGTATGATTTTTCATGATCGTGTGGATTTGCCGTAATATACAAAACTGTTGCCATGATGACAATACCCTCCTTCAATATTTGCCCTCGGAAACTGTTACGATCTGCCTTGTAGAGACGTTTAGTCTATTCCAGAGATTGGCCGTAGCAATCCCGGCGATCAGCGTGGCCAATGCCTGCACATCGAAGTGTCGGGCTGCCTCGTTAAAGATCTCATCCGACACTGGGTCCACTCGGTCATTGAGTCGGGTAACAGCTTCACTGAGCGCAAGTGTAGAACGCTCGGAGTCATTGAAGTATTGCGTCTCACGCCATGCCGACACTGCCAACAGTCGCTCTACAGATTCACCTGTCGCCAATGCATTACGCGAATGAAGTTCGACGCATACGCTATCCCCATTAATTTGGCTTGCCCGAAGATATCCGAGAAAAAGCGTGCGCTTTGGAATACCTGTTTGCTCTGCGGATACAAACAGCGCTTTGCCAAGGGCTTGTAAGGCTTGAGTCGCATCGGGTACGATCATAGCAGGGCTATCCATTCTTGATTTCAAATGAAACACTCCTTTAATTAAGATTAGAACCGGTTTTGGTTCTCCAATATGCTGACGGATCGGACCTTGGGATGTGTGACAATATTTCTTGAGAAATGTAAAAATCAGTTGAATGCGACGTCTTGTCACATTGTTCAGCGTTCATTCGTCAGTACTTATAGTGGTTAGTTATTTTAGTACGAGGGAGTTTGTAGAATGAGTGAACAGGATTGGTTGGCAAATACATTCGAAACGCATCGGAAGAACCTTCAAGTTGTTGCTTATCGAATGCTTGGATCATTTAGCGAGGCGGAAGACGCGGTACAGGAGTCTTGGTTGCGTCTTAGTCGCGTGGATGCAAGAGGCATTGAGAACTTGGGAGGATGGTTGACCACCGTTGTTTCGCGTGTATGTCTCGATATGTTACGATCGCGTAAATCTAGGCGCGAAGAATCGATCGAAGCTCATTTGCCCGATTCTTTCAACAGCCAAGAGAATATAAGCGACCCTGAACAAGAGGCCATATTAGCTGATTCTATCGGTGTTGCACTATTAGTCGTGCTCGATAATTTGAAACCTGCGGAACGCATTACGTTCGTGCTGCACGATGTTTTCGCCATGCCTTTTAATGAAATTGCTCCTATTGTAGGAAAATCGGAAGCCGCGACAAGGCAACTTGCGAGCAGAGCACGTCACCGGGTTCGTGGGGTGAAAGCATCGGAAGTCGACATTGCTCATCAACGCAAAGTTGTTCAAGCTTTTCTTGCTGCAGCGCATGCAGGCGATTTCGATACGCTAATAGCTGTGCTTGATCCGGACGTTATACTTCGTGACGATCGTCTAACTGAATCTTCAAGAGTAACGCGAGGAGCGATCGCTTTAGCAAAACAAGTATCGAGACGTGCACAGAAAGCAGCCCAACTAGCCTTGGTGAATGGAACCGTAGGAATCATTGCGGCCCCACAAGGAAAATTGCTCTATGTACTCAAATTTACGATGAGTCACGGGAAGATTGCCGAGGTCGACCTGATCTCCGATCCAGAACGCGTACGCCAGCTTGATCTGGCGGTGTTGAGAAATTGAGCCTTAAACTCAGCGTCGAGGGTGTTAAAGACATAATCCCTCGGATAAAATATAACAGTTATTAAAACCATAACACGCTCAAGCGGCACCCAAAGGGGTGCCAGTGTCTTTTTAATGTCCTTTTGTATCGCCTATTACATACAGGTTTACATACGAAATCAAACCCAACTTGCAATTCCCTGAATGGTACCATGTTTTTGTCCATTACGGTAATCGGTACAAGTTCTTGTCCTCGACTCGGGACAAGAACTTGTACCGATACCTAAAAAAGCCGCTAAAATAGCGACTCTTAATGGGAACAAGATCTAGTCCCGCGACAAGTATATATATTTAATTCGTTCAGCTTTTGACAAATCTCTAAAATTCAGACGTACTTCGTTGATCATTTTTCTTAGTCTTCATTGCGCTTTTCACTTTTTTGAGTTCATTACTATCCATGACGAGAGGCTCCCTTTCTCTCTCTTTCAATTTTCTACTGATGAGTCCAGTAATTAACGAGAATACAATAGCTCCTTGCCATGTTATCGAAATATCCCTTATCAAGGCATCAAGTAAAATGATTAAAACAAATTGTAATCCTGTATCCAAAACAATTGGTAACCATCCCTTACTGGTTTTAATTATACCAACAGATCTTAACGCTTTAGGCAAGGCATCTGTTATCAATGAAAGAGGTATTTCCAGAAATAGATACAGAACAAAGAATAATATTAATGCACCCGTTGATTTATAATGTAAACCCAGCAAATGTAACGCAAAAAATTCCAATATGGATATTCCAACTAAGACAATGAGAACAATAACTAAAGGAATAATTATTCTTTTAATTTTTTTTATATGTACCACTTCCTTGACTATCAATTATAGACGAGTACATATATTATATAAGATCACTATTAACTCATTGTAAAAAATAATAAACCTAATTTATGGGGTATTTGAACTATCTGCACGTTAGCTCAATGAAATTGTATGGATACATAGTTAGATACATCGGTAATCGACTCATGTTCTTGTCCTCGACTCGAACGGCCAACTCTGTAAGCCCTTGCTCATGGACCATGATCTTAGTTAGGAAGCGGCCAACCCCTGCGATCCACACTTTACCCGCTGCAGTCACGGAGCTTGAGAAGAAGACAATACTATACAAGAGTGGAGTTATGAAGCATATGCACAGAAACCGGCGTTATTCATAAAAGCCAATTATTGAGTTGAGTTGGTTTCTATAATGGATGTACGACACACGCCAACGTTATGCCCTTTCTCTGCTGTATTCCTGCCCCGTTCCTCTATTCGTCCACGATCAATAAACAACGCCTTAAATGGGCTTAGATTTCGTGGTTTGAGAGTAAAAGAAAAAGCACCCCAATGGATGCTATTTCTCCAATACAGGTCCCATATATTCCGCTTTACATGCATCACATGACCAATAGAATGGATTGGGTTGATCTTGCTTAACTTCACCATCACATTTGTGACACCTGTACGAATTTTCTGAAACCTGAGTTAACTTAACCAGAGTATGTGAGAGACCCTGCCTAAGAGTAAAATGCCGCTCGTGGAACATTTGAGAACCCCCAATCCTACCTGATAATTTTCCTAGAGGATGATAGATTGCTCAGAAATAATCAATTTCGACATCAGGGAGGATTTTACCTCTTTATGGCACTTAGGTCGAGAACAAAACTGCTTCGTGCCTGTCCATTTACCCCACTCGCACCTCTTACATTTATCCTGCTGTTTCGGCTTATACCGTGGTCGCTGTAGCTTATTACGTTTTCCGGCCATGTCGTCGTTGCTCTCGATTTCGTGGCGAGCTGCCCGATGTCACTTTAACCAACCATTCGTTTTCGAAACGTTGCCTCATGGAATTTTCCTTTTCACTACACAATTCAGTAAGTAACAGAAAAATCGAGATCGCACAGCACAGACCACAGTTTATCTGTCATCCCTATTGGATATAGTAGTATTAAGCTGTTTATAGGCGTCAGAAATCAAATCTAAAAGGCAGGTTGAGCACCGTTGGAATTAGTTAAAGATCTTCTTCTAGTTACAGGACGAATTGTAACCATCTTTCCCCTACTGCTGGCGATAGCACTTTTCATGGGAAAAAGATCGATCGGAGAGCTGCCCGTTTTTGATTTTCTGGTTGTTATTGCCTTAGGTGCCGTTGTTGGTGCTGATATTGCCGATCCAAAGATTGAGCATATTCATACGGGCTTTGCGATCATCTTAATCGGATTCATTCAGAGAATCGTCTCCATATTGGCAATAAAATATAGGAAATTCGGAAAATTGATTACCTTTGAACCAACGGTAGTTGTTTCGAATGGAAACTTACTCGTTCAAAATCTTCGTAAAGTCCGTTATTCCATTGACAACATCCTTCAGATGCTGCGCGAAAAAGACATATTTCATTTGGACGAGGTCGAGCTTGCTGTATTAGAGGCAAACGGCAAGTTGACGGTTTACAAGAACCCCATGAAAACGGCTGTAACCGTGGAGGATCTGGGACTGTCGATACCCCCTAAGGGCATAGCGTACCCCTTGATCCTTGATGGAACTATTTCCGAAAAAGTATTGTCGTACCTTAACAAGGATAAAGCTTGGCTGGAAGATCGTCTGCGTGCCAAAGGAATCAAAAAGGAGGAAATATTTTACGCATCAATAGATGAGAACCTTGAATTGCGGGTTTCTCAACCATCTTCAAATAACATTCCTCCAATTCAGCACTGAGCTATCTATTGAGTTGCTTTATTATTTCGGTATGGCTCCCCCATGTCCACGATTCGAATCGGACCTTGCATCTCTTCCAGAACGAAATAACCATCTTCTCTTTAACAGGTAGCTCTTCTGTTGTTAATTGAGCTCCAAGTCTAGCCAGTATAATTCTAGAAGCGAAAGGGTACAAGCTCTTTTCGCTGTCCGGCAAGTGTATATTCCCTGCTTGAGTGCATCCAGATCCATTACGGGATCAAGTAATAGGGAGGGTTTCAGCTCTTGCTTTGATCATTTTGCATCCTATTTTGACGTCCTTAGCCCAAAAAAGGGACTAGCCCCCATCTATAACCTTCAAGCTTACGATGCTTCTTTTTGCTCCAAATGTTGCTGAATGGATCTTCATACTCTTTTACACTCCGTTTATCTATCGCTTGGTCATGTGCTTCTTTTTCACGAATGTATTTTGCTACGCTTGCTTCGTTCAAACCCACTGTGCTGACATAATATCCCTCTGTCCAAAATTTTGGATTCCCATATTTATACTTTAATTGCGTATGCTTCTCAAAGATCATTAGCGCACTTCTCCCCTTCAGATATCCCATGAAGGATGATACTGAAATTTTGAGTGGGGTACCATGTTCTTGTCCCTCGACAATTCCCGTCCAGGTCTGGTCTTAGCCAACTGTTAGATATCGTTTCAACTGCACAGGATACAGCAGGCAAAGCCCCAGTTGTGATTCTGGAATCGACAGGACATTACCATCAAGCTGTAATTCAGTTCTAGAAGAACACGGTATCCTATTCTTAGTTGTGAATCCTCTCATTTCACATCAAGCCAAAAAGTCAAGTCTACAGAAAGTGAAAACAGATGCAGTCGATGCCTATCGGCACTGCAAGCTGTACTACAAAGCTGAATTTGAAGACCATATGCAACGAGGGGTTCAACTACTAATTCTTAGGCATCTAATGCGTCAGTTTGACTTGCTCACACAAATGTATGTACAGGTTAAGCTTCAGTTTCAGGCCGTTCTAGATCAAGTCTTTCCGGATTATAGAGGTGTTTTCGGTGACCTTTATTCAAAAGTTTCGTTGCTGCGCTAATAGCTTTCTCAGGAATTGACCCTAGCGTCTACTCTTCTGGTAAGCTGGTAAGTTCACAGCGACAACCAATCGCATTGCCAAACGCGGGTCTAAGAAGCTGCGTCATGCCCTATATCTCGCTGTACTATGGGGACTAAAAAAGACCGGAAAACAAGAGGTTACGTGAATATTACGATAAGAAACGCGAAACCGGAAAGCCTTACCCGGTTGCCCTCGTTGCCTGCGTCAACAAGCTCCTTCACTGGATTCAAGCCCTTCTAGTGAAGCAAGAAAGGTTTGTCGATTTAGATTAGTTAACACATTTTTCATCCGGAAGTATAGCCTTCCAGCATGTACAGAGAAGGTTATTTATTGCAACTTGAATATGATCAAAGAAGATGTTTTTAGACAATCACACCAAAGAGTTGTTTTCTTTACTGCAAACCATAGCTCAACGAAATTAAGTCTCTTGTAACTTCAAATTCCATTCCATCGACCTATTCGTCCATGCTGTTTCAAACATCTTACTTGAGTTTAATAACGTAACGGTATATGGATCCCTCTCTGCTTCGTCATAGAGCGCAGAAGTACTGAAAAGTTCAACCTGTTTTCCCTCTTTCAAAACCATAATATTCGAACATAGTCCTGGTAACAGCGTGAGGTCATGAGTAATGAACAGAAGAGTTAAGCCTTGTTCCTTCTGAATGGATATGAGCAGCTCAATCATCTGCTGTTGTAATAAGACGTCGAGGTTGGAGACCATTTCGTCACAGATTAACAGTTTGGGACGAGTTAACAAAGCTTTGGCGAGACAAGCTCTTTGATACTGCCCACCACTCAGTTTTCCGGGGCGATTTCGAAGAAGGTTCTCATTCAGGCCTACTTTTCCCCAATATTCAAGGACTTTATGCTTGCGCTCGGCTCTATTATAACGGGTAAAATTAATTAAAGGTTCTTCCAGGCACTGAAACAAGCTCATTGCGGGATTTAATGTGGAGCCAGTATTCTGAAAAACAATCTGTATATCGCGATACCATTCTCTATATGATAATATTCCTTTGTTGGGCAAGGGCCGCCCGTCAAAGAAAATATGGCCGGAGGTTGGTTGTTTTAAAGCCATGATAAGCTGGGCAAGCGTGGATTTACCACTACCACTCTCCCCCACAATGGCCAGAGATCCTCCATCTTCTATTTCAAAATGAATATCTTCCAGAATGGGTCTTCCGTGAATTTCCTTATACAGTCGCTGGATTTCAAGCATAAGATATCTCTCCTTTTCCAAGCAACCTTTGAGAGCAATGCCTGCATAACTCTTGGGTGTATTTATGTTCAGGTGCGCTTAAAATGTTCTCCTTACTGCCCTGCTCTATTATTTTCCCTTCCCGCATAACACCAATCGTGTCCGCAAGATAGCCGGATATAAGTATGTCGTGGGTAATAAACAACATGCTCATATCCGTGTCCAGGATGAGCTCTTTCAAAAGGAATATGATCTCAGCCTGTGTTTTGACATCAAGTGCACTCGTTGGCTCGTCGGCTATCAGGATTTTCGGCTTTAACAGAAGCGCCATCGCAATCATGACTCGTTGATTCATTCCACCGCTTAACTCATGAGCATAACTGCTCATCACATGGGACGTGTCCTTTAAGAGAACTTGGGACAACATTTTTTTTGCTTGCTTCTCAGCCTCATATCTTGAAACAGGCAAGTGACTGCGCATCAGATCAACGAATTGCCTACCAATCGGAATCGATGGATGCACGGCCTGTTCCGGATGCTGGAAGATGACACCGATCTGGCCCCCTCTGATGCTGCGCCAGCGCTTCTTTGATAATTGCTGCAGATGTTCACCCTGTAACACGATGTCACCTGACATGTGCAGATGAGCAGGCAGCATACCCAAGATAGCCTTACTTGTCAGCGTTTTACCGCTGCCGCTTTCTCCAATCAATGCATATGTTTTCCCAGTGTCCAGAGAAAAGCTGCTATCATGCACAAGCGATTGACCTTCCTTATTTCTGATATTTAGATTTTTGACTTCGAGCAAAGTCGTCATCTAGCGTTCCCTCCTCAGTCGCTCACCTATAATTTGGAACGAAGCAGCAGTCAGAAATATCATAAAGCCTGGAAAGAAGCCCATCCATGGGGCGACCTGCAAATAATTCTTTCCGTCCAATAGCATGACACCCCATTCTGGAGAAGGAGGCTGTGCACCAATACCCAAAAAGGATAAACCGGATAAAGTCAGGATCACCTTACTCACGTCCAGAATGAGCATCGTTCCAATCTGAGGCGTGATATTCGGAATCATATGTCTGGTTATTATTCTAAGTCCAAATGCCCCGCTTACCCTGCTGGCGGTAATATAAGGTTCCTTTTTCACATCATGAATTAGCCCTCTGATGATTCGTACGTACTTGGCCCACCAGGAGAGGATCACCGCAAAATATACATTTTCCATGCCAAAGCCAAGGAAGCCAACGACCACAATGGTAAGTAGCATACTCGGTAATGCTGTGAAAATGTCGGTTAGGCTCATCATAAGCATGTCCAGCTTGTTCCCCAAAAAAGCACTCCATGTCCCCACCAGAAGACCAATCAACATCACAACACTAAGTACAATAAAAACAGGAAATACCGATTCACTAATCCCGTGTATGACCCGGCTTAACAGGTCTCTTCCCAAATAATCCGTTCCAAATGGATGAGCAACGCTGGGAGGAAGAAGCTTCTGTTGATGATTCGTATCGAACGGATCATAAGGTGAAATCCACGGGGCCGCAAGTCCTGTAATAATAAGTAGGATGATATATAACAACGCTGCCGTTGGCAGTTTATTCACTCGGATGATACTGATCAAACTTCCCACCTCTGTTTGTCAAGATGAACACGCGGGTCCGCAAGGAAATACAACAGGTCGGTCATAAAATTAAAAACAAAAATAAATGCTGCCACGAAGAGTGCGCTCCCTTGAATGACTGGAAAATCACGGCGAAAAATAGCTTCAAGCATGTATTTACTGAATCCCGGAAAACTGAAAATCGTCTCGGTGATAATCGAAGCCCCAAAAAAGCTGGGTAGACTCGTCGTGATTAATGTCAGGATTGGGATGAACATGGAGCGCAGTAAATAAGACGGATAAAAGATGCTCGGCCGCAATCCCCTAGCTTTTGCAGCCTCAATGTACGAGAACTTGCTGTACTGGATCGTATAGGATCGAACCATCCGAATAAAGTAAACACTTTGCACCAGCGTCATGGCTGTTACCGGCAAAATATAATGCCGTGTGGTCGAACTGCCTACAACAGGCAGGACGGGCCATATCACCCCTAAGGCATACATAAGAAGAATAGCAAGCCAATATAAAGGGATCGACAACCCCAAAATGGTCATTGAATAAACCACTCGATCTGCCATTGTGCCTTCATTCAATCCCATCCAGATTCCAATCGGTATGGATATGAAGAGGGTTAATAAAAAAGAGCTTGCAATGAGTTTCGACGTTGAGCCTAAACGTTCAATCATTTCACTTAATACGGGTTCTCCGGAAGAAAAGGAATGCCCTAACTCTCCTTGAAATACGTGATGTGCCCATGCTAAATATTGCTGAATGAACGATTGATCCAGTCCCCATTGTTTCTGTAAATCAGCTACGATGGATTGCTCCGGTACGGCTCCGATTTCCAGTAGCAGCATCGACGCCGGATCACCCGGCGCCAAACGCATTAATGTAAAAACAAACAAGGAAAATAAAACAAACGTGACTATCAACATGAACAGACGATGAATCATAGAGCGGAGCATTACTTCGCTTCTTTCTTCAGGTAATGCCACTTCAACGGGTCGTCCTCAATAGCATTGAACCTAAAATCAACCACTTGGCTTGAATGAACAAAGGTTTGCTTGGGGTAGTATATCGGAACAGACATGGCTTCCTCATGCATACGGAGGAACACCTGATTGAACAGCTTTTGCTGCTGCTGAGTGGAAACCGTAGCCGCGATTTGATCCAGCAAATCGGATAAAGGCTTGTCCTGATACGCAACTCCCGGTGAGAATGGCGAATCATAGAATAAGGAGGACAGGAATCGATAAGGTAATTGAGCATCAGTGTATGTCCGATACATAAGCAGATCATATTCCTTCGTACTCCACAGGGTATCGTAGTAAGCTGCTCGTTCCTGATTCACAATATGGATTTGAATGCCGATCTGTTTCATGTTGTCTTGAAAAATTTCAGCCATCTCTTTCCATTCCGGATATTCCTCTGATTGAATGACCAGACGAAGTTGCAATACTCGTCCATCTTTTTCATAGAGCTGCTTGTTCTTATTCCATTGGTAGCCCGACGCTTCAATCAGCTGTTTGGCTTTTTCGGGATTATACGGATAGGAAGGCTGATTACTGTCGGATATAAATGCAACCTTCTCTTGGAACAATCCTCTGACTGGCTCCCCGCTACCACCTGCATACTTTCTCGTATCATTGCCATAATTGATAGCTTGGCGGATATTCTTATCAGCTAGAGAAGTATTGTGTTGGTTGATAACCATAAAGTAGGACATTGTACTGCTTCCGGTTTCGATTACGTAGTTGTCGTTGTTCTGAAATACAGGGAGACTTTCCATGGGGATATTTCCAAGTTCCCCACCCGCAAGATCCACCTCTCCAGATTGCAATGCCATTACCCTCGCCTGAGGATCTGTAATGACTTTGAAAACAAGTGAATAGTCGGATGGTTGTTCTAACCAATAATGATCATTCGGGATTAGAACAGTCTGAATCCCTGGTTGATACTCTCCTATTTCCCAGGCACCCGTTCCGATCGCTTTTTGAAAAGTACCATTCACATCTCCCTTAGGGGTTACCGAGTTCGGACCCATAATTCGATATGGTCTTGCCTGACTAAGCTCGTACAACACTTGCGTTGCTGTATCCTTAAAGGAAAGTACGACTGTTTGATCATCAGGTGCTTCAACTTTTTGCAATAAACGGGATATTTCAAGCGAAGCATTCTCTTCCCTGCTTACCGCTCTTTCTAAAGAAAACTTCACGGCTGCTGAATTCAGTGGACTGCCATCCGAGAACATGACCTGATTTTGCAGATGTAAAATATAAGTCCTGCCATCATCAGATATCTCCCATGACTCCGCCAGGCTGGGCGCAAATTCACCTTTTCCTTTATAGTCTACAAGGGCATCATATATAGCCGCATGCGTATGTCTGGAACCATTGTAAGTCGAGGCGTCAAGCTTGTCTGCTTCAGTATCCTGCGTGACTGCGACCACAATGTTTTTGTCCTCCTCTGCTGCAGAGGGTGAGCTCACATGTTGTGAACACCCCATAACGAACAACAATAAGACAACAGCAATTACTCCAAATCCAGATCTTCCAAACATCCCTACTCCTCCTATTCCTCTTTTAAGCTGTTTATGATTGCATAGCTGTTATTCTCATGAATACTTGCTAGATGAACAATCTTTGTATATTATTAATCGTAATCATTACGTTTAGCAAGGAATTTTTTATATAACAAGGAGTCGATGTTAGTGAGTAAGCATAAACTTGTACAACAATATCGGGATTATTGGGACAAAGGAGCAGCTGTCTATGATGAAATTGTGGATGCCGAATTTACGTCCAACCGATATGATCAATGGAAGGGAATTCTGAGTCATTTTTTGTCCGGGAAAAGTAATTTAAAAGTGCTCGATGTAGGTACGGGGCCTGGTTTCTTTGCGGTTCTGCTCAGCCAGATGGGGCATCAGGTTACTGCTATTGATTCTTCTCCGGAGATGGTGGCAAAGGCTAATCAAAACGCCCATAAATATAATTGCAGTGTCCAGGTTATTGAGACAGATATTATAGAATATAAGACAGAAGAAAAATATGATATCATCATTTCACGAAATGTGACCTGGTTCCTGTACAATCCTGTAGCTACATATCAAAATTGGCATGGAATGCTTAATGACGGAGGCCAGGTTATTATTTTTGATGCGAATTGGAATTTATTTTTAACTGATCCGAAGGAGGCAGAGCTTTTTCAAAAAGACAAGGAGGAGGCTGCCGCAAAAGGGTACGTGCCGTACCGCCAAGAGAAGGATGTCGAAGAAGGAGACCAACTGGCGCTTACTTTGCCATTGAGCTATGTAAGAAGACCTGAATGGGACAGCGAAATGCTTCGTTCAATTGGCTTTGCCCAAATCCAAATTCATCAAGGATTCGATGTGGAACTGTATCATATAGGTGAACAAGTTCTGAATCGACACAGACCGATGTTTGCGATCGTTGCCAATAAATAACTCAACATTCGCAGCCTCGAACACTTTATAACTTCGTTTATGCGGGCATCAGCTTTACGCACTCGGTTCTTCTTTCGACCCTGCTCCGCCACGTATTATAAAATGTTAAAAACTACATTTGTAATGAGTTCCTTACCAACCACGGTTAATCATATATGTTCATGTCTTTTTCGGCAAACGATGTATGTTCTTGTCGTCGGGTTTGGACAAGAACATATATCGTTAAAACAAACAAAGCCGCTGTTACGCGGCTTTTAATCGTGTATGTTCTTGTCATCTTGCATTAATTCAATTTGCGATGTTCAACCAAAATGCTTCTCCTGTCGGCTCCAACATACGATGAAGTGTGGGAGTGACGACAAACAATCCGCCTTCAAAATCTATCAGGCTGATAAGTGAATCCACTGTTATCATTAAAAGCGTACGAATATGATTTTCTTTGAACTAACCTGCCCGTTAGCTTAATGAGATTGCATGGGTACATAGTTAGATACTTATTTAATCGGTAATCGGCTCATGTTCTTGTCCTTGACGACAAAACAAAAAAGCCGCTGATAGCAGCTTTTCCATATGGTTAAGACCGTTACCTATTGGACCAACTTTTGGTTCAAAAAAATTATTTAGTTTCCATATACCATAGAGAATGAGAAATATTGATGTGAACAATCCAACAAAATTTTTCTGTTTAATGTTTCACGCCCCCATCCCTACTGATATTAAAGTAACGCGGTCATTAAGTTAATAAACAGATAATACCACATATTGGAACTAAACTGCTTGAACAAGGGCAGCCGATAACAATGACCGGCTGCCTTATTGTCTTTATTCAACTAATGTTTCCCGTTAGCTTAATCCCTCATAAGAAAAATTCGTAAAGACGGAGTTACTCGGTTTAATTGTGCCGCGACGTTTTAGTGCAATATTTGAAGATAATCGTTGAGAAAATCAAAAATTAAAAACGATTAATCCCGCGCATAAAATTCAAAATTGCTTCAATGCGTATTTTATCAGCACAATCTTCGCAACAAAAAACCTTAACCTTTCTTTCCTTAGCTTGTTTATATTTTAGTGAACCTTCGTATACCCTGAATGTTTTTTTACAATTATAGCAAAGTACATCATAGTAAAACATTGGCAACCTCCTTGGTGACACATCAATTCTTAGTTGATATATCGAAGATTGTAACCAGTTCTCTCGTATATTCCTGAACATCTAAATGAGGCTTTCTCATTAATTCAATGGTAAACCCGTCAATGGCATTTCTTATTGTTAGCGCCATCACCCTTGCCGATGGCTTGGTAAATTCTCGGAAAATTCCTTCTTGCATCCCTAGGGTCAGAATATTTTCAATTGGAAGTAAAACAGCTTCATCATGGTCTGCTGCAAACTGAAGTTTACCATTAGCAGTTATCCTATTAGAAAGCAATTCAATAACAGCGAAAACATGCTGCCGATTTTCATCTACGAATGTAAGATTGGATTCAATATACACTCGAAGCATTTCTTTAGGAGATTTTTGAGCTTCTACTCGTGGAGCAATATATGATTGCCAAGCCATATAGTATTCGATAGCTACTTGCTCCAATAATTCCTCTTTATTTTCAAAGTGATAAGAAATAACCCCCTTACTGATTTTCGCACGTTTTGCAATTTCTCCCAAAGAGGCTTTGGTGTAACCTACTTCTGCGATTGTCTCAATCGCACATTCCACAATTTGAGCTCTACGGGCTTTTTCGATGAATGACATTTGCTTTTGGTTAATTGGTTTATTTTTTTTACTCATGTTTTTATTTTAGTACAATCGTACAAAAAATTCAAACAAAAAACTATTTAGATGAATATTATCTTAATGGTTTTTGAACCCCTTAATAAAAACTAACCTGCCCGTTAGCTTAATGAAGTAGCATTGGGATTACTTAGATATTCTTCTAATCGGTAATCGGACTAAGTTCTTGTCCTTAAAGGCAATCGGTACAAGTTCTTGTCCCCAGACAAATAACCTAATACGACATATCAATTATCACCTCCTATTCTCAAACATAAGAAAACACAAAAGAAGCCGCCAAATTAGCGACTTCCAATGGATCGATGTTCTTGTCCTTCCACAACTCCGTTCAGCAAATTCCAAAATTGTTCAACCATGACGGATGGCGGATACGGCATCGAACGGATAATCCACCATTCTAATTAATTCAAGAGGAGGCTTATCCTTGAAAGTTATTAATTCGACAATTTTGAAACTCCCGAAAAACGATAGGACCTAAAATGTTTATGCATTAGATCTCGATCGACGTAAAGAGCGATTGGATGAGACAATCAATGCGAATCCCGGTATGTCCGCAGTGGAATTGAATGTACAAGATCCTGCCAGCATAGAGGTGGTTGCCAAGCAGCTAATCGAAGAATTCCCGGACTTGAATGTCTTGATTAACAACGCCGGCATCATACAGCCCGATAACGCGGCGGGTGTGATCGATGAGGATGTTTTGATTTCGACGGTCGAGACAAACTTGTTAGGCCCAATTCGGTTGACTTCTGCATTAATCGTTCATTTGAAGTCCAAAGAAGAAGCTACTGTCATCAACACGACTTCGATCCTTGGTTTTGTACCGTTAGCCGCAACTGCTATATATTCCGCAACGAAGGCAGCGCTTCATACCTATACGCTGTCCCAAAGATACATGCTTAAGGACACTTCGGTAAGAGTGATAGAAATTGTGCCACCGTGGGTTCAAAGCAACAACGATGAACCGCGTGCGATGCCACTTTCGTCATTTATTGATGCGACGATAAGGGTACTTGGTACGGACACAGACGAAGTTCTGGTCGAAGAAGCAAAAATGTTTCGAAATAACCCCGGCCCGAACGAAGGTGTTTTTGTGACCCACCTTAACGATACGATGAAGTCTGAACCTCCAAAGATTCATTAATTTACCTAAATTCAGCGTTTTGCTCAAAAGATTATGTGTCGTGTCGCCAGATTTGTATTATCATCTGGAGTAACAATTAAGTAGGATGGAAAGAAATATGGAGCTGTTGGCCATAACGGTTACTAATAGAGAAGTCCCGACGGCTCCCGCAACCTGCCTTATGGTGTTCCAAATCGCCGAACCATGTGCGCTAAGGCTGGTCGGTACTTGATTTAAGCCAGCCGTTTGAATTGGCGTAATAAGAAGAGCCATTCCGATCCGCCGGCCGGTTGACATCAAAAGAAGAAATGTATAGCTGGTTGACTCTGTTAATAATGAGAAGGGTATGGTTGTTACTATCGTGATGAACAAACCAATGATTGTAATCCACTTTGCCCCGTACCGGTCAAAGGATTTTCCCGCTACCGGACTGAGCAAGCCCATCAAAACGGCCCCGGGCAGCATCATCAATCCGGATTCCATTGCCGTGTAACCCCTCGAATTCTGCAGATACAGGGGCAGCAATATCATATCCGCATACATGATAATGGTTATCCCGATATTGATAATGTTCGTCAGGGCAAATGTCCCATATTTAAAGGTTCTCAGATCCAGAAAAGGATCTTCGGAAACCAGCTGTCGCCAAGCAAATAGGCCGAGGCTGATTACGCTGAGCATCAGCGTAATGATGACTTCCAGACTAAGCTAGCCGCTATTGCCGGCCGCGCTGAAGCCGTACAGGACACCAGCAAAACCAACGGTTGACAGCAGCGCGCTGTTCAAATCCACCTTTGCCTTGGATGGTTCCGATACATTTTTCAAATAAAAATGACAGCTCAGGCTCACAATGACCACAAGAGGAAGCAGACCATAAAACATAACCTGCCAAGGAAATATATCCAGAATATAACCAGCCAGGGTAGGAACGATTGCAGGAGCAAACAGGATCGCGAACGATACCATCCCCATAATGGCGCCTATCTTCGCTGGCGGGTATAACTTTAGAACGACGTTAAAGAGCAGTGGCATAATAATGCCGGCTCCGGCTGCTTGAATCACCCAGCCGGTCAGCAATATCGGGAAACTGGCAGCTACACCAGATACCAGGGTACCCGCCAGGAACAGGATCATCGAGCTTTGAAACAGCTGATGAGTAGTAAATCGCTTCATTAAAAAAGCGGAGATTGAAATCAATCCCCCGTTTACTAGCAGAGAATCTTCAGACTGATCATGATTCTCTAACAGAAGGGTTGATCACTGACTTTGATCGAATCCGTCGGGCATCCGTCTTGCGCATCGATCAGATCTTGGATGAGCTCTACTTTCTCAATGGCGGTTGCCCCTCTGTTTCCGTCACCGTCAAATACAACTTCGGCAAACCCGTCCGTATTAAAGTCGAAAATGTCCGGCGCTGCCTCTCCGCATGCGCCACATGCGATGCAGGTGGCCTTTTCAACCAGCGCATACTTGGCCATCTCTACGCACACCTCCCTATTCAAGAATTTTGCGGAATCTTCAAATGGCTGCTATGCCCCGGCGATAATTTGGCATTCGGATCGATATAGGTCATTGCGTTGTTGATTGCCGTCGCGGCTTCGCCGAAACCGACGGCGATCAACCTCACCTTGCCCGCATATTTCGAAATATCCCCGGCGGCAAAAATACCCGGGATATTCGTATGCATGCGGCTATCTACCAATATACTGTTCTGTTCGATCGCGAGCCCCCATTCCAAAATTGGGCCGAGCGATGAAACGAAACCGAAATTAACCAGTACCTCATCGACCTCAATATCTTCGATGGTGCCGGTAACGCAATGCCCCAGCTGAATCTGACGAATGCGACCATTCCCGGTCAAAGAAACGATTTCCCATGGTGTGCGAATGTCCACGCTTGAATGTCTTAGCTGCTCCACGCTATGCTCATGCGCACGGAATTTATCCCGGCGATGGACAATCGTCACCTTCTCGGCCACAGGTTCCAGCATCAAGGCCCAATCGACCGCCGAATCGCCGCCGCCGCTGATGACCACTCGTTTCCCTTTGAATTGATCTAGATCATTGACAAAATAATGGAGGTTCTCATTCTCGTATTGAGCCGCATTAGGCAGATCAAGCCGTCGCGGTTGAAAAGCGCCCGCCCCGGCCGTCAGAATCACGGACTTCGCATAATGAATCTCCTGATCCGTAACAACCTCAAAGAATTGCTCCCCCAGTTTCTTTACGCTTAGGACTCTCTGACCCAAGCAAACTTCTTGTGAAAAGGGCTTGATTTGCTCGATAAGGCGCTCAACAAGCGCCTGTGCCGTTACTTTCGGAAAGCCGGCTACATCGTAAATATATTTTTCGGGATACAATGCCGATAACTGTCCCCCCAGTTGCGGCATGCTCTCGATCAGTTTAAGACTAGCCTTTCGCATTCCCCCATAAAAGCAGGCGAACAGGCCGACCGGCCCCCCTCCGATGACAAGAAGATCCGTTATATCATCCATTGGTTTCTCTCCTTTAAACATAGCCTCGCAAAACAATCCGAATCGACTCCCTTTTAGAATGAATAGTTAAACTGTCGTTGTTCTTCACTCGATGACTTTTAAGGGAAGGTGAGTAAGGGATTGACCTGGTGCGGATGTTGCTAAATTGTGTTCCAGTTCAAAGCCTGGAACCGGATCAATACGCGAGAATCTTTGCAGGAAGACCGATAACGCAGTGTTTAATTCCAATCTGGCCAATGGCGCTCCTAAACAGAAATGGGGGCCGATTCCGAAGGTAAGATTTTTCCTGTTGTTTTTGCGATGGATATTGATTTCGAACGGGGCTTCAAATATGTCTTCGTCCACATTCGCTGCGCTCATCCATGCAATGACCACATCCCCTTTTTTCAAATCGACTCCTAGAAGATTGTTGTCCCGTTTCACCGTGCGATGCCGTTTCGAGATATGAAACCGGTAGCGGAGCATTTCTTCCACTGCATTGGTTACAAGACCAGGATTGTCTCTTAATTGTCCGTACAGCGTCGCATCGTCATATAACAGCGAGTAAAACGTGCTGGAGAGCATATGGCTTGTCGTTTCGATTCCCGCCCCCAACAGAAGCATCGTGGTGCGAACGACTTCATCGTCGGTAAACCGCTCATTTTCCAGCTCGACCGTGAGCAAATCCGAAATGATGTCCTCGTCAGGATGGGATCGCTTATGAACGACAATCGGATAGAGATATTGGAAATAATCCCGGGCAGCTGCCTCCTTTTTGGACTGAAGCTCCTGCTGCTCTTCCATGCTGTAGGGTTGAAACAGAATATCTACCCAATTTTTAAATAGATGGCTATCTTCCTGCGGAACTCCCAGCAAATTGGACATAACCATTGCAGGCAGCGGACCTGCCAGTGACTGAGTTATATCAACCACGCCGTTTGCCGGCATCGCATTGACGAGATCTTGCGCGACTTGCTGAATCCTAGGCTCCCAATTTTTCAAGCTGCGCGGCGTAAAGGCGGCCGATATCAGCGATCTGTATTTTTGATGCCGTGGCGGATCCATGCTGGAAATACTTACCTTCTCCGGGATTGCACCTTCGCTGTTATTGGCCCCAACGATCAGCGTCGTCCTCGTGCCTTCCGCAGAAAAAAACTCATGATCGCTCAGCACCGTCTTGACGTCCTCATAGCGAAAAACATTCCAAGTATCCGTCTCGGGATGATAATAAACCGGATGTTCGTTCAGCATTTTCTTATACCAATGAACAGGAAAAAACTCTTCCGCCCTCGATTGGAATCGCGTAATATCGGCTACGGCAATAACTTCTTTACTCATTGGAATCTATGCCTCCTCAGCTATTGTTTAATCCGTCACATTAGAACAAGAGCGGTATTTCTTTTAGGCCACGAATGATCATGCCTCTTCGCCAGTCCATGTTCCCACGATCCGTTTTCAAACGAAGGTTCGGCAATCGCCGCAACAGCATACTGATGGCAATTTCTCCTTCCAGACGGGCAAGGGGAGCCCCCAAACAGAAATGGACCCCTTTGCCAAAGGCAAGATGGTTATTGACATCCCTCGTGATATCAAACCGATCCGGTTCGGGAAACAAAAGTTGATCCCGGTTCGCCGAAGAAAGAGCCGTAAATACCATATCGCCTTTCTTGATGTGCTTTCCTTGTAAAATCAGATCCTCCGTGGCCCATCTTGCATTGGTCACTTCAACCGGTCCGTCATAGCGCAAAATTTCTTCGATGGCGCTGCGGATAAGTTCAGGGTTGTTCTGCAACAATTCCTTCTGATCCGGATGCTCAAGAAGGGCAAGGATTCCGTTCCCGATCAGATTCACAGTCGTTTCATGGCCGGCCACGATCAGGACAAACACCATCGCGTACAGTTCATGTTCCGTCAGCGTATCTCCCTGATCTTCAACGCGGATCAATTCGCTGATTAAATCGTCGCGCAAGTCGCTCCGCTTCCGCGCCACCAGTCGTTTCAAATACTCCACAAAATCGATTAAGGTCTGATCGCTTTTCTCCGCCAACTCGGGATGATGAACGCCTTCCATAATTGTGTCCGACCATTCGCGGAAGAGGTTTTGGTCTTCGCTTGGAACGCCGAGCATTTCGCAAATGACATTGATCGGCAAGGGAAACGCAAAGTCGTCGATAAGCTTCATTTCCCCCTTCTCCTCAATCCTGTCGATCAGTCCACTCGCAATATCCTCGATTCGCCCCCGGAGACCTTCAACCATTCGCGGGGTAAAGGCCTTCTGCACCAGTCTCCTTAGTCTGCGATGATCGGCAGGATCCACGCTACTCAAATTGCGGTACACAATCGCCTTATGAGGCGGAACATCCTCTAATAAAGCTTTTTCATGCGATAGGCTGGTAGCAAAACGTGCATCCGTTAAAACGGCTGTAACATCTTCAAACGTCGTAACTACCCAAGCGAATTCGCCATTTGGCAATAAAATACGGGTGACAGGGTCTTGTTTGCGTGCTTCGGCATAAACGGGATAGGGATTCCGAATAAACGCTGCGTCTAAAAAATCGACTTTTGATGAAACGGCATTCTGCTGCTCGTTTGCTGACACCACTTGTCCCTCCTTTAATTACTTGAACATTTTCACAAGAAATGTCCTCGACTAATTTTATACCATTAGTATAATTTTAGTAATCCAACAATATTACTATTATAAAATACATGATCAATAAAGACTTCTATACTACACGACTAGTTCATTTTTTTGCCGGTCGACAAAACAATCGACAAAAAACGGCTTGGCATGAGCGCCGAGCCGTGATCATAGAACTAACTTGTTTTCAATTGTTCCAAATACCACCAGCAAGACCGGGTAATTCTTTGCCCCTCCCTGCTGAATTTACTTCCAGCGGACTCCTTATGAAGCGCATGCAATGCCACTTCAATCATGGTGACGTTCAACTTATCTCCAACATGAAATAGTTCAAGAATACCTTTGGTAAGTTCCTTTAACGTTATGGATTCTTTTGACTTTTCAACCATTCTGTTAAAATCTTGAAGCTCCTCGATGATGACTTCCCGATTTAAGCTTGCCTCACTTGCGCCTGCGCTATCGTGGATCATCGACAGCGTTCTGAAATCAAAGATATGCTCATTTCTTTCGTGCATTGTACGAAGCAATACCTCTACATAAGTCAATACCTTCGGTACAAGTTCATGCCAATCGGGTTGTTGGGAATGAAAGCTTCTCCACATATTCGCGATTTGATGCAGCATGCCGTAGCAGAGAATGGATCCTTCGCTGGCGTATGGCCGGATGTCTTCGCCAAACAGTTGCGTGATCCTTTCGGACAGCCATCTTAATTGCATGCTTGCCAAGTACGTCGAATTAATCTCTCCGGAATAAAAGCCCGTCCAAAACAGCTCCCAAACCCGCTCTTTATCCGGCAATGTCATGGGTATGGCAATTTGATCGACGAGTCGTTCAAAATCGGAGGCATAATCCTGATACTCCAAGTTTTTGCGAATCTCTATATCTTCCTGCATCCGCTTCTCAAAGATGGCGTGGAAGCATTCCTCCTTGGAACTAAAAAATTTGTAAAAGGTCCCTTTAGATACGCCGGAGTGGTCAAGAATCATCTGGATGGTTGTGTTGGCTAACCCGTGTTGGATAAATAGGGCCAGCGCCGATTCTAAAAGCAACTGCTTACGATTACTCATGTCTTCCCTCATCTATGTTTTTGTTTCTATTTTAACATGTTTTCAGATTTTCGATTTTATTAAAAGCAGAGCGTTAATTGCAAATCCCGTATTGTTCATTGATTTCGTCTTTACCATAAATCGTTGCCACCTTTGAACGCGGTGTGAGTATGAAAGTGTGCGTTTTTTCGCTCACAGAGCATGTAATAGGAGCAACCAACATCACGGAGGCAGAAGGATTTTCTTCCGCATGATCCGCTTCAGAAAGTCCCAAAATGTTTCTGGCAAATTCAAGGACTATGTGCTGGAATCTGCTGGATGTTCATAGAAATGGAAGCTGATGTTCACGAGCAATTAATTGGCATGTTGTTAACCAATGATTATCCGTAATCAAAACTCTCGAGCACCCTATTTTTAAAACCTTCTTATTCCACTAACCTGCCCGCTAGCTTAATGAGGGATAAATTCCTCTAGAAGTTCAACATTCTAATTCACTATGCAGAAATTTCACCTGTTCATGTTACAGCTACCCTTTATCCATTCAGAACTTTCTAGGTCGAGTACAATATTAAATATAGTACTCGTTAGTATTACCTCTGCTCATCTACGCCACATCCGAACTGCACGGGACTAACATAGTTAATCCGCGCGGGATAACTTCAATGTCCATTAGCCCAGTAGTGTGCATCTCACCGTCAATCCCCACTTTTGCTATGTTATCACCATATTGAGTAATTCTTAAACGTTTTGTCTTAAAATACAAGACATCTGAGCGGTCAAGATGGGTTCCATTTTTTATATCTAAAAGAAGTTGAAAGGTATTAAACAATGATTTTTTTTGAATTACAAGTACATGAAGTTGACCGTCATCCATCTTAGCATCCGGAATAATGCCCTCAATTCCGCCAATAATCGCTGATTTTGATACTAAGTAAAGAAGTGCATCATGTTCTTGTTCTAAATGATCACATTCAATTTTAATATGTGTTCCCGATAATATTTTGGGAAGTATAGGTAAAGCGGACAAATAATAAGCCTTATCCCCTATAACTTTTTTTAGGGTTTGGTTGGTGGTGTAACTGATTGAATTCATTGCACCACCAGCCAAAACGTAATGAAAATACTCATTTCCAGCCAACCCGATATCTATCTTCTTGGTCATTCCTTTTTCGAGCATTCTAGTGAAACCTTCATATGATCGTGGTAATTTCAAAGCATTTCCAAAATCATTGACTGTACCTGTCGGTAGGTAAGCTAGAGGTAAGTCTAGACCTAGATTTTTAATGGTGTTAATGGCGTAATGCAGGGTTCCGTCACCACCTGCAACAACCAGTGAATCACAATCTTCAAAAAATGAAGTTCCTAAATCATTATTCTCCTTACTTGTGTAGAAGATATCATTATCATTTAAAGCGTATTTCTTTTTCATATACTCTATAACTGAAGCCTTCGTTTTATATGCTGTATGCTGCCCTGAAACGGGGTTTACAATCATTTTTGGTTTCATCACTGGAATGCTCCCTCTCAATAGATTCCCTTTCCTTTATGCTTCAAGTCTATATTCTTTACGAATGTACAACATCGTACATAAGGGCGAATGTTCCTTCCCTTTCGGGTATCTATGAATAAAATGAACATCTAAAAGACGCGTCGTTCATGGAATACTTCATTTTTAATTTATCAATTTTCCTTATGTAGTAAGTACCATATTTTATATTTCATGCCTGAATTCATTTACTTTGCTCGGGGTAGGTTATACATAATGCCCGAAAGGGCAGAATAAATCTGCCTTTTAGAACGATGTTACAATTTTTTTTCAGTTGTAGTATATGTATAAGCTATTAATTTTACTTTGGTATAGCGAAGCACGATGTTTATTCAACTATTGAGAGGAGAATGATTATGAAGAATACTACGATAAGAATGTTGACGGCAAGTCTGACAGCTTTGGCCATTATGACAGTTGCTGTGGGTTGTACAAGTAATACAAATTCGAGCCCTTCCAAAGTTGAGGAGAATTTGAATTCGGGCGAATCTACGGTCAGTATTTCTGACTCTTACGATAATACCGAAGAGCTTGCGGCTACTTTCCCAATCATTAACCCTACACCAATCGAGACTGAGATGGAAAAGAATATACAGAATAGACTCCTGAACGGCTTTGAAAACTGGAATCGAGGTTATGAAGCCTGGGAAGCCTGGGGCGACATTCTATATACAGAGGACTCCCTCTATAATGTCCACGGCGTGAAACTCACTCTGAAAGAATATCAAGCTGCCATGAATGAGCAGCTGAAGTCTACCGATATTCAGATGGGTAACTTCAACAATATGATCATTAATGACGATTGGGCAGCTATTCGATATGACATCTCTTCGACTGCCAGAGGGAGCCAACAATCTTCCGATGGAAGCGTGATGGAGTTCGTCCATTTCAAGGACTATGGTGATCCGCTGGGAACTCGGGTTGTTGAAGGCTGGGCTGGTACAAAGGGGATGGATTTTGACGGGTTGACAAGTTTCCAAACCGATGAGGCGAAGGCGGCACAGCAAGCTGCATTGGATGAAATCGTCAATGCAAAGATCCCTGATACTACAGATCTCGAAACCAAATATCCTGTTACTTATCCTACGCCTATTAATACCGATATGGCTAAGAAAATTAAAAGCACCATATTGAGCGACTTTGATAAATGGAATCAGGGCTTTGATGCTTGGAGTGACTGGGCCGATACGTATTATGACAGCGACCTGCAATATCATACAAATTCAGAGACAATGACTCTCCCGGAGTATAAGGATTTCGTGAAGAAAGATGCGGAATCGACCGATGTAAAGCGTATTCGTTTTGATAATATGCTTATCAGCGGTGACTGGGCCGCCATTCACTATAGAATTACCAATGAGGACACGAAAACAGGGAAAAAAACCGCTGGCGACATAATGCAGTTTTTACACTTTGCCGAGGAGGGTAACAGCTTAAAAGTTATTGAATCCTGGACCAAGTGACCCACGTGTTTATGAGAACACCAATAACACTTATTAGGAACTGCGAACTACAAGTTCAGAATTGTTCAGCAAGCAGAAAACACATATACGGGAAGTATCCAGCAATGGACGCTTCCCGTATATGTTTTATGAATGTATTCTGATCATCACTAAAATAATGCATTATTCCAGTTATATCCCCCGCTCATTTGTTCCAAATATAGTGCACTTAATTCATATTTCAATATTCAGCTTGCTTGTTTGATCCGATAATGATAAGCGTTTATAGAAATACCTAAAGTAAATACATAAGATAAAATGTACATCCACATAATTAAAACAATGACATTTGCAAAATCCCCGTACAAATCGCTGTATTGGTTGTTAAAATGATTAAGATAATACGAGTATGCAAATGTTGAAACTACCCATACTGTGCTCGTAAAAAGCGCTCCATACTTTCCCGGAAATCGATATCTAGGAGTAACCATATAAACAATTTTAATTGTAAAAAATAAAAACATTAAAACTACAGGCCATCTCATGATGATGTGTAACTGATCAAAATCAAGATTGGAATAAGAGATAATACGAAAAAAAGAGTTAGATGCCCGGGGAGTAAACGTAACTCAGGTACGACAATTTGCATTACTTTGTTCCAGTATGGAGCGCATTTTTCTCGGATCTGCATGTAAGTTTCTTTAATTACAAATCATCTCCTTCTTTATCATTTTAAAGTTAGCAAAGTCTTTCTTTAATAAGAAAGGACTTACGATTTTTTGAACAAAAGCCCCGCCATAGGATTGAATACGGCAGAGCATATACACTCATTAACTCCAGATATTAAATGGAAACCTAGCTTTTCGGATTAAAACCAATTTTATCATATATCAATATCCCAAGATTTGCATCATTGATAAAACAGGTTCTTTAAAATAAATGCCTAAAGCAAAATAGGTTATTGTCCAGGTCACAGCACTTGAATACGTAAAGATAGCAAATTTCTTGAAATGAATCTCGCTCATTCCTATCAGTAAGGGCAAGATATAGCGCACCACCGGAATGAACGTTCCTATGAACATTGCTAAATCGCCCTTTCTCTTCAACATAGATTCCGCTTTTAAGAAATAACGATTGTCTAACCATCTTTTTTTGAATTTATGACCAAAAAATCTTCCTATGGTATAGGAAATTGTGATTGCCGTCAATAAGCCTGTTAGAATGGAGCTGTAAGTTGCCCAATAATTGACGACACCTGTATGGCTTAATATCGATCCAGATACAATAATAATTTCGTTAGGTACAGGAATGCCAAACGGACCTAGTGAAAAAGCTAGAAAAAAGAATACATATCCATACTGAGTAACAAGTTCTAATAACGTATCACTAAACATTATACTGTATTCAGCTCCTCATGCTGTCGGAGTAGTTCTCGAAATAACCATGTTTTTAGGACATGTCTCAAAACTCGCTGAAGTGCATCTTTCACCGCCTTTTCGCCCTCTGCTGCGTCAGTTTCCCTTGACGTGCCCCGGCACGCCTGCAGAAAACTTTCTGGCTTAGAACGAAAATTTGGCAAAACCGCGTCCTTCAGAGTTTTCAGACACGCCCTAGATTCCAACTGCGTTCTCACTGTCTCGTTTCGGCCAGTTTAATTCCCTCAACACGTATGTGGACTTGATCTGGAGAAATACCCGTCATATTATTCACCGCTTCAAATATGCTGGACTGTAATTCACGGCTGACATATTGGATTTTCACCCCGTAAGGTACAACAATTCTAAGCTCGATGATTAATTTTGAGTTTGAGAATGTAACAGATACTCCTTTATGCATTTTTTTCCCACTCACGTGTTTAATCAAGCTATCTACGGCTCCTGTTGACAACAGTATGATTCCAGATTCTAACCTTGCAACTACGGAAACAATTGTTGTAATCGCCTGCTCTAAAACATTTATCTTCCCTATATCTGTATGTATAATCAATTTTTTATGTCTCCTTTAAAACAATTTAGTAGATGGTATGTACCCATTTTATCTTTAATTAGAAATTAGCGTAATGTACCTTGGGGCAGAGAGCATTGTACCTTTGGGCATATACTTCAATTGCTGAATATCTCATTACATCCCATTTCATGTCTATTTAAAATTGATACAATAGGTCTATCAACCACACAAAGGGCTTAGTTCATTTCAGAGGAACAAACGATGGGAAACATTTGGTATGGAACGTCGCTGTGAAATATCCATTTTCCTTAAGTAAATGTGGTAGACTTGGCAGTTGTTTATCCATATATTTTGATGAAGTTGCTGGTTCATTCTTGGTACATAAAAGGATGTATTTACGACGATCTCGGCATCCGAGGTTGTCCCCTGTCCAGCATTAGAATAGAAATGAGGGAAATACGTATTGTCTTAATTAGCTGATTTAAATTAGGAGTGATCTCTTGACCATCCATTTTGAGGTCAATCAAAAAAATTGAAAGGATTCCATCTGTACGAGAATTAAATAGAAAAACAATTTTAACCGCTTGTTAAAAAATTGGATGACAGGTTTCATCATGAAACCTGCCATCTTCAATTTACGTCTATCCTCTATTTATGGGTTCTGGAAAGAGATCGTGTGAATTCGTACGTGTTTGGTGCCGTTTTTCAACGATTTCCATTACCTTCTCACCCTCTACATCCAAGTTCGGCAGAAGTCGATCTAACCATTTCGGCAAGTACCACGCCGATTTACCCATAAGTATCATCACACCTGGGACAATCAATAGACGGACAACAAATGCATCAAACAATACCCCAAAGAGAAGTGCAAAACTCATTACCTTGATACTTGGATCATTCGTCATCATAAACCCTGCAAATACGGATATCATGATCAATCCTGCAGCTGTAACTACGCCCCCACTGTTCCGGATTCCCGCCAGTACGGATTGTTTGGCATCACCGTTCTTTTTGAAGTCCTCACGCATGCGGCTAACCAGAAATACCTCATAGTCCATAGCCAATCCAAACAGGATCCCAACAACCATTATCGGAAGAAAATTAAGTACAAGTGACTGTCCACTGAAGCCGAAAAGATTTTGGAAATGTCCGTCCTGGACAACGTAGGTAATAAATCCCATTGTAGCTCCAAGCGAGAGAATAAAACCGAGCACTGCTTTAATTGGAACCAAGATAGAACGAAATACCATCATTAATAGGAGAAAAGCCAAACTAACAATTATGACACAGAACTCAGGTAAGGCTTCGTTCAGTTTTTGAGAAATATCAATATTGATTGCTGTACTGCCCGTTATTTTAAGTTGCACATGGTTCTGACTTTCGATCTCAGGAATATGACTGCGAATCGTTTTTACTAGTTCTACCGTTTCCACATCAGCATGACCTGTAGCCGGTATAATGTTAATCAAAGAGACTTTTCCAGATGATCCTTTAACCGGATCGGCAACCATCCCAATGTTTGGATAGGTTTTAAGTTGTTCTACTGTTTTCGCTAAATTAACATCAGCTTCAGCACTTCCATCCGTTTTTGCAAGAATCATCAGAGGGTTATGGTAACCCACACCGTATGCTTCAGACAACAAATCGTATGCTCGTCGTTCCGTCATACTGGTTGACTTTAATCCATCATCCATAGTACCTGTTTCCATGTGTAAGAATGGTACCGATAATGTCGAGAGTAGTGCCACTCCGAGAACCACTGTGATCCAAGGTCGTCCTGTCACTAATCTCCCCCACAGATTTCCTCGGGATGTTGTCCGATTCAATCTCCCAGAGTTCTTTATCGGCTTAACCTTTATCTTGCTACCCATTGCGTCAAGGACGGCCGGTACTGTGATTATTGCAATTAAAACAGCTACAAAAATACAAAGCGCAGCAGCTAACCCCATTGCTGTAAGGAAAGGAATTCCTACGACTGCCATACCTGCAAGACCAATAATTACGGTTACACCTGCAAAAACAACTGCACTGCCTGCTGTACCGTTAGCTATTGCAATAGCTTCTCTTTTCTCAAAACCTCGCGCACGCTCTTGACGGTATCTTGAAATAATGAATAGTGCGTAATCAATACCTACTGCAAGTCCAATCATACTTGCCAATGATAAGGCAAATGAAGGTGTATCTAAGAAATTAGACCCCAGGATGATCAGCATTACGCCGGTCCCAAGACCAATGACTGCTGTTAGAATCGGGATGATTCCAGTGAGTAGGGATCCGAAAGCAGTGGAAAGTATAACAAGTGCAATTAGAATACCAATTCCTTCTGTAGCACCTCCGATCTCCATCTTCACATAACCAGATCCAGTGAGTTCCGCTTGGAGTCCGGCATTCCGTAAAGCTTCTGCGGCATGAATTACGTACTCTTTAGAAGTTTCTTTAACATCACCATCAGCCTTGTTATAAGAGATTGACGCATAAGCGATTGTGCCATCCGCGTTCAACGATTTGTTATTAAATGGGCCGGAGACTTCAGTAACAGCAGGATCTTTTGATATGCTCTGAAGTTGTGTTTCAATCAGTTGTTTTATCTTTTCAGATGATAATGTTTCGTTAGCAGGTGCTTTGAGAACCAGCTGAATTTCTTTACTGGTATCTATCATAGACGGAAACTCCTGGTACATCTGCCCCATCGTTTCAATGGACTCTAACCCGGGTATCGTAGTTTCTTCACTAAGTTTCGGTCCCATTCCCATTGCCACCATTGAGGTAATCAACATGACCATAATTGATCCGATGATTACCTTCATGCGGTTCTTGGCAGACCAAAACCCCAGTCTGTATAACATTTTTGCCATTTCAGTATCGTCTCCTCTGCTCTATATCTTAAATATAATCTTATTTTATAATTAGTTTTAGACAGCAACATCGTCCCAATGGGCATTTGAATCTGCCCTTTGGGGAATGCTATATCAAGGGAATATTCTCTTTTATGGATCTAATCTACAATATATGTACTGAATGTCATCAAATCTATACCAACGGAAAAAGCATGCAGGGTACCGACCTGCATGCTTTTTCCGTTGATCAATAATTATAGTTTCAGAATACCTCGATCTAGTGCAGTTGCTACTGCTTGTGACCGCGAATCTACCCCAAGTTTATTGTATATGTTCGTTAGATGAGCCTTGACTGTTCGTTCTCCGATATTCATGTCAAATGCTATTTCTTTGCTTTTATACCCTTTAGCCACGCATTGCAAAATGTAGTTTTCTTTATCACTCAAAAGGTTGACATCTTGTTTGACTTCTTGTTTGACTTCTTGTTGCGATTTTAATTTAGCAGCCATTACTCGCTCTAGCATCTCCTCAGATAAGAGCATTTCCCCCTGCATTGCAGAATCAATGCTTCTGAACAAGCTTTCTCTGCTTGTATCTTTTAACAAATACCCTTTGGCTCCCAAAGCCAACCCGTTAATCATCAGTTCATCCTCGTTATACGTGGTCAGGATAATAATAGGGATCGTAAGGCCTTTCTTCTTGAATTCCTTCATCGTTTCGAGTCCACTCAGAACAGGCATATTCAGATCCATTAGAATTATGTCAGGCTCAAGCTTTTCAACCTTCTCAAGCGCATCCTGTCCATTTACAGCTTCCCCTACGACTTGATATTTTTCGCTGGTCTCTAATATGAGCTTGAGTCCTTCACGAACTACAAAATGATCGTCCACCAACATAATTTTATAAGGGCTCATGTTGACCTCCTTCATTAATTGTCACCGACATCGTTATGGTTGTACCTTCTGAGCTGCTATCGATCTTGATGTGTCCACCAATCAATCTTGCTCGTTCACGGATTCCAAGTAACCCATAGTGACCAGGTTCCTTTCCGATCGCATCTGGATTAAAACCTTTTCCATTATCTGATATTTCTATCTGAAGTTGATTGTTCGAGACGATAACACTGACTTTTACTACATTGGCATTGGCATGGCGCGCAACATTCGTCAACACCTCTCTGACGATATGAAGACTATGTTCCATCACAACTCTTGATAGTAGTTGATTCAGTTGTATATTCCAGTCTACCTGAATACCCGTTGAATGTCTGAAGTGCCTTACTTCATCTTCGACAGCTTCCTTAAAATCGATATCAGGTGCTGATTTAATTCTAAGGTCATCTATTGCCCTGCGTGCTTCAGCCAGTGTTCTACGTGCTTGCTGCATGGATTGAATTATAATGTTATGAGCCTTTTCCGTATTCCCCTGCATAATGTGCGCGTTGGACGCTTCCAATTGCATAATTAAACCTGCGACTCCTTGGGCAAGAGTATCATGTAAGTCCCTAGCCATTCGCTGCCGTTCATTGGACAATGTAAGTTCTTCGACCTTTTGATGAGCCGCTTGCAGTTCATTCAAAAACTTTTGCAGCCTGACTCGCTCATGAACTTGATGAAAAAATAGTACTCCATAAGCTATTACGATAATTAGCATCATCACAAAAATCGGAATGAATACCAGCAATTCCTTTGTACCTCCGACTGTTAAGGAAGAGTCGAAAAATATGATAATACTAATCAAAGCTATAAGTATCACCCTGCTAATCCGAAAAGAAAAACCTAAACTTTGAGCAATTAATACGGGGAGCAACCCCACCAACACTGCCTGATAACTTCCGGGGAAAAGTATAGCGCACAGGTAAATTAAGATCCCTTGTATTCCAAAGTAAAACCAAAAATGTCTTTGGCTAACCCGATATGAAATCCAATGCAACGCGGCGTGGAGAACAAACAGCCCCGTAAATACCAAACTACTGATAACTCTAGGATCATCCAAAAACTGAAGTGTAACAGATCCTGCGTATACAAAGATCAACCAAATGAGAATGGGCTTTCTTGTTTCAAATAATTCATGTATAGTCTCAAGTTTATTCTTCTTATTAGTCACCATAATAACCCCAGTCCAAGTTTTATCATCTTAATCTCTTTACATATATTAGCAAAGATACACTTACTTAATGAAACAATCCAGTACCCAGTAAGCTTGCCTTCAGTTGCTCGAAGTTATCCAGGACTTGATTGTTAACATTTTCATTATAATGTACAAATTCAATGTTAGGATGGCTTCCTGTACATGCTTGATTACTCCTGCGACAAGCTCAAAACCATCATCTAAATTACAAATTTTCTTGGGTAAAGTTGCATGCAATCTAATTATAGTACTATAATCCATTCACTACATCGCCTAAATGGGTATGTTTGATTGCCCTTTTGGGCAAAACCTTAGGTTTCGTGTTAGCCATAGCTTGATGAAAAAACAGAACTATCAGATGTAGTGATCAAACATGATCTCGATTTGAAACCTGGAACATTCAATTGTAACTTATATGTATACGAAACTATAACTGTCGTTTAATAGCATTTGTAGAACATGCTACACAATAGAGTATAGAGTTGAATGGTGGGGGGCTCTAAAGAATATCCATCGCATATTCGGGCTAAAAAAGCGGATAATTTGGTGATTTGACTCTGAATTTAACATAGTCTCAATATATTGTTTGAACTATGCAACTCATATTTCATATTATAACTTTTATGATTACATCCAGAATAAAAACGAAGACCTAGTAGGTGCGATGGAAGCACAAGGTACTACACCTCAAAGATTAACAGATCTAATTGGATCATTATCAGATTTGACTTCTGGTAGTGGAGATAAAGGAACACCCATGGTCTATATCCAATGTTACTTCGATAACTATACAAAATAAGATCGGTGCAAAAAGGATGTCTCCTAATCGAGACATCCTTTTTTGCTTACCTTTATAATTATTCAACTATCGGATTCGATCTCCATGACACCATTGATACTCAACAGCAAGATTATCAAGCATCATTCTGACAATACTAGGTCGAGCCAGGATTTCGCCTCATGGTACAGAACTGGATTGTTTTCTGGCGTGTAGTAAGCCAGCACTGCCACCGCCTGCGATACGACCCATCCGCGGGCTCTTGCCCAAGTAGCGTCATCCGTAGGAAGATATTTCCGGAACGCGTCACGTGCTGCCGGCGAGTGTAACTTCCATGCGACCATGACATCGCATGCAGGATCGCCAACGCCCATTGTATCCCAATCAATCACACCGGTGATTCTTTTATTTCGCACAAGCCAGTTACGCATGTCAAGGTCGCCGTGATGCCAAACAGGTGGGCCGCTCCACTGAGGCGCGGCAAGTGCCGATTCCCATACATCAGACACCGCAGCAACATCGCCATCGAACTGTGCCAACCAGTATCGGAACCCCTCATCCCTTTGAGCCAATGGAATGCCGCGTCCCTGCGGCCCACCCGATGAATCGATTTGTTGCAGCGCTGCAACGAACTCCGCAAGATCACGAGCGGCCTGAATCGCGTCAATCTCCTCTATCGGCACCGTCTCGCCCTCAACCCATGTGTGTATATACCAAAACCACGGATATTCGCTATTCGGGTGCCCTAGAGCGACTGGTACAGGAGCTTCAAGCGGAACCAATGGAGCAAGCTTAGGCAGCCAAGTAAACTCACGACTTTCTGGTGTCGTAGGCCCTTCCCGCCGCGCGAGCCGAACTGAATATTCGTTGCCTAGCCGAAAGATGGCGTTCACTGTGCCAGCCGGCTCGATCCGTCGCAGGGATAGATCCGCCCAATGGGGAAACTGTGCAACAAGCAGACGACGAACGAGCGCTTCATCTAGTTCCTTTTCGTCGACGTGCATTTTCTTAACCATGAGTCGCTACCTCCTCGGTGTTACCATCACATATTTAACAGGGTATCAAAGAAATAATGGAATAGACAGATAATACCTAATTATAGTTAAAGTATACCGCTAATCAGCGGTATCATTGGCACGTAAACCAGCTAGTTCTACTACTTCAATCAACATTTTATAGAATATTATCATATCGCCTCTAATCTCTTTATGCCATCAGAGTCTGCGGCTTTTCGGACGCAACGCCCAGGAAGCGATGCCAAGCGCAGCATAGACAAGCGGAAGAATGATATGGAATCCGTAATCGCCGTAATCATTAGCAAACGCATGAGATAAAGCCGCACCCGTCATGAGAAAAAAGATACCGCTATAGGCCCATTCCTTAAGCCGGGGCAAACCTGGCATTATAATCGCAATGACTCCAAGCAACTTCCAAGCTCCAAGAATGTTCGTGACATATAACGGGAAACCAATATTGGTCACTAAATCAACATTTCCCCCATAGCGCATCAGCTGTCCGATCCCGCTTAATGCCATTGAGAATGCAAGAATAATGGTAACAGTCCAATAAGCGGCCTTCCGTCCAATTGAGCGGGATTCTACCTTCTTGTTTTTTTCATTTCCAATGGTCGCACTCATTTTCATCATAAACACTCCTTTTTTGATTTGGTCAAATGCCTCTTCCTATTTGATGTGTTTATCATAATCACTAATCATGTCAATTTATGATACTGTTTTAGGAAAACAATACCATCACAAAAAATCCCCCTAGAATCCATCTCTAAGGGGATAAATATATACGGTATCTTTCTCCGCTATCCGAACAATTCTCTCACCTCTCAAGCAGGCTCAATCCGTCAGCATTGCCCTCGTTCATTCGTTCGTGTGAGCGACAGCGCTGATTTCAATCAATTGCTCAGGGGACGCCAGCGCTGTCACGCCAATGAGACTGCCGGCGGTGCGGTGCTGTCCCATATATTCTTTAAACAACTGGATGCAAGGCTCGAAATGCTCCTTTACGTCTGTCAGGTAAATCTCAACAAATGCAAGGTTTGACTTCGTGACACCGAACCCCGCCAGTACGCGATCTAGATTTTCAAGCATCTACCCAGTTTGCGCCTCGATGTCTCCCGCACCGACGATTGTGTTCTGCATATCGAGGGAAAATTGACCCGAGACATAGATCGTGCCGTTAATCGAATAACCCTGGGATATGCCGCTCCCTTCCTCCCTTGCAACACCGTGATCAAACGTTTTTGCTACCCTCATTTTTATTCTCCTTTCAAAATATGGTTAGTATAAGATAATGGCAAACAATAAAGGGTCGAACGGAAAGAATATCCCCAAATCCCCCTAAGGTTGAGTACCGACTTACAGATAAAGCTAAAGCCTTACTCCCTATTCTAGAAGGATTATGTGAGTGGGGAGCGCAACACCGATCTCCCAATATAATAAAAGAAGACATATGACAATGGTCTGTCATACATCTTCATTTCAATCAGGTCAGATGAGCACCTGTCCGTTATACATGTTCCTTCTACTCCATCACCCATTGTATTTCCCTCAAACTTTCCGAATAGATGGCGAATAAAATACGTCACTATGCATATGCAGAATTCTGTCCCAGTTGCCGGGATTCGTTGTGTCTTGAGAGCGGTGTTCTAGAATGTCCTGATATAGGGTTGTTTTTTCCTCCAAATGGGCAACGTGCAGTTTCGCTTCCTCGAGCTTAGCAAGCGCCGCCTCTTTATGCTCCATCATGAGTTTGTAGCGCTGAGGAATGGTCGAATCCCCTTCGAGGCATAAATCGACGTACCTTTTAATGAGTTCAATTGGCATTCCGGATTGCTTGAGGCATTTAATGCCATGCAGCCAGTTGATCGATTCTTCATCGAACATCCGGATATTATTCTGATTGCGCTGTACGCTTGGCACCAGACCTTTATCTGTGTAAAAGCGCACGGCATGCTCGGTAAGTCCTGTTATCTGGGCGGCTTCTTTAACCGTATGCATGTGAAATCCTCCTAGAAATACAATTGTTAAAAAGACAGCTTGACTTCGTGTAACACGAAGGTTATAAGCTGATTGTAATGCAATTCGGCTATAAACGGAATCTCCGTTCTGCAGTACCGTCCCCGGGATTCGCAGCCATTTGCTGTTATTCATTTGAACAATAGGAGGAATCACAATGCAAACCGTAACGTTGAACAACGGAGTGAAAATGCCGATCATCGGCTTTGGTGTCTACCAGATTCCTGATGCCGAGGAATGCGAGCGCGCAGTATATGAAGCACTAATGAACGGTTACCGCCTGATCGACACGGCCGCCGGTTATCTGAACGAGGAAGCGGTCGGACGCGCGATTAAGCGCAGCGACGTACCGCGTGAGGAGCTGTTCATCACGACCAAACTTTGGGTTCAGGATGCCAGCTACGAGAGTGCCAAGCTGGCGTTTGCTAAATCCTTGAAGAAGCTGCAACTCGACTATCTCGATCTGTACCTTATTCATCAGCCGTTCGGCGATTACTATGGTGCTTGGCGCGCAATGGAAGAGCTGTACCGCGAAGGCAAAATTAAAGCTATCGGGGTCAGCAACTTCCTGCCCGACCGTCTGATGGACCTCATCGTGCATAATGAAATCGTGCCCGCCGTCAACCAGATTGAAACGCACCCATTCTACCAGCAGATGGAGACCACCGCTTTTATGAAAGAGCAGGGAGTTCAACACCAGTCGTGGGCGCCGTTCGCTGAAGGACGGGGCAACATGTTCGACAACAAACTGCTGACCTCAATTGCTGTTAAACATAACAAGTCCGTCGCCCAAGTCGTGTTGCGCTGGCTTGTTCAGCGCGAAGTCGTTGTCATTCCAAAATCGGTACGCAAAGAGCGGATCGTAGAAAACTTCGATATTTTCGACTTTGAGTTAAGCACGGACGACATGGAACAAATTTCGACCCTCGATACTCGGGAAAGTCTCTTCTTATCGTACCGCGACCCAGAAGTCGCCAAGATGATGGGCAACTGGAGAGTCGATCTGTAAACCTCCGCTGAAACACAATCATTAGGCGTATATCTCCATCTATTAAGAAAGTATAGGGCTGACGCCCTGTACTTTCTTGGATTATATAACGAATTAGCTCTACTACTTCAATCAACGATATAGAACATTTTCATCTCGCCTCTCGTCCATTAGAGTCTGTGGCTTTTCGGACGTAACGCCATGGAAAATCCCCCTAGAATCCATCTCTAGGGGATAATCATTTGCAGTATCTTTGTCCGCCTGCTAACAGAAAAACTTCGCCCTATCACTTACAGTAGCAGAAGCCGTCGTGATCCTGGTTCGCATGCTGCAAGACAAACCATAAAACCATATCAAAATAGAAAGCTAAACGCCCCGGGGCTATCTAACTTTTAAAGGTTAGCCCTGAGGCGTTTTTATGCGTTATTCTCTTTTAGCATCAATTGCCTTGAAGATCGATTACTTCATCCTATTATAATGCGACAGCTTTTCCGGATTCATCACGACATAAACGTTTGAAAGCTGATTCTGCAAATAATCAAAAGTAACCACTGCAAAAGTCATTTCACCTATTATTAGCCGTATTCCAGGCATACCGTTGATTTCACAAGTTACACATCGATATCCAGGCGGAAATTCGGGTGCAACGGCGACAAAAAAACGGATAATTAAGTCTGAACCCTTTATTGGCCGGAGTGCAGCTTTTACTTTGCCGCCTCCATCCTGGTATAGTACAGTTTCCGACGATAAAAGTTCAATAAGCAATTCAATATTTGCGGTCATGAGCGCCTCGGCAAATCGTTCAGCTAGTGCCGCTTTTTTCTCAATAAGTTCCGGGCTTCGTTCAGGCAAATTGCCGAGGCTCTTCTTCGCTCGGTGAAAAATTTGACGGCAATTCACCGTACTTTTGTCGACGATCTCGGCTATTTCATCAAAACGGTAATGAAACACTTCATGAAGCAGGAATACAATCCGCTCAGTCGCGGAGAGCTGCTGCAGTAATAACAAGCCAGCTGTTGAAAGGGATTCTTTCCATACGATACTCTCCATTGAATCGTACTCTTGAACATAGGTTGTATCAATGGGCTCGGGCAGCCATAAGTCCGACGTATCTTTCCCTGTCTCTACGGAGCGATCGAATATAATCAACACAGCGATTATGAACCATCTTGCACAAATAGGCTTTGGCATCGCATACTTGATGCGGCGGTTTCTCTTCCCACGAGAGGAACACATCGTGAACAATATCTTCCGCTTCAGCGATGCTTCCCATCGTATGATATGCTAATGACACAAGCAAAGGTTTCAATTCGTTATATAACGTTCCCCTGTCCAACATTCTCCCCTTAAACGAATATTGCTTGGATATGATCGCTTGCGCCGCTCGCTTGGCGCTGGCAAATGCAGCATCAGCTAATAATTCGCCATGTCCCGTCCAATCTCCCGCTACATAAAGTCCTTTTATTCCCTGAACCGAGGGGCTGGGGAATTTGCCACTTTTGTCCACCGTGATAAAATCATGTGCGACGGTCAAGTTAGGTAAAAACTGTCTGGCTATTTCCTCTTTCCGCCAGCCGGGTTGAACGAGATCCATTGCTTTTTCCAACTGCAACAGATCCGTCTCGGGGCGACTTTCATTCATTCCTAGGTGTTTGACCAGATGAATGACGACAGAGCCATCTTCACTGAGCTTTGTTACAGTGGACGGTGAGTTATAGAAGATCGGTTGATCCAGCCAAAATCCTGCAATGAAATTGGAGCCGCCATCAGGAAGTCGGCGCAGGATGAGATCAAGACACGCTGCGTGAATCGGTTTTATGTTATCTTTCCATTTTTCAAGAGATGTGCTATCCAAATTCTTGACCAGATCGTATGCTTCTTTCGGACCCGCAGCGATAACAACATTAGGAGCGTCAATAAGCTCGCCATCTTTAAGGCGGATACGTCGAACCGTTCCGTCATGTACGATTTCGACTGCTTTTTTCTGATTCATTATCGTGACGCCTGCGCGAATAGCCTGATCCCTTAAATCGTCGATTAGCCTGCCCCATCCCCCCTCGATGTAGAAGGCTTTTCCGCTAAATGTTCTTTGAAGCTGCCGTACTGCCGGACCCGCAAGATGAAGCTCTGGGTGAGGAACGAAAGAATTCGCTCGGCTCACCGAATATATCACGTGTCTAAGCATCGGATGGCGAATTTCCAGCTCTGCCCACTCCTTTAAACTGATTCGTTCGATTCGATTGGGGTCGATCTTGCCCAGATTGAGCATGAACCGGGTAAGCTCCATCTTTTCCGAAAATGAAAACAGTTTGGATGCGATCAGCTGAAATGGTTTTGTCGGCAGCGTATAAATCCGGTCATTCCACATCACACCTGCCGAGGCAGGCGGGTTAGCGCCTTTCGGCCTCACGCCCAATTCGCGCAAAATTCCCTCCGCTGCCCCGTCTTGATAAAACGCATGTACACCCAGATTGAGTGATACTCCCTTTTTGTTAACAGACTGCGCACGACCGCCAAGTTGATTTGCCTTATCCAATACAATGACCGATAGGCCTGCTCTTGCCAAATAAATCGACGCGGTTAATCCGGTAAGTCCGCCGCCGATGATGGCGACATCGTAATGTCCCATGTTAGCCACCTCACCTCATGTTATTTACGAACAAGACGTTTTCGGAGCGTAAAACGTGACACTTTAACATCTATAGAGAGAAATCAAAAAGGCACCCCCATCAGGTGCCATTCTTCTTTGGTGCATCTTTACTCGCTTAAGATTATATGTTTGAATTGATGAAACCTAAACTTAGGCATCTCGTTTACGGTAAAATACAATAGCTACTGTAATAAAAATCAGTGTCCATATCATTATAATCCCTGTCCCTTGCATTGGTGTAAGGACAGTTATTTCATCAGAGGAAGGCGGCGTATACATATAATATCCTGCCGTATCGGGAAAATAATTTTTAATACCAGGTAGAAAATCTCTCGACAATGGACTGACAATGAAATAATAACCAAGCAGTACCACTAAAGCAGGAGTGGTTCGTCTTAATAAAGCACCTATAGCTGCACTCAGCAGTGTGGTTAACGCTAGATAGCCTGTTGCACCTGCTAATGCTTCTATCGTTGTGTCTATATCAATCACTGCTGCTGTGTCTCTCATCATCATAAAAGTATATAGGACACCGGATGCAGCAATAATAAAGGCCGCGGGAACGGTTATGATTGCCAATGCCAAATGCTTCATGGATAATTGAATCCCACGCCAAGGTATCGTAGCTAACGTCGTTCGAATCTGTCCACCGGTATACTCCGAACAAGTAGCTATGATCCCAAGAATAATGAATCCTGCTTGAAGATATCCCATAGAAGCTAGCCCTATATTCAGTATACTTTGGTTCCCTGCTGCCCCTTGTAGACCAATAGAAGTAAAAGCTGCTGCTAATAGTAAATTAAGAATGATTGTACCCATAAGAGTGAGCCATATCAATGGTAATGTAACTAATTTATCCAGTTCAGCACGAATGATTTGTGTAATCTGTCTACTAGAAGGGACACTCATCCTGCAACATCCCTCCTATGGAATACAATAGCTGCAGCAATGAAAGAAACGACTACCCAGGCAGACATGACTAAGCCGCCTGTGAACGGGGTGAGAAATCTGTCGCCCAGAAACATAAACATTTCAAGGCCAGCCCGATCCGGTAAGTATAACGCTAACTTTGTAACCTTAGAAAGCAAGAAACTAAATGATACAACGGATGTATTTATGATGAGCACGGCAAGCGGAATAGTGCCATTCTTAGTTAGAACAGTAATCCCAAATGCTAAAAGAGCAGTGAATGTCCAGTAACAAACTGCACCGAGCAGTTTAGACCATTCAAATGCAGGGGTATACTGACCAAGAACAAGATGCGTGGCTGACACAGTTGTCATTATAGCAACAATACAAAGCAGTATACTGATTACTGTCACAGCGCCTGCTTTTGCCAGCAAAAAATGCAGCCTTGATGAAATAACCGTTAAACTTGTTGTAATCTGTTGTCCTCCACCAGATTCACTGCTCTCTGTCAAATACTCGCTACTGACAGCAAGCACACCAAGAATGATGACACCTTGTACACCAAGAGCTAATCCAATATAGCCAACTTCCAATAGCCGTGTGCTAATTCCAGCTATAATATCCTCTTTTTGTGCTATGCTGTCTAAGGCAGCTATGACCGCAGGGGCAAATGCTCCAATAAGAAAGGCAAGCCAAATGCCCGGCAGGGAGAACAATTTAGATAGTTCCGCGTTGAATGCTCTCATACAACATCACCTGCATGTTCAGATGTCCGGGCAAAAAAAGCTTTCTCCAGCGTGGAATGGTTACCTATTACTTCATCCAATGTTCCATCTGCAACGATTGTTCCATGCTTAATAATGACCACATCATCAACCGTCTCTGCAAGCTCTCCTATTAGATGACTGGATAGTAACACCGTGTTACCTGACTCAGCACGTTCACGTAAAAATGTCCGGATCCAACGAATTCCTTCGGGGTCGAGCCCATTTACGGGTTCATCTAGAACCAATATTGGGGGATTACCCAGTAGTGCAGCCGCCATTCCAAGTCTTCTCCCCATACCAAGCGAATAATTCCCAACTCTTTTGTCAGCTGCATTACTAAGACCTACGATTTCCAGAACTTCCTCAACACGTGAACGAGGCAATCCTGCGGCACGAGCAATCCAACGTAAATGGGCCCTTCCTGTTCGCCTGCGATGAGCTCCAGATCCATCCAGTGCGGCACCTACTGTTGCTAGAGGATTATGTAATTCTGCGAATGGCTTGCCATTAATGAGTGCACTCCCTGAGGTGGCACGATCTAATCCAAGCAGGATGCGTAGTGTAGAACTTTTCCCAGCCCCATTCGGACCTAAAAAACCAGTCACTCTACCAGGTCTTGCTTTAAAACTGATACCTGATAAGATTTGTTGAGTTCCGCGATATTTGACTAAGTTATTAATGGTAAGCAACCATAACACTTCCTTTCTGTTATGGTTCCAATTATATAGAAGCAAAGTTACATCACAGATATCATGTGGTTTAATTCTGGATTACCTTTAGGTTAAGCCCTAGCAATAGCTACTCTTGTGCCATTTTCATTTGATGTAAAGTTCGCTTTCAGATTCATTTTTTTCAACATATAATGACAAGTCGATAAACCAATCCCCGCCCCACGCTCATAGGAAGAGTGATCCAAACCGGGACCTCTGTCTGCAACAATGATCTGTTCTTTTTCTACATCAACTACAATGTTTGCATATTTCCCCTCTGCTGCATGGCGAAGAATATTCTGAAATAAATTATCCAAAACCCGTGTTATCCAATTAGGATCTGCTTGCCAATAAAAAGTCTCCTCTGCCGGTAAATCAACATCGAGCTGAATTTCTTTTTCTTCAAACACAGGATACCACGCAGCAACAGATGCTCTTACTAAACGTACAATATCTGTTGAAACGGGCCCAAAAGGATGTTTCCCTGATGTAAGCAATGTATAGGACAGTAAATCATCCATTAGATCTCCGACTCTTGTAATCGTATGGTTGATCTCTGTTAACGAGTGTTGTCCTTCTAAACTCATGGACTCTTTATTTAAACGGGTGACATGTCCTCTCAAAATGGTAAGTGGCGTTCGTAAGTCGTGTGATAAATTCGCAATGAGTCGATGTCGTAATAACTCTTCTTCAAATGCTCGCTTGCGACTGTCTTCAAGCTGCTGAATCATCCAATTAAAAGACATTCCTAACTGGTCTATCTCATCCATACGATCCGATTGAACAGATATGGGTTTAGGAAATGAATTATTTTTAGCTGAAAATGACATGGCTTCCTGTAAGCGGGCGAGACGTTTTTGAAGTTTCAAGAAGAACAGCCAAGATAAAATAACAAATGCGACAATAATAAACCCAAACAATAGCACGGTAACGTAAAACAGATTTAACGTATTCAGATTTTTTCCATTGTTATCTGAAATCCCAAAAAACGCGCTGACGAAAACAAGCACAATGGGAGGTAAAAAGATAAATAGAAAATGCACTTTTAGAAAACGACGAAATAATGACCTAGTCTGCTTCATAGTTTCACCCGATAGCCTATTCCCTTCAACGTTTCAATAATCTCTGGGGAATCCGGATGACGTTCCAGCTTTTGACGCAGTCGATGGATATGCACCATTAATGTTTTATCACCTGTTATATAAGCTTCTTCCCAAATAGCTTCATAAATTTGTTCTTTTGGTAAAACTTGATTAGGGTGGCGTAAGAAGTACATTAAGATTTGATGCTGTTTCCCTGTTAATATAATTTCTTCTCCTGTGCGTTTGTCAAATATCATTTGACCTTCTGGATCTACTTCAATCTGATTTCCTAATGAAATGCGTTCGGATTTTGTTCCACCATTACGACGGAATAATACTTCTAATCTTGCAACTAATTCATCCGTATGGAATGGTTTCGTTAAGTAGTCATCAGCAAATTGTAAACCATCTACTTTATCATCTATCGATGTTCGAGCAGTTAACAGCAAAATAGGAATAGCAGGAGCTGCCTTCTTTAATCGTCTTCCCACAGTAAATCCGTCTAAACCGGGTAACATGATATCCAAAATAACGATTTCATGCTGATTCACTTCTCTTTCGGCTCCTTCACCAGTTAGCAGCCACTGAACTGAAAACCCTCGCTGTTCCAATTCTTCTTTTACCCAACTGCCAATTTTCTCATTGTCTTCAATGTAGAGTACGTTTCTTTTCAAGTAACATCCCTCTCTCTAAATGGAGTCCACTATTAGACAGATTAACACAATATAAAAATTAGTTTCCAATTAATACAATTTTATCGTTCGTAAATAGAGTTTTATATAAAAGAGGCTGGTCTAACTGATTGGCTCTTTCTGTTCCTAAATAAATTAATCATGAATACCTCCTAACACTGAGAAACCAATATACACCGAAAGCAAATAAACTCCCTCCTACTTCGCTTCAGGATATTCCCCTTCTCAAGAAATAAACCGTCTTCCAGCTCATTCGAAAAAAGGTAACTAAACAACAAACAAATAATATCAGGTTTCGCTGCATGCTGCCCGTTAGCTTAATGAAATTGTATGAAAATCTAATTAGATACTTATCTAATTGGTAATCGGTACAAGTTCTTGTCCTCTTCTCGGGACAAGAACTTGTACCGATAAAACAAAAAAGCCGCTAAATTAGCGACATTCTATGGGACATGATCTTGTCCCTCGACAGATGTCCCCCATTTGGTAAAAAAGAGACAGCTTTTATGCTGTCTCCGATATTCAACTAACGTACCTGGTGTTAGCCGGAGGAAGTTCTGGAAGCAGCCATTGCATTTAAGGTGTTCTCAAAATAGCTATATACTTCATCTGCAATTCCCAGAAACTCTTCAACAAGTACATTATTACCATCCAAGTAACAAGCATACAGATAATCAACTAAAGCGGAGTCAATCTCACAATAGTTTAATATGGCATTCTTCATCTTAATAATGTCATCTTGCCATACACCTGTATCTTCTAAAACCAAAGAGTATAATGCACGAATTAATCTCTTAGAGTAACCTTTAATATATCTAGTTTTCATTGTGTTATCACTAGCATTAGAAAGTAAACGATATATACGATCTACTTCCTCCTTGGTCTCTGTATTTAAGTCTAAAATGAACGCTGGAGAAATAATTATCGGTGGTACTTTTTCACCAACGTCATCACCATATATGCAAACACAAATTATCTTAACCCAAAAACCCCACTCATTTGGTTTACTTAATACATCGTCAATCGAGCAAATTGTCGTATCAATCTTAGTTAATACTGGATATTCTTTTAAAAGCCTGTCTTTAATATTTGACAATCTTTCGTAATCAATATCTTTGGGATTTACACATACAATAGTAAAGTCTGCATCTGACTTAAAAGGTTTAGCCGTTCCTTTTGGAATCGAGCCACACATATAAATGCTATGAATCTTACCTTTAAATTCGGTAAGTATATTATCTATATACTTATCAACAAAATCCTTATATTCACTTTGTATTACAATTCTATTTATAACTTTTTCTAATATCATTTAGACTCCTCCTAAACTAAGAACTTCTTTCGACTGAGGTCTTATCTACGAACTTCGTAAATAACTTCATTTGTAGAGTATTCGCGAAATCAATAAACTCCCCTGCCTGTTAGCTTAATAAATTTAATTAATAGTTCAATACTTATCTAATCGGTAATCGGTACAAGTTCTTGTCCTCGACTCGGTACAAGAACTTGTACCGATAAAACAAAAAAGCCGCTAAATTAGCGACTTTCTATGGGGCCGAGTTCTTGTCCCTCGACACAAATTGCTCCATCTATTGCCTCTTACATTCTCATATACTTTTCGTATGTATACTAGATATTTATAGTATTTTAATGGTATTTCATTTGCTCGCCTACATGAAAAGAAATAGACCGCCCGCACTAAGGTAACGGTCTTATTTCTCGTACTAACTTCTGTGGCCGACTGCTCTTTATGCAGTTATTCTGCTTAGGAGTCGTGTTCCAGCACGACGCTTTACTTATCCGTTTTTCTTCATTCGGTATTGCCCGGGCGTCATGCCTTTCTGCTTGCGGAATAGCCGGATAAAATACGAGGGATGATAACCGACCGACTCGGCGATCTCGTTCACTTTGAGATCGGTCGTGCACAGCAGCTCACAGCCCCGTTCAAGACGAAGTTCCATGACATAATCGACGAAGTTTTTCCCGTGGGCTTGCTTGAATGAGCGGCTGAGCGTATAAGAACTGACGCCAAAACGTTCCGCACAGCTCTCCAGAGAGAAATCTGCCGTATAATCACGTTCGATCTCCTCCTTGACTCTTTCGGCGAGACGATCAGTATACAGCCGATCGCTACCATCGATCTCGCGGCCATAAGGTTCCAATACCTGTGTACGCATAAAGGCGGCCATTGCTTTGGGCTGGCGTATAGTGGCAAGACGTTCATACAGACCCATAAAGTCGACGTGCTCGGATGGAGCACCGTTCTCCATCATCGTGTGGAGCAGACTGCCGAGCAGATGCAAAGTCAGATTACGCATTTCTGGCTTCGAGGCCGCTCGGCGTGCCAGCTCATCGATAAATTCATCCGTCAGCCGGGCCGCTTCCTCGATTTGGCCAAGCTTGACACTGCGGAGAAGCTCACGTTCGAGCTCGAATGGATAAGTGCTCTGCTCATCAAGATCCGGCATCCATTCATCCAGATGCAGAACCCGACAATCTTCGTCATGCTGAATATGACGCAGCGCAGCTCGCAGAGAATGAAGCAGCTCCGGCACTTCCAGAATTCCGGAAGCACTGCCTGTGCACACTAGGGTCTGCAGCCGCAGCACAGAGCGTATCGTACCTGCCAACTCTCCCGCCAGCGCTTTCCCCAGTACGTTCAACCGCTGTACATCGCCCTCTTCATTTGCAGTATCACCTTGGATCTTATCGGCTGAACTTTGCAAATCGTACGTATGTTCTCGATCCGTCTCGGCTGTCACGCCGCTTTCACCCATGGAATAAGGAATCAGCACGGCAGCGGTCGAATCCTGAAAATTTACAACGATTGCACGTTTTGTACGCTGCTCCACAAATTCACGGGCTACGTTGGCGGCAGCGAACGTCATCAGAAGTTCATCTTCTTCGCGGAACTTCGATTCCGGCGGCGATAGCACGCCGACCTGCAGCAAGAAAACTAACATCCGCTCGTCGGGATGGATCGACCATCCGAATCTTTCCATTCGCGACAGCAGTTCTCGCTCGCTCAATGTCTGATAATGTCCCTGCATCAGCTGCATCAAAAAGGCCGATCTCAATTCGGGATACGTGTGTTCGAGCCGGGCTTCGGCTTCTCTTTTGGCATCGGATAGACCGCGCCAACTCGTCTCGATATAGTCCAGCTCGTCGTAGGGATGCATATTGTTCTCTATTCCGGTACCGTCAGGTCCGTTTTTGGAACGCTGGCTTATGCTGATTTTCCGCAGCAGTCCGCTCAGGCCTTTTTCTTGTTCAGGTGTTTCTGCCGTCCCGACGGCCCTGTCCCCTGAAGGCTGACCGAGCGCCGGTGAAAACTGGCTGTTAAGGATTTGTACCAATCGACCTATCGGCCGGTGCAATCGATGCGAAGCCAACCAGGCGATCAGCAGCGCCAGCAGCATACCGGCAAAACTCACGGCGAGCAGCGAACGCGAGAGCAGCACGACAGGACGAGTTAGCGTTTCTAAAGGCGACACCGTCACATAAGTCCATTCGACCCCCGGACGATGTAATTGGCTATGGGAAACGGAGTAGGTTTTGCCCTGCCATTTGAACAGATAAGAGTCCGGTGTGTCCGAGACCTGAGTTCGAAGCTCCTCACGCAGCGCGGATTCGAAAGTCGGGGTTCGCATCGGATCATCCGACGGCACATCCGACATGCGGATTATGGGTGGTCCGGAACTTGCATATAGAAACGAAGCGCCTTTATCATCGAACGATACCTGGCGCATCCGTTCTTCAATTTTATCTCTGTCCATGTTCAATAGAAGAGCTCCATAAGGATCTCCGTAAGCAGGCAGCTTCCGGACTAATACAACCTCTCCGTTCTCGGAAGCCGTCCACCGAAAATTATCCAGCCAATACAAAGCGGACGGGGCATCAACAATACTCTGAAACCGCTTACTATCTTCTGCGATCGAGATTTTCCTTAACCCTTCCGTATCCGACAGCAAAAGCGGTTCGTTACGAGCAAGCAGCAGCTTTGCGTCTTTCAGCTCCGGATAAGACGCTTTCATCAGTCCCAGAAAGCGATACAGCTCCTGGGTTCTCTGGTATTCCATACGAAGATTTGCTCTTCTAAGATCACCGTCAAGTCTCGGATCTAGCGCCCAACGGGCCGCAGACTGTTCCACCTGCACGAACAGTTCGTCCATGCTTTCTGCCGAGCGTTTAACGAGTGCCCGGTGGCTGCTCATCACCTCGCGTTCGATGTGCTGCGTACCGAGCACATAAGACGAGAAGCCGATAACCGCTGTTGGAATACTCGACATGCACAGTGCCAGGATCAGGCTGTAACGATAAAAGCGTCCTCTTCCTTCCCGGCTTCGACTCGTCCACCGAAAATTTAGCCAGCTTCGAACATCAGTCACTCCTGCTCCCCCTTTTCTCTATACACTATTAACAGTCTACATACTACATCATTTTATAAGAAAGGGAACATATACAATAGAGCCCCCGCTTCCGGAGACTCCCCTGTTTACATGCACCTTTTTCGGAACAATTCAGCCAGCCGCTTATTGCTCCGCTTGACGGTCGGCATAAGCCTGATTCAGCTCGTCCGTAATTTTTTGCAGATCTGAATCATTTTTCAATTTCTCAACAAATTTGTCCCAGTCCGACAGCGACAGCTTGCCGAGTATAATCTTGGTTTTCATATCCTGAATATTCTTCGCCAGCTCAGGTCCCACCGAAATATTCGTTTCCGAATACAATCCAATCGCTCTGTCAGGAACACTTATTTCTGCACGCTCGTCGATGATCTTTTTGTTCCGCTCAAAAATCTCCAGTGGCATACCGCCCCGATACGCGCGCATATATTTGTCATAATTCATGAAGATTTGACCAAGCGCCTGCGAGCCGACGATATCGGTCTTGGCCTTATCCGTCGCCATCTTGATTCCGTTCTCTTCAGTATAATGAACACCTTCCAGACCGTAGCTGGCCAGCGTTCCGCCTTCTTCCGACGCGCCATAGTCCATCAGTTCAAGCAGTTTTTTCATTTTTTCTTCCGATACCGTTTTGGGAATCACAAACATCCCGAAGAATCCGCCGTCTTTGTTGGTCCAGCCGTTCATGGAGACAAGCGGCAGAAAATCCGCGTCCGGGTTGCTCTTCAGATTCGCTTCCATTGGCTCCCACGCCGCTTCGACCGTGTTAACGGCGGCGCCTGCACGGCCCGCATTCAGCTGATCCTTGGTCTGGCTCTCTTTCAGAACAGCGAGATCTTCCGAGATCAACCCTTCAGCATAAGCTTTGCTTAACCATTCCAGAGCATCGCGCATTTCCGGCAACAGGTTAACGTTGACCAGCTTGCCGTCGACATCTTTCCAATCTCCGGTATTTTGCGTGAATGCGCTGACGATTGCCCCATAGCTGCCCATATTACTTTGATTGACCAATCCTGTGAATCCCATCGTATCGTCTTTACCATTGCCGTCCGGGTCGTTTTTCGTAAATGCTTTGAGCACTTCGTAAAATTCGTCTGTCGTTTCCGGAATCTCCATGCCCAGATTGTCTAGCCAGTCTTTACGTAGGAACAGGAATGGGCCTCCTTCGACCGGACGCACCCGAGGAATCCCATAATTTTTGCCGTCGGCCTGCTTGGTGTTGATCCAGGACTCTTTCGGAAACCCAGAGAGGTTAGGGTAGTCTTGAAGATAAGGCGTCAGATCCCAGAACGCACCCTGCTTCACCATAGTACGTACCTGAGCCGAGAAAGGATCATCGACCAGCATCAGATCGGGAATCTCACCCGACGCCAGCGTAACGTTTACCTTGTCGCCATAGCTGTTTGGTGATACCCACGTGATATTGAGATCGGTATTCGTTCTCTTCTCGATCTCTTGAATGATCACATTGTCTTCTCCGGGCGGTTCAGGTGTAAAATACATCGACATGATACTGACCGGCATCGGCTTTCCATCTTCCGGCACGCCGTTTTCCGCGTTTTGACTGCTGCAGGCCGCTGTAACCAGAGACAGAGCCATAATGGATGCAAACCCCAATTTCGCTCCTATTTTTTTTCTCACTTGAATCTCCCCTTTTATTCGGATATATAAATCAGCTTGCCTGTACCTGCGCTTACTCTTTCACCGAACCGACCATCGCGCCTTTTGCGAAATGTTTTTGCAAAAATGGATATACCATAAGGATCGGAACAGTTGCGATTACAACGGCGGCCATTTTCAATGTTTCCGACGGAATCTGCTGCTCCGCGGTTATCTCGACCGCTGCGGTTCCTCCTGAAGCCGTCGACGAGTCGATCAGCATGTTTTGCAGTAGGACTTGAAGAGGCTGCTTGTTGAAGTCGTTGATATAGAGCAGCGCGGTGAAGAAGGTGTTCCAGTACGCTACAGCGTAAAACAGGCCAAATGCCGCCAGCGACGGCAGTGACAGCGGCAAAATGATACGCCACCAGACTCCGATATCGTTGCAGCCGTCAATACGGGCCGCTTCTTCCAGGCTGGACGGGATACTGTCAAAGAAACCTTTCATCAATAATACATACCACCCGCTCGTTAGCACCGGCAGAATCAACGACCAGGTACTGTTGATCAAATGGAGATCGCGGATTAACAGGTACGGTGGAATAATACCGGGATTGAAGAGCGTTGTCAGCAGAATCAGCAGCAGCATCACCCGCCGTCCCTGCAGTCGTCTCCGAGACAGGGCATAAGAAAGACAGGATGTTACAAATAAGCTGAGCATCGTGCCGACGGTAGCCAGAAACGCACTGTTGCCCATTGCATGCATAAAAGAATTGGTGGACAACAAATACCGGTAAGAATCGAGACTCCACTTTTTCGGGAAAAGCGTCGCTTTGTTGCGAATGAATTCTGCCGGGTCGCTGAACGACACGACCAGCACGTAATACAAAGGAAACAACGTGACCAGACCGATTACAGTTAGAAAAAACAGATTAGTTGCATTGAATAGACGATCCATTTTGGACTGGAGCATAGGAAACCCGCCCTCCTTTCTTTTCTTTACTCCGGTTGGAACCTATGAACCTTCCTTTTAATAAACACCGTCTTCGCCGAATTTCTTGGCTAGCTTGTTCGCTCCGATAACGAGGATCAGGCCTACCAACGATTTGAACACGCCGACAGCAGTACTGAAACTGAGTTGTCCCTGCTTGATACCTAGCCTATACACATAAGTATCGAATACATCTGCGACTTCGGATACGGCACCGTTCATCATCAGGAAGACTTGCTCGAAGCCGACGTCCATAATATGTCCAATCCGCAGAATAAGAAGGATGATGACGACCGAACGGATGCCCGGCAGAGTAATATGCCAGATCTGCCGCAAGCGTCCCGCTCCGTCCATCTTCGCTGCTTCGTTCAACTGCGGATCGATCCCGGCCATCGCAGCAAGGAACAATACCGTACCCCAGCCTGCATCTTTCCATATCGACTGGACGGTCAACAGAACCCAGAAGTAATTGGGATTGGTCAAAAAGTCGATCTTGTTCAGACCGGCTGCCACTAGAAGCTGATTGACGATGCCTTCGCCGGTAGACAGAAGAAGAAACGTAATACCGACGATAATGACCCAAGACAGAAAATGCGGCAGATAAACAATCGACTGAATCGTTTTGCGGAACTTGTTGCCGCGCAGCTCATTCATCATGACCGATAACAAAATGGGCAGCGGGAAGAAAAAGATGAGTGACAGCAAATTGATCGCCATCGTGTTTCGGAACAAGATCAGAAAGTCGGGATTCGAAAAGAAACGGATGTAATGTTCGAAACCGATCCACGGACTTGCCCACATCCCCTGATAAGGCGAATAATCTTGAAACGAGATCAAGATTCCCCACATTGGCACATACTTAAATAGGATAAAGAACACGATGCCCGGTAGCGCAAGCAGATACAAAAAGCGATCGCGCTTTACGCCTTTCCAGATACTTCGTCTTCGTTCCGTAGCCTGGCTCATCTTGTAATCGCTTTCTATTTTTCTATGGCCGGCTGTGTCCATTCGGGAAGCCATCCCCCACACCTCCATCTGCTGGTTTACCGTTCACCCGGATCATCCGTGTTCCGGTCTGCTCGGGAGCGGTTAATGTCAGCATAGGGGCTGGGGCAATTTCCGGCAATCAACGCTTTTTGCAGCAATCTATTTAACGAAGTAAAGGCGTATCATATGTTGTGTGCGCTAAAGAAAACCAAGAAGGAAAAGTTCAAAAAATAAGCTGACCTGATAAGAATTTCCGGGAATTGACTTTTCTTGCAAGCGCAATCAATTCGCTCAACGACGCGGATTACGGCATCTTTTCACCTCTAAGGTGCCCATATAAAGCTTTTGGCTTTCTTCATTTAAGTGACAGCACGAAGCCAGTACTCATTGACGCGGTAAACGTTACGACAGGCATCGGAAATAAAATTCTAGCATTATCTTTCATCATGTAAGCCAGTCTGAAATCCACAGCAGATTCTTCCGCGGCCATACGAATGGCCGGCTGCATTTGACTAACGGCATGAACAGTAGCGTCATTACGAGATGCTCAGGAACAACAACAGGAGCGAAAGCGCCGGTAGTTAGAGGTGCGGCCTTAACGGGCCAGTAGAACGGGAACTTCTCGATGATCGAAAATGAGCAATAAAAAAACTCATGTTGGCTTTGCTTCTCAGCAGAAACCAACACAAGCCTATTTATTTGCTTTACCAGAAGCGATCTCGGTTACCCATCAATAAGGAGATTCCTTCCGTAAAGTAATAATCCCCGTAAATCAATGGGACATCGACATTTTGTTTTTCGGGGTAATGACTCGTTCCGTGTAAAATAAGCCCTTCCTCCGTTTCCGATTCCCAGGCTCCATAATTTGTATACAATGAATGAAGTATTTTTTTCGCGCTTTCCCTATAGATCCTTGCCTCATCTCCGTCAACCTGTTCTGCTAAAAGCAGAAGCCCACAAGCTGCGCAGGCTCCAGCCGATGAGTCACGGACCGTACGGCCCTCTTCAGACGAACGGAAATCCCAAACAGGAACATAATCTTGTGGTAGATTGGCTAAGAAAAATTGAGCTGTTTTTTTGGCGCCATTCAAGTATTGTTGGTTGCCTGTGTAATGGTAGCTCAGGCTCATTCCATAGATCGCCCATGCTGCTCCACGTGACCATGCTGATTCAGGTGAGTAGCCTTGTCCTCCCTTCACTTCAAGCTTTTCTCCGGTTTCAGGGTCAAAAGATACAATATGGGCAACCGATCCATCAGTCCGATAAAAATGCTTTAACACGGTATCCGCATGATTGGTTGCGACGTGCTTGTATCGCGGATCTCGTGTTGTGTTTGACGCCCAATACAGCAGTGGCAGATTCATCAGACAGTCGATAATGGCCCAACCTGCAACATCTTTACCATTCCACGCACGGATGAATTTCCCTTGGACGTTAAAACGCGCAGCGAGAAGGTTGGCGGCAAGTAAAGCCCTTCGTTTCGAATCATCTGATCCTAAAATTTTATATCTTGCTACGCTTGTTAAAGTCCACATGAAACCAATATCGTGATCTATTTTATTCGAATCGGTTAATAATACATCCAGCTGGCGTTCGCATGATTCTGCGGATGCTTTCAAATCCTCATCTTGCGTATCCTGATAAATAAGCCACAGCAATCCAGGCCAGAAGCCAGCAGTCCACCAGGAGGCTGGTTCCAATCGGTATTCTCCATTTTGACTTGCATGTGGGAATCCATCTCCGATACGCTGATGAACATGCTTCACTTTTGCCTTCGTTTGATTCCATGCTTCTTGCACCCAATTTGATTCGACCGTCATCCTTAATCTCTCCCCTCCTATTGTAAACGCCTACATTTCTCCCGAGATTGCTTTATCTATTTGAATTGTTCCACCAGACCATGCTTTCAGCGCAGTCCACTCTGCCTCTCCTTGCCAGAATTCAGCTTCCGGTGATAGCCCCAACGCTAGAAATACCGTCGTACACAGATATAAACTGCCTGTCGAAATATACCCTTCTCCAATTTCAGGTTGACTGCCGGCAAAGCCAATGCGAAGCCAGCCGGAATCATCGAATGTACCCGGCATCTGAATCTGCTTCCTGATGACGGCCGTAAGTGCGCAACGGACTTGAGCTGGTAACAGTCCTTCCGGGAGCTCCTCCCTAAGAGACATTAAAGACAGATGCTGGAATGCCCCGAAACGATAAGCAAGTGATCTGCCCAGTGGCGGGAAGGTCCCTTCAGGTGATATTAACCGTTCCAAAATGGCTGCATAACGTACTGCTCTTTTCAACACCTTGACTTGTAGTGCAGCCCAATCTTCAAATTGATCTCCTATTGCATCCAATATATCGACCAACATGGGTTGAATGACAAAGCTGTTGTAATAATCCCAGTGGAACGAAGGCCCATCTCCGTACATACCGTCCCCTTTGTACCATTGCTGATGTTGTCTTAAAGCATAATCTACACGCATACGATCCCAATCTTCTACGCCCATTCGGAACAGAGCGGCTTCAATCATGGCACTAAATAAGAGCCAATTGCTAAAAACCGGACGGATCACACGCGTAGATCTCAAAGCTGAAATCAGATTTGCTTTCACTTTATCATCAAGCACTGCATACAGTTCGTTTGGAGCACGGAGAACGGCGTTGGCAAGGAAGGCTGCGTCAACTAAAGGCTGTCCACCTTTTGTGAAATTCATATAATCCGGGGAAGTTGGATCAGTAGCCGCCTCGATGGCTTGCCTCGCCATAACGGCCATGTTAGATCGAATTTCTCCTTCCTCTCCAGAACGTGTTCCACGTTCGAGCCATGGTGCCATTCCGGCTAAGGTACGTCCTAATGCTTCCAAGTATGTGTAATTGGACCGATCACCTTCTCTCGCTTCGATAGGCATATCCAACACCATCCGACGTTCCGATAATGAATGTAGAACAGGCTGCGTAATTCGAACTAAGGTATCCACCCAATACTTCCTATCGTCCCCCATGTGTTCCCCTTTCATCAAGATGTAGTTTATATTAGTATAGGTCGTTGTATAATCCCCCACAATAAACTATAATCATCAAAAACTGACCTATTGTGCTGGGAGCGTGAACGGATGCTGAAATTAATTTCATGCGGTTTTCATACCATCCACCATGAAGGAATTATTAGAAATCGTCCGAAAGGTTCTGGTCATTACACTTTTGTATTCTTTAATAGCAATGCAGAGTTGAAGTTGAATGGGCAAACGATGATCGTCGAAAAGAATACTTTTGTCTTTTTTCAACCCGAGACTCCCCATGCTTACTGCGAAATAAAGAGCCCATTCATTAATGACTGGTTTCATTGTTATGGCGAAAATATGAATGAATTTCTTACAGAACTAAACTTCCCTCTGGACACTCCAATTGAAGCATCTGATCCGCTACTGATTTCCAGGTCCATCAAGGAACTACAGAATGTGAACCGGCTTAACGGAACGTTGCGTGAGCGTATCATAGACTGCGATCTTCGGTCCTTTTTCATGAAATTAAGTGATTTGCGGGAACGAACGGCTCCTCATCAACTGAATCATTATTACATCCGATTTAACGAATTACGTAATGAACTCTATCGCTCTCCTCACCAGAACGTTTCTGTAACTGAACTGGCTGCACGTTTAAGTTTGAGTAAATCTTATTTCCAACATATCTACAAGCAGTTATTTGGTTGCTCTGTAATGACCGATATGATTAACGGGAGGCTAGAGCACGCCAAATATCTTTTAGATCACAGCGAGATGTCAATAAATCAAATTGCTAGTACCTGTGGTTACGAAAATGACACTCACTTCATGCGCCAATTCAAAAAGTTTGTTGGCATGACACCAAGGCAATATCGATTTAGAGATGTCCCTGTCAAGTAGATTCTCAAACTCTGTAACTGGGCCTGGCGTACCGGCCCTGACACATCGTTTGCAATATACGATTTGCTTGGTGCCAAGTATGTGCAGGGCTCGATTAACATTTACTACTATGTTTAAAGACTGCTATCTTTAACATTTGTTCAGTCATATACTGTGCTGAGTACATAAAGTTAGATTAATCCAATAAGATATAAGTCCTATTACCGAAAATGCATTTTCATAAAGAATGATTTCTCTATTGATTTGCACAGGCACTTCATGAAACAGCAAATCAAAATTTTGTGTATAAACTTTTGCAATTTCTTCTGTTGATTTTTCCTTAAATTCCATATTTTGTATTTTCAATAACGTGCTAAACGTATTTGAGTTATCGCTAACTATTTAGCCCCCTAGCAAGTTGGGCAGTACACCCCTTATTGCGCTAGACTGAAAGAGGTACAGTGTCCAGTTTTCGGGGGTTTAACCAATCCTGTATTATAATTGTTTTAGAGTGTAATTTTATTTTCCTAGCATCAATGAGTGGTTTTAATGTATTTCGGTAAACCCTCTCTGGTTGTTTATACAACCATTTCCCTAGAATACTATATCGTTTAGCTGTAATAACTCCAAATGCGTTAAAATACCAAAACATACTCCGACCCATAATATGCAAAGGTTTATAGTTAATTTTGTGACTTGCTGACAAATGAATCTCAAATGTTTCAGCTAATTCACATGCAATCTGAGCACCAACAAATGTATATAATCGGTAATCGGATCAAGTTCTTGTCCATGGCTCGGGACAAGAACTTATACCGATAAAATAAAAAAGTCGCTAAAATAGCGACTTTCAATGGGATAAACTTCTTGTCCTTGACATCATTGCGTCTTCTCCCGGCTGTCTGGTGCCTTCTAATCAAGCGGGTATGTCAACTCCTTGGCCTTCTTGCGGATCTCATGATAAATTTCCGGTTGTCCGGGCTTTGGTGCGTGGTAACTGAAATTGTTTTCGATTTACTCGTTCATTTCTATTTATTATTCAATGACCGGCTGCCCGTTTAGCGAGGTTGCCGTTCAATTATGCTGCAGCCTCATGGTTCCTTTTATTTGAGCTATCGTTTCCCGTTAGTTCAATGAATGATTAACAACATGAAAACCACTCACTTTGTATCCGTCAAAATTAGCTTTAAAAGTAATTTGAACTATATCCGAGTAAGAATTTGTAGTAACTCGTCCTTCTAGTATGAACTCATGTTGAGGATAAGAGTTCGATTTCCTCAATGGTAAGATATGCTGTCTATCGATGAGAAAGTTACTAGCATACTCTTTCCTAAGTACGTCCATGATCTTTGGACGAAGTTCAAAAATAAGAACTTCTTCCAATCTCTTATGTTGAATATCGACATTATTCATAGTTGGCGACTCATCGCTGTATGCATCAACACCATCCAATATTGTAAAGTTGATAACCCCTATGGCCCAAATCAAAATAATACATCTCCCCCACATGAGAAATATCCTCCATTATTTTTGGCTATTTTGCCCTTACAGTTATCAAACTATACTGCCCGTTAGCTTAATGAAATTGCATGTAAAACATAGTTAGATACTTATCTAATCGGTAATCGGCTTATGTTCTTGTCCTTTACGGCAGTCGGTACAAGTTCTTATCCTCGACTCGGGACAAGAACTTGTACCGATAAAAAAAGAGCCGCTAAAATAGCGGCTTTATATGGGATCATGTTTTTGTCCCTCGACATAAAAAAGCCGCTAAACTAGCGACTATCTATGGGAGCATGTTCTTGTCCCACGTCAGTTTCGTATCCCAAAGCTGTTTGCGGTACACTACAAAGTAAATGAACTTAACTTCTTAACTTCATTGACAAATCCCAGTTTCGTCATTTCATCAATCAAAAAGTCTAGTAGGTCAACTCCATGCTCAAGTGAGAACTGTTCCTGAATATTACGAATACATGCGAGTTTGCTTTCCAAGCTTGCATCTTCAAAAAAACGTTTAATTTCATCTAATGGATTATCCCATTCCTCTAAGTTCAAAGATTTTGTGGGGACCATCATCACTAATTGGCATGACTCCGATTCCATTTTTAGTCATAACCCCAACTTCTCGTGCTCGACTTTCCATTGTTTCTTGCTTATACTGTTGAACACTTTCGAATGGCTCTACATCAAATTTCTCTATGATCTTTCTATAGAAGTAGTCTTCATCAGGAGTCTGGCCTTCATGCTTTTCATCGTCTTCCTGATCGAGGCTGAATATGTTTTAACCGTGATCAGCAATCTTAGAAAATCCCGAATGTTATTGGCAATAATTTTAACGCTGTAATCGGAATCACAAAAGCCCAGTCGTTCGAAAAGTGCAATAGGAGCGTATTCAAGATCTTCTATCGTGCTAAACTCTGTAATAAATCCACAATAGCTGTCTACTCTTGTGAACGTCAATAACACCATATCAATTGGCGCATTTGCATAGGTAAAGAAATCATTTTCTTCGTGAGAATAGGAAAAGCTTAGGCCTACTAAGTCCGCAAATTCTTTACCTCTTTCTTCTCTAATTTCTTCTTCCAATTCACGGAGCATAATCAGTGTTTTGGGTAGTTCATAATTACCCCTTCGAATCAATTTCATATGATTATCAGTCCTTTTAATGCAGTATTCGATTATATTTCGACTTGTTATTATTGTTTTCCTTTTCCTGGTCTTCCAAGGAGTTATGTTTTGGATTTACTTGGCGATCAAACTTTAATTACATTGATATACACATTCAATCTGTAGTACCAATGCTTGCTAAAAGAAAAGCAGGATCAAAACGTAATAAAACACCGCCAGTAATACTGACGGTGTTTAAATATTAGTCCAGAAGGCTGTAGATCTGAATGCTCTCCACCTTGGCATCCTTGATATGAAACGACATCACATCCACATAATTGGATGGCTCGTAACGGAAGTCATCCTCCTCATTAGGGGCTCCATCACCAAGCAGTTTCCCCTCAGGGTAGGCGTTTTTGAGTGTATCCAGGCTATCTCCTGCTTTAATGTTTCGCACTGTCGCGTACTTAGGATCTGTAATTTCGATATGAAAGATGGAGTCTTGTTTCCCCTCCGGTATACTGATTGTTTTAATCTCCAGACCAGGATACGTATAAACCTTTTCTGTAAAACCGATTAACGTATCCATGTTTGTTCCATCGCCGGCACTGTACGTATGAGATTTCAGCTTATCCGGTTTGCCCAGCATCTGTTCCATCTGATCTTCATTCGCTGTATCCGAAATCGCAATGGTGTGCTCATTATAGACAAAAGCAAGTTCCTTCAGCACCACATTGCCTTCCTTCTCCATCGAACCTTCCTTAATAGCTTCAGCACTCTGTCCTTCTGAATTTTCTGAAGCAGGCGCAGTAGGATTTGATGCTCCTTCGCCTTTGGCCTGTTCGTCGGGCGTGTTTTTTTCAGCCGAGTTCTGCGCCGCTTCTGGCGTCTTGGCACCATTAGACTGACAGCCCGTCAGTGCCATCGTGAGTAAAATACTCAGCAGGATAACAGCTGTCGCTTTGTTAATCAATTTCATCGTGATCCCTCCATAAATGTGTGATTTCTTCTTATGAAGTGATTATAAAAAAAGCATTTGTTAGTCTCATAACAGAATTGTATTAATCTTGTAACGTAACTATTTACGCGCGTGTTTACGCACGGGGTAACACAATCGTAACGGTCGTTCCTTCCCCGATTTGACTTTCCATGTCGATATATCCATTGAACCGCTCTACAATCTCTTTGCAAATAGAAAGTCCAAGACCTGAACCGTTCGCTGTGCTTGCATTTTTCGCCCGGTAAAAGCGTTCCTGCACTCTCTCCAGCTCATCGCCCGCGATACCGATACCTTGATCACGTATCCGTATAACTACCTCGCTTGGCGTATGTGTAAGCTTCAATTCGATTAGCGATGGACTGCCTGAATATTTGATGGCATTGTCCACAAGGTTGGCGATCGCATGGGACATCAGCATTGGATTCACGTTGGCGTGGACTCTCGTCAGAAGCTTATCCTCCGGTTCCGCTTCCGCCTCCCTGAACATAATCTCGATTCCTTTATCTTTGGCCTTGCCACCCATACTCGTTGCGACTTGCTGAATCAGTTCGTTCATTTCCGTCTTCCGGACTTCCAGTTCGTTAGAATCAGCCTTGTCGAATCGGGATAGCAACAACAGTTCATTAATCAAGCGCGTCAGCCGGTCCGATTCCTGCAGCAGATGAGCATAGATTTTTTGCAGCTCCTTGTTCTCGTTCTCCCCTTCATACAAGTATTGAGAGAAACCACGAATTGCTGCCAGTGGTGTTTTTAACTCATGAGATACGTTGGAGACGAATTGTTTCTGGTACTGAATGTAATCATGAAGCTGCCGCCCCATGGAATCCAGCCCATCTGCCAGCATGCCCAGCTCATCCTTCCGGTTTAGATGAACTCTCCGAAACTCCTGTCTAGAGAAACTTTGCGCAGCCCCAAGCAACAGCTTAATCGGCTTGGTTGTGTTGCGGGCAATCCACAGACTGGATAACGTAATCAGTACAATAAATCCGCCTGCACCCGCAAACAGGATATAACGAATTTGATCCATAATCGCATAAAAGTAGGAAATGTCCTCCACGAACTCATACACATAAGCGTTTTGGTAGTATTGATCCTGAATGGGAGTGGCAAAATAAAGCAGATGATCTTCCGTTACGGTGTAGGCATAACTGCCGCTCAGGGCTTTCTCAATATTCTTTTCAAAAATAAGAGGTTTGCCATCATTAATGATGATGCCATCCGCAGCCAAGCCCAGCAACTGCTTGGAGCTATCATAGATACGTACTTCCTTGCCTGAAGCTTTCAGCTTCTCCAGAGCAAGTCTGACGATTTCTTTTGTCTGCGGCTCTCCTGTCGATGATCTATGCTGTGCCAACACCTCACGGAAGGACAACTCGGACAGATCCGCCTTCTCCCTCATCTGTTTTTCAATGGTAATGAAGCTGTAGTAATCGATGGCTTTATTCACCGCAAAAATAATGATGCCAAAGGACAGCACGGAGAAAAATAAATAATTCAGCAGTAACCGGGTTGAATACTTCAGGCCTCGCCACCTCCAAGTTGATAGCCAAATCCATAGATCGTCCTGACATACTTCGGTTCGTCCGCGTTATCCTCCAGCTTCTTCCGTAATCGCATGATGGTCATATCCACACTGCGACTGTCTCCCATAAAGTCATATCCCCATCCGATCTGCAGCAGCTCATCCCGGGTGAAGATTTTGTCTGGCCTTTTGAGTAACGTTTCCAGAATTTTAAACTCTTTGGCCGTTAAAGACACGGGTACATCGTTTTTCAGCACCCTTCGGCTTTCCAGATCAAATGTCAGCTCTTCATGAATGATGCGTGTAGATTTCACTTCTGTTCCTTCACTTGATTCCTCCTTGCTCTCGTTTCTTCTCAGAATCACCTTGATCCGAGCGAGCAATTCACGATTGTCAAAGGGTTTGGTCATGTAATCTTCCGCCCCTAGCTCTAGTCCCAACACCTTGTCGATTACCTCATTTTTGGCAGAGAGCATGATCACAGGAACGGCACGTTTCCCGGTGATTTCCTTGCACAGGTCATATCCGGAGCAGTCAGGCAGCATCAAGTCAAGCACCACCAGGTCCGGCCCAAAAGCATCCAGCAGCTGCAGGGCTATTTTACCGTTTTCAGCCGTTTGAACGACGTAGTTTTCTCTTCTCAGTACGAGCTCAATTAAATCTCTGATTGCGACTTCATCGTCAATGACAAGTATTTTCTTCAATGTGCACCCCTTCTAGCCTTGTTCCCCAGCTTGAATCATCATTTACCCTCATCTTAGCACAGACACTTGAGATTCCTCCACCAACTGGAAGATGAGGTTTTTTCCACTGAGCCCAACGTTTCTTGTACCGATAAAACAAAAAAGCCGCTAAATTAGCGACTTTCAATGGTTCCATCAAACCGGGTTTAAAAATTCAATTTTTTAACTTATAGTTCAAACGATAAATTTCTTGTCTATGTAGGAGAAAAGTGTTTAATAACCATTTTTAATTATTTCAACGGCTTTCTCAACATACTCGTCCCTACCTTCCGTAATTCCTTCAATGGTTGGATCAAGACGAATATCAGGCTGCACTCCTATTCTTTGCGTTGGTTTTTTATCTGGATAAAATATACCGATTCCACTTATGCCAGTTTTTATATTTCCTGGGAGAGTAATTCTAAATAAATTGCCATCCGCTCCAGCAGTTGGCCTCCCAAGAACTATTGAATTTTCTGTTTTTCTCAGCAACATCGTTGTAAACTCACCGTTACTCATAGTATGTTCATTGATTAAAATCACAACTTTCCCTTTATAAACCTCGTCATCTGTCCGTAGAGGCTCCCCTGAGGTAAGTGGTTCAAAATAATATTCACCTGGTACTGCACGATTAGGAAGTGACGCTTTGGCAAACTCTTCCTCAGAAGGGATCAGATATTGGGCCAATTTATAGTCAACTGAGCTAGAAGGGTAGTTTCTAAGATCAACAATCAGACCTTTAGTGTCCCACCATCTTTTCATGATGCTATCAATCTCGCCATCTACCAACAGACCGGCATTAATATAGTAGATCTCTCCGTTCTCCATTGCTTGTGATTTCGTATAAACAAAGTAATTAATCTCTTGTAGGCTGCTCGTCGCACTTATGTTCATCGTTTTTCCCTGTCGAATTACAGTAACGTCCATATTCTTTTGATGAGTTCGGAATAATGCATTAAAGAAATGACCTGACGTGTCTTCTCGTGATTGTGAGATGTATTTTCTTCTATCTTCTAATAATTCATCAATATTATTGTCACCTACTTTTAATACTATGTCTCCGACCTCAAGTCCACATTTGTTATAGACTGTACTTATAACAATCTGATTGTTAATTTCGACAAAGTTTACGGGAAGCCGATATATTCCAAAATACTCAGTAATGGATTCTCTATTTTTGCCACCCAAATAAACATGAGAATCATGTACTCTAGTTGTTAGTTCTGCTAAGGTCATGAAATAGGAATCATAATCAGACCCATCTATCATTTTAGGAATAAACTCTAGAAGCACTTGATCCCATTCCTCTCCTATGACATCTTTATAAGGAAAATAGTATTCGATAATATTCCAATAGCGGAATAAACCAAGCAACCTGTAGCCGGTGTCATCAAATTTCATATTAGTATAAGCGTTTTCATTATGCATAATCCCTAAGGGTGATTCATCATTAAAGCTAACGTATGCATTTTTCCGTTCTGAAATGTTAGAATCTAAAATCTTTGATAATTCAAGACTCAGATCTGTTCCAAGATATTCCTCATCCTTGGACCAATCTGTGGTTGGACTGAGTTGTATGGAATCTTCGGAAAACTGGTATTGGTGTTCAAGATCCCCGGTAATGCTCTCATTACCTAGCGTATGAACCCAATCATAGAGAATTGAATTCACATCCGAATTTTCTTCTAAAATAGAAGGCATCACCCGAAATAGCTCATAGTCCCAATTTAGATCCCCAGATACAACCTTAGGATGGTAATATTTCACCACTCCCCATACCTTACTGAGCTTAGCAAAATCCTCGATCTTCTGTTCAGAAAGGCTGGAAAATTTCATTCCACTTCCTTGGTCATACTCCTGCTTCTGCTCCTGCTCTTTCACTTGTTCAAGCTGGTGAGTCTCCTGTGATGCAAAACAACCTGCAGTAGTGAGGATAAACAATACACTGATAAATACAAAGAACATACGGTTTCTTCTTTTTTTTAGTCTCACCGTTTTCCACCTTTCAGCTCAATAATTTATCTTTTTTCTTGTAAATCTTTTAGAGTACATTCTCACTCTTTACTCCGTAACCGTTTGTCCGGTCCTTTTCGTTCATATAATACACCAAATAATGGAAAGTGTACAATTCTGCCCGTTACTTCAACAAAAGCAGCTGATCACATTGATCAGCTGCTTTCTTATTTTGATCGTGCTATCGTTTCCGCTAGTTTAATTGAAAATTCAATTTGCCTTCACTGCTTTGTTTTAATTAAGCATTTCTTAATAGGGCATTATACTACAATAATTGATACCCCGACTTCTTTCGAAATCACTCATAATATTTACACGAAAACCCATTTCCTGAAATATTTAATAGCACAATTTAGGTTTCAGTAATTTGAAGTGTCAAACGAAAAATGAAATGTTTTAGTTTGTTCTCCTCCGATTTTTTTATAGAATTTTATAGCATGTTGATCAACGCTATCCGCTTGAACAAACAATTCCTTAATGGATTTTGATTTGCAATATTCAATCATTTCATATACTAACCTACTACCAATTCCTTTTCTTTGACATTTATTAATGACCGCTAGATCATAAATATACATCGAAGATCCCTCACGGTCATACATCTCTAATTCGAATCCAGTTAATCCTCCTACAACTTTGCCATCGATGGTTGCCACAAAGCAGACAAAGTTTGGATTTTTCAATAGTTTTTCAATATTATCTAAATTTACATAATTCGGATTCGGCGATTCAAACTCTACATTAAACAACAATACTAGCTCATAAAACTTTGAATTGTCTCTAATTTTCAATTTTGTGTACTCTACAACACTCTTATTCATTGAAATTCTCCCCTATCCTTGTGGTTGCTTAAAGTACTCTACTATAAATACTTTATTAATTTGTATTTCACATTGCTCTTGAACTCTCGGGGATTTCTGTTAACGTCTTATTCACGTACTTCGCAAATCATTCTATATGTAGGGTATTCTCTAAGCTTTTGAACTATCCTGCCCCGTTAGCTTAAAGAGACAACTGATCGCTCTGACCAGCTGCCTTCTCTTCTTTATTCAACTATCGTTTCCAGTTTGTTTAATGCACTTGCAATAACTAAATGTCTTCGCTTATCGCCTTTAATTCGCTCAACGCTATCTATCCTTGGACACATTATAAAATCAGGAAAATCCTTCTCGATTACAGAAAAGTATCTTGTAAACAATGTTTCCTCCAGAAGTTCTTCTTAAGTTGGTCCAACAGGTTCATACTTCCAGCCTACATTGATCCAATCATAAAGCTCTTGCGAGGTAAATCGGATTTTATTTTTGTTCTTTGTAAGTACAATTTCACCATCAACGGGAGTGCATGTCTTGATAAGACGACCCTTACAGTTATACGCTGGTTCTAAAGTTATTAGATTACCGTTGATCATGTTTATTTTTAAAAGCAATGGAACTTTATCAGCCTCTAACTCGGTTGCCTGTTCGCTTGGACTTGAAAAACTTGTACGATAAAACAAAAAAGCCGCTAATAAAGCGACTTTCAATGGGTCTATGTTCTTGTCTACCGACAGAAGTTACTAGTAAGATCCGTCCATTTACGTAGTTTTATTCTGTATCGTCGAAAAAGCACATCCCGGGCGCGTTGCCGCGCTAATCGGAATGTGCTTAAATCAATTGTTCCGCGTCTACTACTGCTGCTGCCCCTCGATTAATTGTAGAACGCGATACAAGAACGTCGCCGTTTCAGCCCTGCTGGTCGTACTCTTCGGCTTCATGTAGCCGTTAGAGCCCGTAACCAGCCCGTACTCGAACATCGTTGCCACGCTGTCCGCAGCATATGGCGCAATCTGGCTCGCATCACGGAAGCCCTCAAGCGTTGAACCGGATGCGGACGGCTTTATTGTTCCTGTCGTTTGCAGCGCTCGGGTCAGCATAACCATAGCATCCTGGCGGCTGATTGAATCACGAGGAGCGAAGTTAACTTCGTTCACTCCCGAAGCGATTCCCAATTGCTTGGCGATGGACACCGCATCGTAGTAATAATCACTCGGCTTCACATCGGCGAACGTCGAGGCGATTTCGGCACGCAGGTCAAGCATGTTCACCAGCATCAAGATAAAATCAGCTCGCGTTACCTGATTTGCTGGGCTGAAAGTGCCCTTTTCGATCGAGGTGCCTTTGACGATGCCTCTTTCGGCCAGCATCTCGATCGCCTCGCGCGCCCATTCATGCTTGCTAAGGTCGGTAAATGCAGCCGGTTTCTTGCCGCCGATCGCATAGACGCCGACATGGTCGATGGAGAATCGCAGCATATCCTTGTCTTTGTCATACGACGCGCCATTAATTGCCGCCGCGCTGTCTCCCCTCAGTTCGAGAGCTTGCAGATCAACAGCTTGCTCTCCCGCTTGAAGCGAATACGGAATCGCAATCGAAATCGGTGCCTTCGCATTTTTCCAAGACAGAGCTTCACCGTCCAGTTGCAATGCAACTTCCACGATTGGCCTGTTGCCGATCCGCCCGACCGCTTCGTTACTGCGATACTCGCCCGCATAATCGCTTACGATTACGAGCAGCTTTCCGGCATTCTCCTTGACTCCTGCCAGCATGTCGCCAGTCAAAACAAGCTGAGCGTACGGCGTGGAGATATGCAGAATCAGATTAGAATGGTTCGTCAGTTTAGCCGCCGGAAGCTCCAAAGCATAGCTCCCAGCCGCATTCCACGACTTCAATTCAAGATGGACATGTTTATTACCTTTGCTGTCGGCCACTGCCCTCTGAATGGCGGCATTCAGATCCGACGTCCCCACCGCAGCGGCAGCCTGCTGACCGTTCATCGTCGGGACAAGCACGGCTTTGACTGAACCGTCCGCCTGCAACGAATACGGATTATGCGCCGGACCGCCTCCACCGTTGCCTCCGCCGTTGCTACCACCGCTGCCACCAGCGTTACCTCCGCCGCTGCCACCACTGTTGCCACCACCGCCGCCTCCATTGCCTCCACCACTCGTAGGCGGCTTGCGGTATTCGAAGGTGACCAGCTCGGGAGTCGTCATGTGATCCGTTTCAAGCTCGACCGTATACTTCCCTTGCTCTTCTCCGGACAACGTAAAGTCGATGTGGAAGCTTCCATCTTCCTCAGTGCCCGTCTGACCGGTATATTGAATGTTGCCTTTTGGGTCTAGCACTTTCACATACAAATGTTCTTTCTTGCCGTTCATGACCAGGCCGTCAATCGTGACTTTCTTCGTGGAAGCGTCCACAGCGGCTTGTATGCCTTCCAACGTCTTTAGCTCTTGCTGCAGGGCAAGATCGTACACGCCGAATTCATAGAAGGAATAACCGTAAAACGTTGCCCGATTCAATCCCTCAAACTTGATGTATCTTGCCGTCGTTGCCGGGAATACCAGGGTGTTCTTGCCGTCAGCAGCTTTAACCACGCCGTTGTTGCCGACTTTCAAGGGCTCCCACGTTTGCTCATCATCCGAGACGCTCAGACGGTATTGGTCCGCGCGCGCATATTCCCAATCGATGCGGATCGTATCGAAGGTTTGCTGGCTGTCCAGATCAACCTGGAACCAAGCCGTATCGCGCACTTCGCTCGCCCAACGCGTGGCCGGTGCGCCGTCCAACGCCTTCGCAGGCTCCAGACCTGCGGCCTCCGTCGAGGATGCCTCTGCTTCTTTGTCTTGTGAGATGCTGCCAGCCTCGTAATACACGCCTTCCTTCAGCGCCGTATAAGCGCCTTCCGTTACAAACTCAAGGCCTTTAGCTTCTTCCAGCTTCGCATTGAACGCCAGCAAATAGTCCCTGGCTTGCTCAGGGTCGCTCTCTTGCGTACGCTCCATCATGATCAAGGCGTTGCGCAACGCGCGTACCGTATCGGCATTGCTTAGCTGCTTGTTGTCCGCGTACTTATCAACAAGAGCCAATAGCCCTTCAGCGCCCAAACGAGCTTCTATTACGAATTTAACCGTCTTGGATTTGGCAGCGGCCACCGTCAGCTCCAGCACATGCTTACCCGGCTTACCCGTCAGATCTACAACAGTTCCTTCCGTATAAGGCTTGCCGTCATACTTGGCCGTAACTTTAACGATCCCGCTCCCGTCATCTCCCGGAATGGTCCAGGTGAATGCGGCCTGTGTCGTATCAGGCACGATCGTATGCTCCGAGATCGGCTGCCCGTTCATGAGCGCTACAACATCAGGCGGAGCAGCGTCTTGCTTCTGATAAGTGCCTTTCGAGAATTGATACAGCCAATCGTAAAGCACGCGGGTAGCAGGGTCTGCGCTTTTCGCCGCGTTGTATATAGCGTTGTTGCCTTGATAGTAAGCTTTATATCCTTGCTGCATCAGACCGGTATCCACGCCGCTGTTCAAGTACTCGATGAACCGCTCGCGGAAGACGGCGTCGTTGATCATCCGGTCGTCGAATTCCAGCTCCAGCGACATGCCGTACCGCTTCGCCATATCCGCTGTATCCTCCAGACGCGAAGGGTCCAGTTTCTCGAAGAAATAGTTCGGCTGCAAAGATACGGCATCCATGCCGACATCCTTCCACATGAATGCCTTATAGGCCATAAAATGAGGAATCCAGAACAGCTTTAGGCCTGCGTTATGAACGATGTCGCTCGCTCTCTTGACCATCTCCGGTCCGGTCGCATGCGTGCTGATTTGTTCCTCCAACCAATACATGCCGACGAGCTCCAGGTTCGAGTAGCCCGCAGCCGTCCATCTGTCTTGCACTTCATCGACCCACCACTGAATCGCTTTGGCCCGGTTATCCAGCGAGGCGGCATCGCCGACCGCACCTGCATCGAAGTTCAGATCCTCGCCGTCAATGCTGCCGAAGTCGGACTGATACTCGCCCGGTTCTGGAATCATCAGAACAACCTTCGTCTTATGGTCAGGCTCGCCAAGCTTCACGCCTGCCCAGGCCGTCGCCTCGTTCAACGCGCTCATATCGCCGCCAGCGTTAAACGTTTTATCCAAATACCATTCCCATTCCTGTTTTCTGGCTTTGCCGGCCGCTTCTGTCGCTCCGAAGCCTCTGCCGTTATCCGATGTCAAGCCCAGATACAGCACGCCGTCAAACAGCCAATCGGCAGGCTCTCCCTGCTCGTTCACATAACTGATATTAGGGATAATCCGTTCCTTCGTCCAATTTCCTGTGCCGTCCGCGTAGTGACCGTTATACAGCAAGCCCAGGTTTTGAATCCAGCCAGTAGCATCTCCAGGCTGCAGGAGGGCGTAAGGCTCAGGCTGTACCGGCTGCGCTCCGGCGATCAAGCCATCCGCACCGGTAATCGTCACCTCGTCAATCATGCTCCATGCCCTCGGATGCATGGAGAACACTACTTTCACATACCGAGCGTATACGAGACCTTCGGTATAATCGCCACGCTTGACAGCTCCAGTTTCAGGGCTGCCGTCCCATGCAAATGTCTCGATATTGGTCTGGTCGCCCCATAACAACTGAGTTGCATTATGAGACAATACGCCCCAGCTCACCCCATCGTCCGACGCATAGAACGAAACGGTGAGCGGCACAAGCGTTTCGTTGTTCGGCCAATCGTGCAGGAAACGCGCGCTCACCTCCTGAACCGACTTTTGCTCGCCTAGATCAAACACAACCGAACGGGATTTCTTGCTGCGGTGGCCCACCCAGTTGCCGCTGTCACGCGAGGTGTCGGCGGCATTGCCGTCCGTCAGCTTCGTCCCGTCATCCGGGAAAGCGCCCTCCGGCTGCTCAGACCATGTGTACGTTTTCCCTTGGGCCAGATTATAAAAGCCGGCGCTTTCACTGCCCGCCTCCTCCGCATTCACAGACGATATTAACGATAACAGCATGACCGGGACAAGCAGCAAAGCAGTCAAACTTCGTCTAGTTTTCACCTAATCTCACGCTCTCTTTCTATGCATAATTAGTTCTGCTTCTGTTCCTTCAACTCCGCAAGCGCATCAAGCATATTCAGAATAACGGTCACTGCTTCAGCTCTCGTCGTCGAGGCGGCCGGCGCGAACCGGTTGTCCCCGCGACCGTTCATCACTCCCGCCTCCTGGGCTGCTGCCACGTAAGGCTTCGCCCAAGCCGGGATTTGATCCGCGTCTGCGTAAGAGAGCTCATGCCCTTCCGCAGTCTTCAGACCCAAGCCGCGAACAATCATTGCTGCCAGTTCTGCTCGACTGATCGAAGCCTTCGGTCGGAATGTCCCATCCGCATAGCCGCTGATCAGGCCGGATTCCAAGGCTTGCGCAATATAAGGCTTCGCCCAGGTTTGAATCGAACCTGCGTCCGCGAAGTCTAGCGAACTGTTCGCACCTTGCAGCTTCAACGCTTTGACCAGCATGACGACGAATTCGTCTCTGCTGACCGTCTTATTCGGCTTGAACGTCTTGTCGGTGTAGCCCGCTACGAATCCAAGCTCAACCGCCCGTTTGATGGACGCTTCTGCCCAATGGCTCGCAATATCGTTAAGCCGAACGGTTGTCGATCTGCCGGACTCCCCGCCATTGCCGCTGCCGTTCTCATTGCCGCTCCCGTTCTCATTGCCATTGCCTGGATCTCCGCCACCCGGATTTGAACCGCCGTTTTGGCCTTTTTCCGGACCTGGAGTTACTGGAGTCGGAACCCATCCTCCACCACCGGAGCTAGGCAGCGCTTTGATTTTGATCTTGAACGTTTTCTCCGCGGATGCAGCTCCCTTGCTGATCGTCGCGGTAAGCACGACCTCCATGTCGCCTGACCCGCTTGACGGACGTTTCAACAACTGTCCATTCGCATTCAGGTAGTCGGGTTTTGAACTGCTCCAGACGATGCGCGTACCGAGCTGCCCTTTCTGCGGGAGGTAAAGGTTGGATGCGATACTTCCGTTTACATTAAGCTCGATCAGACCCATTACGTCTTCGATCGTTAGACGATCACGCGCAACGCTCAGCGTTGCATACGCCTGTTCGGCCTCAGGACGAGACAGCTGGGCGGTTTGAATAGCCGCAGTCGCTTGCCCAATCGCTTGCTGAAGCTGTGCCCAGCCCTCGGGAGAGTAATTGTCCTCCACAAGCTTGTCGGCCTCGATAGCCGTCAACAGGTCGATAATCGGCCGTAGATTGCCGAGTTTATTTTCCTCGCCGTACACTTCAAATTCCTCAAAGGAATAGCCGAACATAGTAGCTCTGGACACGCCTTCGAACTTCACGTATCTGGCTGGCGTGCTCTGGAAGGTACTCACGACTCGTCCCGGCTTTCCGTTAATCTCCCCGTTGTTGTCTTTCACAACGTTCGTCCAGTTCTCCTTGTCCTCGGACACGAGAATGCGGTACTTCGAACCATAAGCCGTTTGCCACAAAATAGATACAGCATCAATGTACTTCACTTCACCTAGATCCACCATGAACCAGGTATCGTCCACCCAGTCGCTGGACCATCTGGTATCCCCTCTGCCGTCCACCGCTTTATCCGCCGTGTAGGACGAGGATTCCGGCTCTGAGGATTCAGCTTGCTTATGCAAAGCCAGATTTCCATGCAGGTCCAAGTAGGTGTTCCTTACGATGAGTTCGTCAATCAAGCCTTTAAAAGCATTCGTTTCGCTGCCGATTTTGGCTACCGGCAGAACGAATGTTTCCAGCTTGGAGCCGTCTTTGAGAGTCGCCGTATATTCACTGCCGTTAATGAAGATGGAGGTCCCCGTGTCGTCGCCGATCATAATGACATGGGTCCAGCGATCGGTCGGCAGCTTATAATTGAATTCGCTGACGTAATTTTCTTTTGTGATGGCGATTTTGCCGCTGCCCCCAATGTTGTATTTCAGCTGTCCGTCCGGAGATTCCAGCAGCACAACTCCTTGCGGGTTGTCAGCGTCCGGTTTGATCCACATGGACATCGTCCAGCCGAAACCAAGCGTGCGAAGCGGGGTTTCCACGTAGCTGGCCCCGCCGTTTAGCCTCACGGCTTGACCGAAGATTCCCTTCTCTGTGCCTGCATTCACCGCGTTGCCGTCAAAGCCGTTCCCCGAACGGTCCGCGAAGCCTTCGTCGAAGGTATAATCCAGCACGAGATGCCGCTCATTGTCAATTTGAAGCTTGTGTGACTGATGAACTCCCGGCGGGTCCACGTACCTTGCGGCATCCGCCTGGAAGCTTGCGAAGTTCCGATCGATGCGATTGCCTCTCCACAGCTTCTCCGCCAGCACTTGCATGGAAGGCAAGATCCGCTGATGTGAGTCCGCCATGGATACGCCTTTCTCTACGGATACATCGTTCCAGAGCGCGAACATGCCGCCTTTGACCTGCGGATGCGCATAAGGAAGCCTCGTCTCCAGCCAATCGTTAGGCTCCCACTCGTTGTAAATAAAATCGTAATTCAAATAGCTGCGGTACAGCTGCGGAACGATGTAGAGCAAATTCGTATTGGTATTGATAATATCGTAGCCTAGCTCCACGGCCTGCTGAGCGCTTCCGTACGGCTCATACCAGATGTCCATCGTCGCATGGTTGCTGACCGGCGTCGTGCCGTCGTATGCGGACAGACTGCCCCATAGACGGGCGCGTTTGCCTTTGCTGTTAATGTGGTTAAGGAGCATATCCACGTACCTGCGGAACGCCTCCTTGTCGTCGCCGAAATATTCATCCGTGCCGACATGCACATCCGGGCCGACGAAGGTCGGATTGCTGCCGTCGAGATACTCGTCAAAGAGTGTTTTAATGAAGTCGAGCGTCTCAGGACGATTGATATCCAGCTGATTGTTGCTGCCCAGTCGGGAATCGTAGGCGATGAACGCGCCGGAGTGGCCCGGCGTATCAATTTCCGGCACGACGTTTACGCCGAATTCCATCCCAAGCAGCTGCAGGTCTCTGAATTGCTGCTTCGTATAATAGCCGTCCTTGCTCGTCACTCCCGGAAATTTCTCGCTCTCCAGACGGAAGTAACCGACATCGCCGACATCATCGTTCAGGTGAATCTGAAACCGGTTCATCTTATAGTAGGACATCAGCTTGACATAGTCCTGCAAAAACTCGATCGTATAAAACTTGCGGCCCACATCGAGCATAAAGCCCCGATCCGGGTATTTCGGATAATCTCGCGATTGCCCCTTAGGCATCGCCTTATGATCGGCAGCGTGGCCGAGCAGCTGCAAGATCGTTCTCGTGCCGAACATGACTCCCGTCTGCTCGGACGCAGCAACAGAAGCATACTCGCCGATATTCAGCTCATATCCCTCTTTCCCTAATCCCGCTTGCGCGGCATCCAGCATCAAATAGATATCTCCCTCTTGAGGAAAACCAACCTTAACGGTCAGTGACAACTTCGTTAAATCCAATAAGTCCTGCTGCAAAATGTCAGCTGTCCCCCGCAGAGCCGCTTCATCACCTGCGCGAATGACGATTTTGGATTTGTCCGACAAGCGGAACTCGCCGGCTGCGCCCAGCCACTCACGCAAAGAAGGAATGACGCGCGGCTCCGGGTTCCGATCGCTCGTCTGCTCGTAGAGACCGGGTACGGTGACGAGCGCATTATCCGTTAAGAGATATGTCGGATCGCTGTCGCTCTGGATTTGCAGCAGCAGCTGAACCTGAGTATCGACAAGCGGCGCATGAATATTGCCCTGCACGTCGATCACCGGCAAGCTGTCCGTGTTCACCAGCGTCAGCGTATAACCTTCCGGTACAGCGGGCAGATTCAGCAGGGTATCCCCTTCGGAGACGACGATGCTGTTTTTCACCGCGTCCATGATTGGCTGCAGTTGCGGTCTGCCTTTGTATACCTCGAATTCCCAGAAGGAGTATCCGTAATAAATGCCCTCAATAGGACGTCGCGTCTCCCCTTGAAACTTGACGTATTGCGCCACTGTCGGCTCGAAATCGATCGTATCTTCACCCGGCCCGGACGCGGCGAGCACGCGGTTGTCCGCGAATACGTTCCGCCAGGATACCGCATCGTCGGATACGAGAATTTGATATTGCTCCGCCGGAGTCTGCCAGTTGATGATGACTCTTCCGATTTCAACAGGATCGCCCAGATCAACGTAAAACCACTGATCGTCCGTTCTTTCCGAAGACCAGCGGCTTGCATTTTCGGTGCCCCCATCGACCGCTTTCTCAGGCCCGAAATAATCCACTTCGTTCGACGACGAATAAGCCGTTTTCCCTAGAGCCAAATTCCCTGTTGCGGCATTGGACATCTCCCAAAGGGTGGTCACCATTATGAAAGCGGTAACAAAAATGACTAAAAAAATAACCCTCTGCCGTAAACCCACGAATATCCCTCCCGTTTAATTTGCACGAATTACCACATGCAACCCGCATGACCTTCCATGCTATTTGCTGCGGCAACTTCATTATAAGTAGAGGGCAATGAAGCATCGATATACATGTGTTTACATTCCATATACAAATGTGGACATTTGGCCTTCTACGGTGAATCAAGGCTAAGCATGCCAGCATTTCGATCATATCTGGTGCCGTCAGCATTTGAGCAGCTAAAGGGATATAGAAACAGCGGCATTGTAGGACACAAATATCCTAAAATGCCGCTGCACGTATCCCGTTATTATAACAATGCATCATCTCTGCAGTTCCGAAGGAGTTAATGTACAATGAGGACTGGGCAACTTGATAGCTGTGAAACCTTGTGGCTGACACTACCAAGCATCATTTCTTTTATGCCCGTTAGCCCACGACTTCCGATAATAATAAGTTGCTGTTCGGCATCCCTTGCATACTTTAATATTTCATGTGCAGGATCTCCCTTAAGATGAACTGTTTCCGAGTTAATCCCTGCAGATTGTAATTTAGATTTGGCTTGTCGCAATTGTTCCAAACTAGCTTTCTCCATTTCGTTCAATATATCTTCCAAGAAATTCTCTGGTACATATGTCATGCCATTCAGCACATATTCCTGGATGACATTAACCAAGGTAACTTGAGTTTGTTTGTTTCGGACTATTTCAACGGTTGCATCGAGGAGTTTGGTTGTTATTTCAGCTTTATCAATGGCCACCATAATTTTGTCAAACATATTTATCATCCTTTCCGTGGCAGCTCGTAACTAGTGCGGCTACCTACAAAACGGTTTCTTGCTGCTCCTATACCAACTAAAAAGAGTAAGACCGAAGCGCCAAGCAGAATGAAAAGTGGCAGATTCCAACTATTTGTCGCATCATGCAGATATCCTATAAGGGCAGGACCGATTGCGGCAAGAAGATATCCGATCGATTGGGCCATGCCAGATAGTTCCGCTGCTTGATGCGCATTTTCAGTACGTAACCCGAAAAACATCATCGACAAACTAAAGGCGAAACCTCCACCAATTCCAAGTAGGATGATCCACAACAGAATGATATTGGAGCTTCCGTAAAGAAGTCCGAGCGTTCCCGTCAATAGCAAAATGGTTGTGATGACCACTAACAAACGTTGACTAGACATGCGCCCGGCAATAACGGGAACAATAAAGGTAAATGGAAGCATCGCTAACTGCATGATCGAGAGGTACCATCCTGATTGGTTGGAGTCAATTCCTTGCTGCTTTAAAATTTCAGGCAACCAAGCGATCAACACATAGAAAACCATGGACTGTATACCCATAAACAAGGTTACTTGCCAGGCAAGCGGGGATCGCCAAACATTCACATCGTAGCTGACCATCCTTTGACTTGTCGTGGCTGTTTCCTTCGCTTGATTTCTTAATTGGGGTAGCCAACAGAGGATCGATACAAAGCTTAAAATCCCCCATATTCCCAATGCTCCCTGCCATTTTAGACCTGCGTTCACGGCTAGAGGAACACTGATTCCCGATGCGATTGCTCCACATAAATTCATTGAAATGGAGTAAACACCTGTCATGGAGCCAATTTTATCTGGGAAGTCCCTTTTGATTATACTTGGCAATAATACATTACATACGGCAATTGCGAATCCAAGAACTGCTGTCCCAATAAACAGATTAACTGCGCCAGATAATGAACGTATTACAATACCTGCAGTCAGAAAGATTAGGGCAATCAAAATGATACGCTCTACCCCATATCTTCGTCCTAATTTTGGTACAAGAGACGATAATAAAGCAAAGGCGAGCAAGGGTACCGTTGTGATCAGGCCTGCTAATGTATTTGAAATATGAACGTCATCCCTTATAAGACTCACTAAAGGACCGACTGAGGTTAAGGGAGTACGTAAATTAGCTGCAATAACAATAATGCCGAGAATGATCAGCCCTATAGAGGATTGCACGAATTTTTTATTATGTTTTTTCGGCATTCTTCTTTTCTCCTTCCAGAATTCATACTAATGATTTGTTTCTATATGAGAATAACATCCGCGCGAACAATAAAAGTATATTATAATATATTAAATTTAACAATAAATATTTTAAAATATACTAAGTATCGTCTAAACAATAAAAATACAACTCTGAATTCCCGCCATGGATTCGGAGTTGTATTTATTAAGTGGATTTTTCGACTGTTAGAAACCATATTTTAAGGATATATGGAGCACTGTTTCGCTATTCGTACGATTGGTATAAGAGTGAGGACAATCTGCACGAAAACTGATCGTATCATATTGATTCAATGTATAAATCTCTTCATTGACTTGAATTTCAATGGAGCCAGTCATTACTGTCGCGATTTCAGTTGTATTCACATGATGACCTTCGGGGTGATACGAACTATTTGGCTGTAGGTATGCCCGACACATTTCAATATCGTTGCTTTTAAAGACTGGTTCAATGACCCAATTTTTTTCATCATTAGAAAACCGTAATCCTTCGCTTGCTCGATACAAACTAACAGGGTTATCTGATCTGAACAAAGCCAATAGCGGTAAAGATATGCCTTTTGAAATTTTCCATATAATTGCCAAAGTCGGATTTGTCTCGCCACGTTCGATATTTCCCAGCGTAAGTTTGCTTACACCAGTTAATTCCGCTAAGTCGTCTAAGGTCATGTTTTTTTCTTTTCTGTACTTTTTCAAGGCACCGCCGATTTGTAATACCATTTGTTTTGATTCATCGACTTCATCCATTTAAAATTCACCTCAACTAATACTTTATAGCTAGTATATTGTTTATTTAGACTCTTTTCCATATGATTAGTATTTGATGGTAGTCTACACTCCTATGCAAAATTCTGACGTCTATGTAATCTGCCCGTTAGTTTAATAAAAGGGCGGTTTCAACAATGATATAGATAAAGCCATCATCGATAGTGAAATAATATATTTTTGTGAACTTTTGAACATTAGAGTAAGTAATACGCCAATCCAAACATATTGATCATCCCGAATCAAGCAAAGCACTATGATGCTTGCGGTTGCATACCCTTCCTCCCCTACTTATCTAATCGGTAATCGGATATGTTCTTGTCCCTCGGCATCTGTCACAATAGCGTGTTTGCCACAATCGATTCCTATCATAATCATACTCTTAAATGAATAAACCTCCGTCATAAAAACATGACGGGGGTTTTAGACTTTTAATTTTGAAACATAACTCTCCGACGTATTGGCTGAAGTTTCTTGTTCGAGATTAATCGCCTAGATCATCGCGGTCAGTAATATGTATAACAAAAGCATACGAGGTATATCCTGTCTCCCAGTCCGAATTAACCAAGATGGTATATACCCCCAGTTCCGTTGGCAGCTGTACTCGATGATTAACCATCATCATTTCAACATACTGCTCTGTGCCGTTGCCCGAATCTAAGACGTTGAATATTTTCAATCCGTCAGGCTCCAATCCAGCCGGATAAGTTATGACAATATTTGAGCCAGGCTTCACGCTAACGGGCGGATACCGGGCTTCAGACACCCATTGATCTACCGGATCGTTTACTTCCAGGCATCCATTCCAGCAAGAGCTTCCCTGCAGCAGCGGTATCTCCTGCATCCATACGGTACCATCCTTGTACTCGTTCTCATAAGCAATGGACGGAACGGGTGCCTCTATTTGTTCATCGAATGCTAAGCTTTGCTGCTTGATCGAGATTAATTCCTTGTTCTCATCATAATAAACTTCGGAATGCATTTCTTCCCCTACCAGGCGAAGCGGGACGTAGATGTTTCCGTTGTAGTTAATTACAGGAAGCCGGACGGTTTTACCGTTAATCTCAAATTTCCCGGATGACAGGAAGTCAATCGAGGAGCTTGCGCCGTAAGCGGCCAAACCGATCACAGCTAACAAACCGAACCATATCCATACCCATACATATTTTCGCAAATCGCCCTCTATGCCCCCTTCCATAGTCGGTCATACCATTTTTTATTCAGGTATTTGCATGCCTCGCGGCAGTCGTACTTCAAAAACTGTACGAATCAAGCTGCTGTCTGCCGTGATCGTTCCATGATGCTGCATCACGATATTTTTCGAGATAAATAAGCCAAGGCCTGTGCTGCCCTCCCGATGAATCCGGGATTTATCGCCGGTATAAAACATGTCGAATAGATGCGGCAGTTCGTTCGGATGGATGCGGTCGCCAAAGTTGATCACCTGAACTACCGCTACTTCAGCTTCAAGGAAAGCATGAATATCTACAAATTGACCGTCGTTGCCGTAACGAATCGCATTGGTCAGCAAATTCTCAAACACGCGTGCCAGCAAGTCGCCATCGCCCGAAATGATCAGATGCGGAGTAACGTGCAATCGGGCCTTCAGTTTGTTTTTCTCAAAAACCGGAAGTAATTCTTCGCTTAACTGCGTCAGCAGCTCGCTTAAATCGATGGGTCGTTTTTCGACTGGCAGCATACCGTAATTCATTCTCGTGATTTCGAACAATTCGTCGATCAGCTTCTCCAGGCGCTTCGACTTCGCGAAAGCAATGCCCGTATAATGCCGAACCTGTTCTTTGGTCAATAACTCGTCCCTAAGAATGAAATCCAGATAACCGATAACGGAAGTGAGCGGCGTACGCAAATCATGGGCCAAATTCAGTATCAGTTGATCTTTGCTGCTCTCGGCAAAATCTCCCCTCGCCACCGCTTGCTTGAGCATCTCCCCGGTCAGATTGATATCCGCTGCGATATCCCCGAATTCGTCCCGGGTCGCAATCGAAACCCGCTTGTCAAAATCGCCGTTGGCGAGATGCCGAATCCCCGCAGAAATTTCATTAAAATAAGCCACATAAGGCTTCGTAAGCAGAAAGAAAAAAAAGACCGCCAACGGGATAAAAAATATCAGGAAAAAATTAATGTCCCCGACCGTTCTTATGAACAAACGGACATAAGCCAGCGGATCCTCGAATTTAACCTGAGTTCGGTAATAATATTGCAGAATTTTGTATAGTGCGAACATGATGATGCCGGATAAGAGCATGCTTAAGCCAAAGAGCGCAATCATTTTGGAGCGGAAGCTTTGTATCAAATTAGCCATTAAACGTATAGCCTACCCCCAAACCGTTTTGATCAGCTTGTTTTTGTTCGTATCTTCATGCAGCTTTTTCCGCAAGGTCCGAATATGCACCATAACCGTATTGCTTGTTTCAAAGTAGGCCTCGCCCCATACGTGCTGGAATATATTTTCCGTACTAAACACCTTTTTTGGGTAACTGGCCAGTAAGAGCAATATGTCAAATTCTTTGGGCGTCAGCTCGATCGTTTCGCCGTACAGGGTCACCATCCGCTGATCGGGGTAAATGACCACCCCTCCCGCTTCCAGCGCGGGTTTGCCGGAAATCATCGGTTGGCTCATTTGCATATAACGGCGAAGGTGGGCATTCACGCGCGCGATCAGCTCCATCGGGTTGAAGGGCTTGGTCATATAATCGTCTGCGCCTCTCACCAGCCCGGCAATTTTATCAAGATCGGACGTTTTGGCGCTCAAAAATATAATCGGCATGTGATTCTGTTCCCGAATTTGCCTGATGACTTCATAACCATCCAGCTTGGGCATCATAATATCCAGTATCGCCAGATCGATGGAATGCGTTTGAGCTGCTTGTACCGCCTCCTGCCCGTCCGCCGCTTTAAGGACATCATAGCCTTCTTTTTTTAAGTGAAGCTCAATCAGGTCCGCAATTTCCGGCTCATCGTCCGCAATAAGAATTGTAATCCGCTTCATGGTATCCATCCTCTTCGTTCACTTTGCAACATTATTGAAACTTGAGACTACAAGCAAGAGGGTTCAGTAATTCAATCCAACAGCTTGTAAAGCACCTCCCGACTATACCAGTCTAAGCGGAATATCTTAAGAATCCTTTTAGAATTCTTAAAGAGTTATTAAAGTTACAGTTGCAAACTGAAAGAAAGGGTTCAAAAACACCCCCGAATATAGACTTCCTTCTTCAGGGGTGCTACCCTCTATCTACCTGTGTCTAGATCGTATTTAATCGCTATCCGACTTGTTCGCCTGATTCTCTTCATAAATAATCGGATACGACTGGCTTCCGATCAGCATTCTCCGCCCTTGGAACTCATCATACAGATTGATGCGAACTCCCCCTCCGCTTACATTTTTACGGAAATTGTTATTCACTGTAATGGAGTATGATTTATTGCTGCCGATGGACAAATCGGTGCCGAGTGTTAATGTCTTCTCCGTAGATTGTCCGGTCGGGTCAATCATCTCCATAATGAGTTTATGTTCATATTCACCTGTCTCGTAATCGCCATTCCTTATGAGATTATAATGAATAACGGTATTGAGCATGTCTTTTCCTTCACTAAGTCTAGCTTCTCCTCTCGTAATGGAGAGTTTATAAGGAAACAATTCCACATTCCCTAGATTCGTTGCTGGTTGGATAGCTCTAGGGCTAAGCGCTAATCCCACTGTATTGATCGATCCAATAACTTCCGTTGATACTTCCTCCAGATCGGTCAGCTTTCCGCCTGATACACCTTCGCCGACATACAATACAAGCTGTGAAGTATTCACATTCAGCGGAAGCTTGCTCCAAACGGTCACCAGATTTTTTCCTTTCGGGCTTGTCTTGACGGACGATTGATTGACCTCTGCCTCATAATACTCGTTGTCCGATGTTTTGTAATAAGCCACCAGCTGCGCCTGCATGGATTGACGTGTTTCCTGACTGGCCATCTCCAGTTCCGTGTATAACAAATTGGAGCTGCTGTCCTGATACACGGTACTCATTCGTTCACGGACCTCCGCTTTCTTGCCCGGCGTATGGATCAGATAAGAATCACCTGCAGCAACCTGGTTCACCACATTGTTGACCGCTCGGGTATTTAGCGACAGAAATCTCGTGACGTCCTCTCCTGAACTTTCTTGAAGCTCAATGCGTAATTGATTGAAATTATAGGAATAGGGCACATTGGCAAGTACATACAGCTCTACGGTTTCATTAGGCGCCAGCGTCGTCTGATCATTCGGTATCACGATTTGAGCTGTACTGCTGAGGTCTCGCATATCAGCCTTAACTTGGGCTTTGAGTTCCGGCAGCTGTACGGTTAACGCTTTGGTGTTACGAATGCTGATTCGAGCTGCAATCTGATCCCCATCTCCCCAAGGCAGCCGCTGGTATGAACTCAGCTTTACACCGAATGTGCCATGATCGTTCTCGATGATATTCTCTGAACCCAGATGGCTTCTGCCTTCCTGAGCATAGGGGATATTATAGCGGGCTGTCGGGAAGCTGATCTTCCCCTCCACCGCAGGCTCCGTTAATTGCAGCTGCAACATATTCTGTTTCATGTGCAATGGTACATCTGCACGGAGATCAATCAGCTTTTCTTCTAACGGCTTCAGCGTAACATTGGCAAGTGCCTTCGCATTCACCGGGATGCTGTAGCCTTCATTCGTCTGGATGGAAAGCTCATAAGCCGGCAGCTTCAATGATTTTTCGCCAAGATTTTTAACTCGGAATTGTAGGCTCCATTTCCCGGTATCGTTCTCAGCATATACGGAAGCACTTTTCAACTGCGTTTCAATCATAAGGTGATTAACGGATATTTTTTTGACGGCATAATCCGCCGCAGGCACATCAGCCGTAACGAAAGGCAGCTTGAAGGTTTTTACTGGCAGCGTCATTTTTAAAGCTTCATCTTCCTGCATGAATTGCATCGTCATATTGTCGGTTTTGAGTTTGGACGGAACCTCTGCCAGATAATAAATGGTTCGCTTCTGCCCTGGCTGAATCTTGAAGCTGACTCCTGTTTCGTCCTCAGGCACAAGGTCGAATACCGAGCCGCCGGCAGACTTCAGTTGCACTTTATATCCAGGATCACTTAGCACCTTCTTACCTCCGTTTGCATAATTGACCCCCACTCTTAAATACACTTTCCCATTATGTTTCATTTGCTGCATTTTTTCTGCCTTGACCGTAACAAGCTGCTGTTTCATCATCCATCTTGCGCTTTTGCCCTTAGCCACGGCGATATCCGAAGCTGCCGCAGGAAGTTTGAACGATTGCACCGGAAGATGCATTTTCAAGGTTTCGTCTTCCTGAGCCAGCTGCAGCGTCATGCCACGGGTCTTCATCGTGGAAGGAATTTCCGTCCAGTAGTAGATGGTTCTGCTTTCCTGAGGCTGGAGCTTGTAGCCAGTGCTAGACGATTCAGGCAAGAGTTCAAATATCGAGCCGCCAGCCGATTTTAGATATGCTTTATATCCTGGATCGCTAAGCACCTTGGTTCCTCCATTCGAGAGCTTCATGCCCAACTTTATATATACTTTTCCGTTGATTTTATACCTCTGTACCGTATCTGCCTTGGCCGTAACTGAAATATTATTCATCTTCATCTTCTTGCTCTTGCCTACAGGGACTACAGATGAGTACTGAGCCGGAATCGTGAAACCTCCCAGCTTCTTCTCATAAGTGACGCTGCTAAAATCCCATCCGAACATGGAAACCTTCATTCCGTTTACCTGTGCCGATCGTCCAATGTTCACATAGTACGTCACGGATTGACTGCTATTCGCAGGCAACGTTCTTTTACCAGCATCACTCGTAACAACTTTTCCTTTTATGATGGCGCCACTCGGGGTTGAAAGCTTGGAAAAATAATCGAATAGATCTACTCTACTGCCACTATTATTACTGTAACGAAGTGTATACGTGAGAATATTCCCGTCAGGATGAACAGAAATATTCATATCCGTCAGCTTCACACTAACGCTCTGCTTCAATGTGACCGAGCCGAGTTTATCCAGTGTGAACATAGATGCGCCTGAAGCTGATTTGGAAACAGACGAATCAGCTGCGGATGTCCCGTATGCGTCAAAGACAAACGATTGACTTAACATCGCAGCGCATAGCATCATTGCTATGCATGTCTTTTTTTGCCTGTGCATAAATGTACCTCCCTGTATTTGGCTTTCTCTCTTTCTGTGAAATAGGAAGCAGCGCACAAAAGTGAGCTGCTTCCTGGATGATCTACCTATTCGTTTAAATAGGTGGTGACTCGGTTCTGGATCAGCTTTGCCACTTCTTCTGCAGTTTTCTGCCCGCTGAAGTACGCCATGGACTCTTCACCCGCAATCGATATCACTTTACTGTCCAGATCCACGTATTGATCCGCGGACTGAACCATTTGTTTAAACACGTTGAATTGTTCGTCGGGTACTTTGGCCGGCTGCCCATTCGGAAGCTTATAGTCGCCGCTCCCCACCTTTTCCTGAAGGTCACTGATCAGCTTTTCATTCACGGATTTAAGCATCGAGAACCCTTCTCTTTCCTGCAGTAATTGTGCTTCTTCAGACAATAGGAAGGAAATAAACTTCCAAGCTTCTTCTTGTGCTGGCGATTTGGCATGGATAGCGAACCCGGATGATGTAAATACTCTCGCACCTTTTTGACCTGCGGTTTCTCCCGCTCTAGGTAACAGCATGATCTTTGGATGATCAAACAACATATAAGGGCCTTCGACAAAATGAAGCGGCGACATAATCGGTGTGGAGCTGAACAATTGATTGCCCGGCTTTGCCTCGTCGGACGTGATGATCTTCTCATCATTCATTTTCATCGCTTGCTGAAGCAAATCTACAAATTCCGGAGAATCGAACAATGCCTTTTTGGCGGAAGTTTCAACAAATGCAGCGTAGTTTTCATAGAGCATCTCTTGGAAGAGGTATTCCGGCGGATAGGATGCTAATGCATACATCTCGTCGGCGCCGCTCTCCTTAGCCTTCCGGATCACTTCTTTCGAAACCTTCTGGAACTCCTTCCAATCCCAGGTTTTATCATCGAACGTCACATTAGCTTTGCCCAGCATGTCCCCATTACCAACCAATACTCTCAAGGAGTATCCCAAAGGGATGGTATACACCCCGTCATTCAGTTTCAGACCGTCCAAAATATTCATTTGCAAATCATCTTTATGGAGTGTCTGATCTTGCTCCAGCAAACCATTCATATTGAGTAGGAAGCCTTTGCTCACATATTCTTTAACAGGCAAGCCGCCAACTTCAATGATATCCATCCCGTTTCCTGATAACATGGCTGTATTCGTTGCAGTACGATACTTCTCGAATTCCCCAGGTCCCCATTGTTCACCCATGCTTTTATATGCATGGATCTGCAGGTCGATATCCGGGTATTTCTCTTCGAACTTTTTTTCCAGCGTTTGATAGAACGGAGTCGACTCTGTCAGTGACAGGGTAAGCACCGTTTTTCCCTCTTTCGTTGCGGGCTTATCCGCGTTCCCGCCTTCTCCTGACCCGCAAGCGGTTAAACTCGCGATTAAAGCTCCCATAGAAATAAGTAAATGCCATTTTTTCATCGTATAATTTCCTCCTGATATGTTCTGTTTACAACGCCTATTCCAAGCGAACTCGGTTGCCATCCTGCAGAGGCTCGCTGCTCTTCAGAATGATCTTATCTTGTTCATAAATGCTATCCGTTTGGATCATCGTTTCTTTGTCATTCCGCTCGCTGAACTTGATGTTGACTTTTCGGGCAACAAAAACGTTACCGAGTGCACCCGGCTGCTCTTCGACTACAAAAACGTACATGCCTTCCCGGTCCTGATGAACAGCTTCATTAGAAACAAGCAGCCCATGATCGAGAGAGCTTTTCTCGATGTTAATACGAGCCTGCTCACCTCCCTTCAGCTTGGCATCGATGAGTTTAATACGAATTCTCTTTTGAGGGACGGTTAGCGATCCCGTTCCTTCGGTTGCCCCCTCAATTATCGGTTCCGCATTGGTGATTTCTTCAATTACACCTTCTATGACACTGGTTTGCTGCTCTTTATCTGTGTGGACCTCTACCTCGATCCGCTCTCCAACGGATATCCCAATACTAGACAATCGTTCTGCATCCGCATCAACGTCAAACCTATAACCCTGACTGCTATTCGCGACAATGACATCCGGCTCGCCCGCAGATGCAAGTCCTTCAACCGCATTCAGCTTCGTTACAATACCGTTAAAGGGAGCGGTAAGCATCTGTTCTTTTGCCAGTCGTTCTTTCATCTCGTTGATCTTGCGTTCTTGCGCAGCGATATCGAGTTTCCCTTTTTCAATTTCACGTTTCGCGCTGCGCAGTTTAAGCTCATCTTCCTCAATGGAAGATTGAATAAACTGATCCTGAAGATTTTGCTGCTCAATCCTCTGCTTTTCCAAATTCGTTACTTCAAGTTCGATTTCTTGTCTTGCCGCTACGTTGTCATAAGCGATAAGTTTCTGTCCCTTCTTAACACGTTCACCTTCTTTTACGTAAATCTGCTGAGCCTTCCAGTCGTTTGAACTGGATAGTTTGGCTTCGGCGATCGGCTGAAGTATTCCGCTTCCCGCGATCGATAGCTCAATGCCTCCCTGTTTCGGCTGTTCCGTGGTCACCTTGGGCAAGGTCAACGACTGCAGCGTGTTACTGAACAATGTAAACAGCAGCAGCACCCCCATAAAACCCATGAACACGATTTGAAGGATTCGCTTTCGTCTTTGGTCAGCTAACCCTTTTCCAAGCTCCATATCCTTTCTTCTCCTCCTAAAAAAACGTCCTAATAAGCTAACCCTTAACACCTGACAATTGAATGCCCTCTATGAAATACGACTCCGCATACAGAAATAACATTACCATCGGGGCCATATAGAGCATGGATGCTGCAAAGGCAATCCCCCGGTCGCTATCATTAATCCTGGATAAAAAGACGGACAGCGGCTGCTTGAACGGGTCGTCCAAAAAAATAAGCGGCTGCTCCACCATGTTCCAATAATCAACGAACAGCAAGATCACAAGTGCGGCCAATCCCGGCATGATCATCGGAACAATCATCGTTATAAAAATCCGCAAATGTCCGGCACCGTCTATTTTGGCAGCTTCAATGTAGGCATAGGGAATGTCCAGCATGAACTGTCTGAGCATAAATACGCCAAAAGCTGCGAAAATACCAGGAACAATGATGGCGCCCGTACTATTCAGCATGCCAAGCTTATCGACCATAATATAATTGGGTACCAGCGTGACTTGGAATGGCATGAGCATCGTCATGACATAGACCAAAAACATCGTATCCCTGCCGCGGAATTTCAGCTTGGAGAATGCATAAGCAGCCAGTGCTGCGACGAGTGTCTGACCCACAATAATCGGCATCACCATGAACACGGAGTTCCAGAACATCGTCAGATACTTCGGGTTGTCAATGAAAACCTTCCCATACTGTGCAAAAGACACCTTGTCCGGAATCAGTTTCAGATTTGCAAAAGAACCATCTCTACCAGGAATCATTTCTTTCATTTGACCGATGAGACCGTAATTGATCTGGATCTCCAGTTCTGTCATCAATGAATTTGTGAATGTAATCACAATAGGAGATATTAAGATCATGGCGATAACACCCATGACAAACGTTAAAGCACTTTTTTTCAATATGTAGGCTACTCGCACAGACTTCTCTCCACCTCCTATTCCATGTACTGCCGATGCCGGCGCTCAATCGCAAACAGCACTAGTACAATCAGTAAAATACAGAGAAACATCAGGGTTGCCGCCGCAGTCAGCTTCTGAATGTCGAGTGACACGAACATATTGTTCATATAATGCTGCATCATATAAATACTGTCATGGGGGTAATCACCTGCGATCAGATACGTCTCACGAAACACTTTGAATGAATTGATAATGGACATGATCACAACAAAAAACATTGTGGAAGTCAGATAGACCAGAGTAATACTTCGGAATTGCCGTAAACGACCAGCCCCCTCAATCCGGGCCGTTTCGTAGTAACCCTTCGGAATTTGCTGTAGTCCCGCCAGGAATAAAATGACGTTGTAACCGATGTTCTTCCATAGGTACACAATGATTACGACCCAACGTGCCGATTCCGTCTTCATCCAGTCCACCCGTTCATATCCGAAGCTGTTCAGCCAGGCATTCAGGGAGCCGTTCCAATCAAACAGCAGCTGCCAGATCATGATGATGGAGGCGACGGGCACAACAAGCGGCATAACATAAGCTGTACGTAGCCATTTTTGAATATATGTATTTTTATTCAGCAGCATCGCTAACCCGAGTGACAGCATGACCATAAGCGGAACACTGACCGCACTGAAGTAAGACGTGTTGGATACCGCCTTGCGGAAGGAACTACTTTCAAGCAGTTCCAGGTAATTATCGAATCCCACAAATTCGCCGCCCACCGATTGGCTCATAAAGGAATAATACATACCCATGGCAAACGGGATAAGATAAAAGAGTGTAAATCCGATACCGCTTGGCACGAGAAAAAACATGGCCGCCGAAGCATCCTGACGGAGCCATTTTTTCATGATTGACTGATCCTTCCTTTCTCAGTAAAGTTTAAACCTCCATCCTGGCCTGTTACGCTTCCCAATGCATTTAGAATAGATGAGATTGCTTAAGAAAAAAGTGGGGAAATATTAAAAATACCTAAAATATTGAAGTGACTAGGCGATTTCGTTACAAACAAAAAGTGGTACAACAAAAAGCACCTGAAAGTATCAGGTGCTTTTTTCGTGTACTTCAAAGTACTGTTGATTATCAAGCCCGTTAGTTGAAAAAAACAGCCGATCACGTTGGTCAGCTGCTTTGTTAATTTTCTTGAGCTGTCATTTCCCGTTAGTTCAATATTTCATTTTCCCGATTTGGCTACCTCAATCATATCCTTCTTGCACAATTGGGTGCTTTCCTTCTCACGTGCTTCCATTCCGCTAAATTTAATAATTTCGCCAATTGTCCTTGTAGTTATGTTATTACGGTTATCAATATCTATTTTTCCTTTATACCCGAAGCGTGTATTGTGTTATTGGAAGTCCCTGGCTTCCTGAATCATCTCTTACATGATCTTTTTCATTAGTAAAGTACATAGAAATCTTTCAACACCAGTAGCTCTTTCAGTATGAAATAGACGGAAGCGTAAGGGATTATTATCAGGATGGCGTTAATCGCAGATAACAGATCGGAGACGATAATCACTCCGCGCTTCTCTCCGGCAAGCTCGAACAGTCGTACCATCCTGTTTTATTGGACAAAACCTTTGCCAGCTCGATTCGTGATCAAATCAACGATTCGTTCCATTGCTTTCTTCGCTTCCGGTAACGGAAACAAAGTGAAGATATGTATCATCTTCGGATATTCGTAGTAATCGATTGTGACGCCTTCCTTCCGGGCTTTGTTTCTGAGCTTCCGTGCGTCTGCGGCCATGAGGTCATGAGTGCCGAAGAACAGGGAAACTTTGCCCAACCCTCGTAGGTTACCGTTAATCGGACTTAATCGATAGTCATTCAGGTCCGTATCGCCGGCATACAATTTTCCGACATAGGCGATCCGAGGAGGGGGTCTTTTTTCTCGAATGCCGGGATATCCGGATTAGACAACGTGATGTCTAGCCAAGGCGAGATAAGAATGATCCGACTCGGCTGGGGCATTGCTTTTTCCTTCAGTAATTGAGCGAGCCCTAACGCAAACCCGCCTCCTGCCGATTCTCCCATCAATACGATGTGCTGCGATGAAGTTTTCTTCAACAGCTGTTCATAAACGAAGAGCACCTGTTCATAGGATTCATGATGCTGATGATGAGGTGCTTTAGGGTAGACGGGTACGATAACTTGATAACCGGTCATATCCGCTATTTTTCTAACAAATTTCCAGTTCATAGGCAGCGGCCGGTTAATATGCCCTCCACCTAACAAATAAATGATATATTTATGTCCTGCATGCTGATTGCCGCTTAGAACGTAGCAATCTTTCCCATAAGAGGGATCCATCACAATATCCCATTTCTGTTTGAGTTCTTCAGGCAACCTATAAGGTTCCGCATTCGCTATTCGTTTTTGATCAAGAAATTTCGCAAACCTCGCTTTGTCTGCAAAATTCTGTTTTCTACCGCTCATGTGCAGCATGGTTTCGATAAGCTTGCTTCGGATGCTTTGCTTCACTTCCATCAACCTCCTCAGTGGATTTCACGATGCAATATGCAATCGATACTACATGCTCAATATGAACAGAACATGAAGCGAATGGGAAAAAGTGGTGGATCAGCAAGCAAAAAAGAGATGAACGGAATCGTCCACCTCTTAACCACACGAATAATTGAATTACGCGGCGATACGGCCTGTAAAATGACGGCCACCTTCATTCCTTTTTCTGCTGCGCTGTCAATCTCGACCGAACCGTTGTATAATTCAACCACACGTTTAACGATCGCAAGTCCGAGCCCGCTTCCGCCCGCTGCGCGGTATTACTGCCCGTTAGCTTAATAAATTGCATGGAAACTTAGTTAGATATCTATCTAATCGGTAATCGGCTCATGTTCTTGTCCGTCGACTCGGGACAAGGACTTGTACCGATAAAACGAAAAAGCCGCTTAAACAGCGACTTTCATTGGGAAGATGTTCTTGTCCTTTTCGGCAATAGTACAATGTTCTTCTTACTCTCTAACGGAAAGACAGGCCGTAAGTACGGCCCTGTAAGTGCTTTAACACTTCCCGACATCACTCTTCACGATATATCACACGGCTTGCAGCAGTGACTATGATTGAATAAGCCAATCTGTCTCTAACGCATTCCAGTTTGGCGTAGGCACTTCCGACCTTGCCCTCCATTCGGCAAAGCCCTCATTCAAGGCTGCGAGCTCAACTGCTGTCCCATCAATCAACCCGCTAACCGGAAGCATGAAGAAAATCTTCAACGCCCAGCGGATTAAGTTTGGATAGCCGGTAATCCAAGACGCCTGCTTCGCAGGGGTTAACGGGTACCCCATTGATTCAAGTACACGGAAGCCCTCTCCCATCGCCGCCACTAACTGACGCATTCGCCTATCGTCACGGACAACCTGTTTCATCTGGAAGCTGTGGAACAGAATGACCATGTTCATAGGCACGACCAGCACCATGTGGTTTTTTAGCCAGGCATCGATCTGATCATGGTAACTGAGCTTGTACTTGGTTGGCATGAATGCCTGCTCCAGCAGGGAGCGAAACGGTACGGGCCCGTCCAGACCCCCGATGACCATCTCCCCATGGCCGCCACGAATGCATATGACTCGTCCGTCGGTACGTGTACCTGCGGTAGCTTGGAATCCAAAAGCGACCTGTTTAGGCGACTGTCCATGTTTACTCAAATAGTCCTGCATGGCGTAGGTATTCATATTGTTGCCGACCAATACGATATGACGGCTAACGTTGTCTGCGAGGATCGGTAGCACATCCCCGAAATCCGAATATTTCATCATGACGAAGATCAAGTCATACGCGTCACCTGACTCTAGTCTACGAATTACACGAACCCGATCAACAGTTGTCTTGCGCTGAAGGTAATGCCGAATGACCAGTCCCTCCTTTTCCAGTTCCTCCGCTCGCTTTCCTCTTGCCAACACAGTCACGTCATGACCGCCCGCTACTAGGACATGTGCCAGATAGCTTCCCTGCACACCTGCACCGTACACAAGTATATTCAATATTATCCCTCCTTATATAATTAACAGTTGTTGAATATATAACATCTGTGGATTACAATCAAGATATCATTGGAACGGATGCAGGTGCAATGGCTAATTGCTTTCGTTTCTGTTGAGAAATGAACAACGAATGCTGGATGTGTTCAGGAAAGAGGGGAAAACCATGGATCGGCGCATCGTGAGATCAAGACAAATGATTATGCAAGCGTTCATTGGGCTGTTGGGAGAACAGGAATTTGAGAGGATCACCATTCAAGGTATAGCGGATCGGGCCAATGTCAATCGCGGAACGATCTATTTGCATTTTACAGACAAATATGACCTGCTGGAACAGAGCGTGGAAACGTATCTGATGATGCTTGCTGACAGTTGTGTGCCGGAGGATGGGCCAACCAATGAACTGTCCCGGGACCTGCTGATTCGTGCGTTCACGTATCTGAAAGAGCATGCAGAAATCTATGGCGTTTTGATTACCAATAAAGGTATTCCGACGTTCAGACACCGTATGACACAGATGATTGAAGCGAATATCACCTTGGTGGTAAACCAAATGAAGCTAGAAACCGGTATCCACAAGGATGTATTGGCGCAATTCTTATCCGTTTCCATTACGGGGTTGATTGAGTGGTGGGTCGTCCAATCTATGCCATATACGCCAGAAGAGATGGTTGAACAGATGGCTAGAATTTTGGAAGCAAGGCTGCAGCTATGGTAAACGAATTAAATTTGAAGTGTGATACCTGCATAAAAGTTTCTTGTCCTTTTCGGCAATCAAGTTCTTGTCCTTGACTCGGGACAAGAACTTGTACCGATAAAACAAAATAGTCGCTAAAACACAAAAGAAGCCGCCAAATTAGCGACTTCCAATGGAACGATATGCCATTGTAAGCTCCCTTTCTGTTTCCCTCCGCCCGCATTATCCTCCACAATGATCATTTTTTTTCGCCGTAATTGCTTCCTGTCGTGATTTTCACATCCGTAAAATTTTCAACGCTCTTGCCCTTCTGATAAAAATAGGGAACGTTCTGTTGAGCACCCTCTTGCGTATAGAAGGGATCGTCCTTGCGCAGCGGGAGTTGGACATTCTCACCCATGCTTGCCGATTTGTATATGCCCATGATCATCTCTAATGTGCTGCGGCCGCTTTCTCCGTCGATGAGTAATGGCTTTCCATGCTCGATCGCGCTCAGCACATTGTCGATCTGACCGGCATGGCCTTCATACGGCAAATCCGGCAATTCGTCATAGTATTTCCGGATTTTTTCTTCCAGTTCCAAATCGCGTTCAGGGAATCCGTTCGGCAAGGAAGTGGAAGCCGTTACCCGCCATGGTGCAGAAATTCGTGCAAACTGTCCTTGGAACACGTATTGCTGCTCTTCGCCGTGATGGATGACCGAGCTGGTAAGTTGCCCCAAGGCTCCATTCGGATATTTCATCATCGCGATGGATAAATCCTCAACCTCGGCATTGTCATGCGCGACGTTACCCATGTAAGCTTGTACGTGGCAAGGACGACCAAGCATCCACAGCAAACCATCAATATGATGAACGGCATGATTAAGCGTGGGGCCTCCCCCTCTTTCTCCCAAGTACCGCGCCACCATAAGTCGTAATAACAATGGCCCCGCCACCAGAAAGAATCCACTTGGGCATGCAGAATGTTGCCCGCCATGCCGCTATCCAACACTTGCTTCAGCTTCATAATCGGGTTTCTGAATCGATTCTGGGCGATCACGGACAACAACTTACCGCTATTCTGTGCCGCTTCGATCATATCGTCACATTCTTTAAGTGACGCTGCCATAGGCTTTTCTACAACGACATGGCTTCCTGCGTTCAGGAAATCGATCGTAACCTGCGCATGAACATACGGAGGTATACAGACGGAAACGAGATCGATACTGTCTTGAAGCAGCTCCTTATAATCGTGTACGATTTTAGCGTCCAGTCCGTACTGCTTCCGCCTCGCTTCCGCCTTCTCGGGGTAGAGCTCGCATAAAGCAACAATTTTACAGCGGTCCTTGAACTGCAAGTATGCTTCGATATGACTGGACGAAATTGCCCCCGAACCTATAATCGCTACCTTTAACATACGTAATTTTCGCCTCCTAACTTTACTTCTCATAATAAAATTGTATCCGGTGCAGCCTTGTAAATGTGTTTTGCTATGGGGGAAAAATAACGCTAAATTGCGGTTTGTATGGTATATTCAATGCAAGTACGAAGACGAGGAAGAAGGAGGCAAGCAAATTGTCGTTTGTTGCAAGCAACTACAGTATCTCTCCCTTGTACTTTGCCTATAGACGTAAAAGCGAAAATTACGAGCATAAAGAGACCTTTCATTCCCATCTTGGCCTTGAAGTGTTGTTCATTCATCAAGGAAGAGGAACTATGATCGTAAATAACAGCAGCTATGAGATTAAGCCGGGGATGATTTGTATATTTCAGCCCTGTCAACTCCACCACCTAAAGCTTGAATACGACGATCATCAGTGTTTCGAACGATCCATTGCGATTTTTGAACCGACCGTGTACGAGGCATATTTTAAACAATGGCCCGCACTCCACGAATTTTACAATTTTATATATTTGGGCAATCTCCCTTTCCCCTGCCTTTATGAAGTCGAGGACCCTTACCTGGACGTTGCGTACAAGAGCATGAACGATCGATTCCCGACGCTGTCCGACTCGGAAAAATATGAAGAAATTTCGCTGTTTCTTGTCGCACTTTTTCGCTCCTTGAAACCAATCTGGGATAAGCGGAAAGCAAGGAGTTCAACTTACCAAACCCGTAAAAATCATCGGGTGGAGCACATCTTAACCTGGATTGAAGCGAATTATACGATTCCTTTCCGATTGGACGATATGGCGAAGTCGCTGCATCTATCTCCCTACCATTTGTCACATCTCTTTAAAGAAGCGACAGGGATCAGCATCACGGAATACATAGCAGCCCGAAGGATTCATCAATCCATACAACTCTTAGCGACCACAAAAAAACCGATCTCACTTATTGCGGAGGAGATCGGATTAACGAATAGCTCTTATTTTTGCAAATTTTTTAAGTCACAAATGGGAATCACACCGCATCAATATCGAAAGAAATGGACGACTACTTAAATCATGAGGTTCCATTAAACGAAGAACTCCTGGGCATTCCAAGACCTAAATCCAACCTGCCCAGCACCCGATAGCTGAGAAAGACAATTGACTACATATGTCCTTATTATGTTTATCTCCTCTTTCCTGCCCGTTAGCTTAATGAAATAGCTGCAGAATTTTAATTAGATATGTATTCATCGGTAAACGGATTAAGTTCGTGTCCCTTTCGGCAATCGGTACAAGTTCTTGTGCGCTTCATTGCTGTAACTCTCCTCTCCATAGTAAATAAGTGATTGTAACATAAAAACCATATAAGGAATTCTATAATTCTATTGTGTAACCCTTCCTGCTAGTTGAACAAAAAGCAGCTGATTATGGGAAAACACCGCTTATCATCTCAAATAGAAAACAATGCCTGAAATATGAGAGAGCCGATAACCGCGTAATAGGGTTATCGGCTCTGTATCTGTACGGCTAGCTCTTTGACATGCGTTTATCAGCAACCTCTCGGTTATGTCACTTGTTGCTGGTCTTCTTGACCAAGTCCACGCCATCGTATGCCAGACTTTCCACACTTGCAGCCTTCTGCAGTATGTATTGATCAAAAAAGTTCTTCGTATAGTCTGTAACAAGATTTCGCATCTCCATAGCATCCCGTTCGCCTCTGAGTTCCTCATTAACACTAGTAAACACGATGTCGCAGTAATCTAAATGCGCAACACGATCAACAGAGAAATAATAGGTTTGCATGCTATTGTTAGCGCCAATTATCGCATTCATGTTATAGTTAGGTTCACAATAAAGCAGCAAGAAGGGTTTATTAAGGTCGCTGCCCTGAAGGCCGAACGCAGCGCTATCCAGGCCAATCCCGCAGGCAAACCGGTCGTCGTCCCGACAAACAATCGCCGTCGTAGGCCCTCCATAAGAATGTCCGACTATGCCCATGCCGATGTCAAGCAACAATCTGCCCTTGAAGATGGAATTCAGCTCTCCAGAGTCCATTTTGTAAAGATAATCGGCTACATACCTTACATCCTCTGCCTGTAATTCACTATACTCTGTTATCTTGGCAAGTACCGGCAGTGTAAGCACCTTGTGGCACATCTCGATGGCAGTTTCTTCGTCAGGCCGCATCTCCATCTTACCAGCCAACGCCACCATCTCCGGATCTTCAGAAAACGCCATAATGACATCCGAAAAACCCTTTGATACATTAAACAGGCGCCCATCCTTACGCTTATACATCGTGCTATTCTGATGGCCGATGCTTACCACGACATATCCTAAACTTGCCAAGTCTGTACTGATCACGGTACCCCATTCTGGAGAACCGCCCCCGCCGCAAACATAGAATAACACCGGATAGCGCTTTTCCTTCCCGGAGAGAGCAAGGTCGTCGTAACACTGGGTCTTGATATCTATAGAGTAAGCATCCTTCAACGCAGTGAGAAGTGGCTGCTCATCAAGCATTTCGTAAACTTCAGGAAACATGTACGTTGATGTAGTCTTACCTTCGCTACTGTCGGACGGATAGTACACAAACGCCGTCAGTTCTCTTTTTGAATGATCTGATGCCGTATACTCAAAATCCATCTGGGTTCGACCGACAGTATAGCTGCCGATTGGTTCTGGAAATGCGTCATAAGTTTTCATTTTCTTCTTCCCCCTTAATTAATAAAAGTGGCGAATGTGAAATACAGTAAATCATATCTACTCCTTGGCTTTCTTGAGATCGCTAACAATTTCAGAATGTTTATGATCTTCAAGCAGCCCATGACCCATAAAGTCAGCAAAGTACTTGCTAATCTTATGTTGCAGCTTAGAGTCTTTAATATCGAATTCCCTAAAAAACAGGACTAAATTAAACTGCATTGACTCAAACATAAAAAAAATCAGGTCGTCGTCAAAATCAGGTCGGAGATATCCATCAACCCTCATTCGGCGTAAGATGTCCTTGATTAAGGGGAATGACTCGCCCTTTAGCACATTCAGATATATTTTAAGCAAAATGTTCTCAGGAATGTATAAAGGTGTTTCAGTGAGTTTGATTTCCAACTCATTCAGTGGCTCGGTCATAATGCCATTAACGTTACCAAATAAGCCAGTAAGGAAAAACTGGAAAAGGGAATCTTCATTACTGTTATTAAAATACGCAACTCTTTTCTGAGTCACATTACGTATTAAGAGACAATAAAGGTCATCTTTGTCTTCAAAATACCGATAAAATGTTCCGGGGTGCATGGACAGACGATCCAAAACCATCTTCATAGTTATATCCTCGTAAAGATTATCAACGAAAAGATGCACTCAAACCTGGAGTCTCGGCCTCAACTTACGCAGGTCAATTTACTTCCGTACAACGGTATATCCTTTAACCTCTTGCAGCGCCACCGGAAATTAGCAGGCAACATGAAGGTTTTCAATGGTTTGACCGCTCGGACGAAAGATCTCTTTCATGCAGGAATATTTATGTGCTTTATTTGCTTGGCGCAATACCTTTTATCAGCAATTCCGTCCATTGTGCGGTATATGGGAGAATCTTTGGGTAGATATGCGGGCTGGAGATCCCTTCAACCAGGGCCTGGAAATAAATCAGAAGAAATTCATCCGAATATTTCAGATCAACCTTGCCTTCTTTACGCCCGCGGTGAAACAAATCCAACATAAGACTGTAGCTTTCCTTGACGTATTGCTGCATCATCAGAGATAACCCATCATCATCTTTCTTTGTAAAATAATCCATTAAATCCAAATAAAATTGTTTGTTGATTTTTTCTAGATAATTGATTTTGTTCTGACTCATAGCAATGATCGTTTCTTCGAAAGGTTTATTTTCGGCCATGATTTCTCGGGCGGTTTCCCCCATTTGAGTTAAAAAATACTTAAAAACCTCATGGACCAGGTTTTCTTTGCTCCCAAAATACTTAAAAATCGTCGTTTTACCGACATTGGCATGTCTAGCAATCTCATCGACTGTTACATTTTCGATGCCGATTTCGGTATTAATCAATTTAAAAGTTGCTTCTAGAACTTGATTCTTCTTCTCTTGCGTCCTCTTTTCAAAGCCGTTCATTCCTTATTCCTGCTTTCTAACTTATTATGACTAAAAAAATATTTTAAGAAGGATTTAGTTCGTATTTCCCCTTCCTATTTATTATATAGCGATAATTATGAATTATCAAACATATACTAGTTCTAAACTTATATATTTTTGCGTTGACTATGCGGATAATCGGGTGTATAACTGAAATTGTAAATGAACTTTGGTTTAAAACAAAGTAAATAGTTAGAACTTACGAACTCTATATCGATTATTAGTTCGCTATTTATCAGCTTTGCTTTAAACTGGAAAGCACGTTACTAAAACTGGTCTAGAAGGAGTTTTAGTGCTATGACAAACATTGTAGAAGTGCAAGGCTTACAAAAAAGATTCGGGAAATTCAAAGCGCTGCATGACGTGTCATTTGCGGTAAATGCCGGGGAAGTAGTCGGCTTTATCGGACCGAATGGCGCGGGGAAATCCACAACGATTCGCATTTTGCTCGGAATCATCCATCGGGATGCCGGAGATGCAAAAATCTTCGGCAAGGATGTATGGAAAGATAGCCTTGAGATTCATAAACGAATTTCTTATGTACCGGGGGACGTGGCTCTTTGGGGCAGCTTAACAGGCGGCGAAATCATTGATTTATTTATGAAATTGCATGGCGGCGGAGACAAAAATAAACGCGACTATTTGATTAAACGGTTTGAATTGGATCCTAAGAAGAAAGCCAAGGGCTATTCCAAAGGAAATCGGCAAAAAGTCGGCTTGATCGCGGCTTTATCCGTTGACTCCGATTTGTATATTTTCGACGAACCGACTTCCGGCCTTGATCCGTTAATGGAAGCCGTCTTCCAGGATGAGGTCGAAAAAATCAAGCTTGCGGGAAAAGCCATCTTGCTGTCCTCTCATATTTTAAGCGAAGTGGAACGACTGGCCGATAAAGTAGTTATCATTCGCCAAGGCAAAGTGGTTGAAACCGGAACATTGGATGAGCTGCGTCATTTAACGCGTTCTACAGTAACTATAGTAACGCAAGGCAATGTGGCTATAATGGCATCGGTTAACGGTGTTCATGATTTCAAGCAATCCGGCAATCAAGCGACATTCTTTGCGGATAACGAATTTATCAATGAGATTTTGTCCGAAGCGGCAAAATTGGGGGTCAAGAAGTTTGAGTCCGTGCCGCCTACGCTAGAAGACTTATTCATGCGTCATTATGAAGTCTAAGAGCGGAAACGGAGGAGATTATAATGCAAGAAAAATTTGCGCGTTCGCGAGTACTATTCGTCCAATACCTGAAACGTGATTGGAAAAAAATCATCATCTGGGTTTTAGGTTTAGGCTTGTTTTCAGCCGGATTTGTTCCGGCTTTTGAAGAAATGGGCAAGGGCCAAGGGTTGCAGGGAATGTATGAAACCTTGCAAAATCCTGCTATGATTTCCATGGTTGGTCCTACACCGATTGAGAACGCAGCGGATTATACTTTGGGTGCAATGTATGCGCACGAAATGTTGTTATTCTGCGGTTTGTTTGCGATGATTATCGCTGCTTTGCATGTGGTAAGCCATACTCGCAAAGAAGAAGATCTTGGGCTTACTGAACTCGTACGCTCCTTTCAAGTAGGCCGTCAAGCCAATTCGTTTGCGGTGATTGCCGAAGTCGTCATGATCAATATTCTATTAGCGCTCGTTATTGGCGGAATGATGACTAGCTTTGGCGTAGATACGATTTCGGCCGAAGGATCCTTTTTGTTTGGCGCATCCATTGGAATGGCCGGGATCTTGGGAGCCGTAATTGCCTTAGTTATGGCGCAAATTATGCCGACTTCATCCGGTGCAACCGGTTCATCGCTCGGAATTGTAGGCTTGCTCTATATTATCCGAGCCGGAACGGATGTGTCGAATGTTGATTTTTCCATGATCAATCCGATGGGTTGGACTTATCTGACTTATCCATTTACAGAAAACAATGGGGTCCCTCTGATTTTGGCTATAGTCTTCAGCGTTATTGTCGTGATCATCGCTTTTGTCCTTGAAGGCGGTCGAGATATGGGTGCCGGTTATTTACCAGAAAGAGATGGCCGGGAGTCGGCAAAAAAATCATTGCTGTCCGTACCCGGCCTGTTTACAAAGCTGAACAAAGGCGTAATGATCAGTTGGTTGATTGCTTTCGTCGTCATGGGAGCAGCCTATGGTTCGATTTATGGAGATATGCAGACGTTCCTTGAAAGCAATGAAATCATGAGTCAAATGTTTACGATATCCGGCGTTTCCATCGAAGAAGCCTTCACTGGGACCATTATGATGGTCATGATTGGATTGGTTTCCATTTTGCCGATTGCGATCGTGAACAAACTTTTCTCGGAAGAAGCGCGACAGCATTTAAGCCAGCTTTATGCAACAAAAGTGACTCGAGCTCAGCTCTATTGGACGAGTGTCATTTTGGCGATTGTTGCTGGAATCGTTGGCATTTTGCTAGCTTCAAGCGGACTTGGCGGGACGGCCATTTCTGCCCTGGGTGACGGCTCGTCCATGAATATGAGGGATTTTTTGGCTGCTGGCTATAACTTCCTGCCTTCCGTGTTGTTCTTTATTGCACTTGCCGCTTTGGCTTTAGGTTGGGCACCAAGACTAGGCAAAGCCGTATATGCGTATCTTGGCTATTCTTTTGCATTAAACTATTTCGGCGGCATTCTCGATTTGCCGGAATGGTTCTCGAAAACAGCCGTTCAAAGTTGGATTCCGCGGATGCCGGTAGATTCGTTTGATGCAGCAACCTTTATTACGATCTCAGTGATCAGTGTTGCTTTGATGATTATGGGCTATTTGGGATATCGCAGACGGGATATGGTGGAAGGAGCTTAGCAGGAAAATAGATTCGTGATTTACATTATACTTTGAAATGATGAGCAAAAAACGGGCTGAAAGGTATAATTCCGGCCCGTTTTTCTGCATTTTATAGATGGCCACAACACCGGTCGGTGTCTAATCAAAACGAACTAATGCATGTCTCTCCCATCTTTGATATGAAAATGCTCATGATCAACCGCATTCATCCCAACCAACTTACCACTCTTTTTGTGATAATATGTGAAGTTATGATTTAGCGGAATTCAAAGCAATTGATAATTGTGGTCTCTTGGCAAGCCCTTGATTTCATTCACGGCTAACTCACGAATGGCATAAACACCTATTGATCATCTCAAATAATAAAACTGAACACTGATTTATTTCTAATTTAATCAGTAGGTTCGATAGAGCCAAGATTTCTGTACTCCATTGCATAGTTCATAGCTGTATGCCTATTTACACACTCACTGATATAATTGATCCAACCCTCTGAAGAATCAACAATCCGTTATCGATACTCTCAATGAAGTACTTCTTATCATCTAAAACCACAACATCACTTTCCTTCAATTTGACTTCGCTTTTAAAATAAATGAAGTTATCTGATCCAGGTACTGCTCCTTTGTAGTAATTCATGCTGTTCTCAACTCCTAATAAAACTTTTACCGAGTATAGTCTCCTAATATTTTATCATGGATTAGTCATGTAACCTTTGGATGAAAGGCAAATATAAAAATAAAGAATGGCAAGCTCGCTCCCATTCTTTATTTGTTGAAATATTTCTATGTTTTCGATGTTATGTTATGTTCCCAAGTCATGCGAACAATTTGCGGACAGCCCCTTTTCCCGTAAAACCTTATAATTTTGCTAGGTATTTTGCGGTGCGTATTAACTGGCTGGTAAAGGAGTTCTCGTTATCATACCACGCAGCAATTTTCACTAATGTATCTGTTCCTAGCTCTGTTACCTTTGTCTGTGTGGCGTCAAACAAACTGCCGTAAGTCATGCCGATAATATCAGACGAAACAAGCTGTTCATCTGTATACCCATATTCTTTTGACTGGGACTGTTCCATCTTCTTGTTGACCTGCTCTACTGTCACGGAGCCGCCTACCACTGCGGTTAATTCTGTCAGTGAGCCCGCCATGACCGGCACTCTTTGCGATGTTCCATCCAGCTTGCCATCCAAAGACGGGATCACTAGCCCGATTGCTTTTGCTGCTCCGGTCGAGGTCGGGATGATGTTGCCCGCCGCAGAACGCGCCCGCCGTAGGTCGATCTTGGGATGGGGGCCATCCAAGGTGTTCTGGTCGTTTGTGTAAGCGTGTATGGTGGTCATAAAGCCCTTTTTGAGTGGTGCAAGCTCGTTCAAGAAATACGCCATTGGCGCGAGGCAGTTCGTCGTACAGGAAGCTGCCGAAACAATGGTATCGTTCTTAGCCAACGTATGTTCATTGATACCGAAAACAATAGTGGGAACATCCTTCCCGGCTGTGGTGGAGATCAGCACCTTTTTGGCACCTGCTTCAATATGTGCTGCTGACGCTTTTTTCGATGCCAAGAAGCCAGTGCATTCCAGAACAACGTCAATTTGCAGTTCTTTCCACGGGAGCTTTCCTGGGTCTTTTTCGGCATAGATCGGAATATCCACACCGTTCACGTTCAAGCTGTTTTCGTTATAACCAATCTTGGCATCATAACGCCCTTGCGTGGTGTCATGCTTCAGCAAGTGCGCAAGCATCTGCGGACTTGTAAGATCATTGATGGCTGCAACTCTATATCCTTCTGTATCAAAAAGCTGCCGAAATGCAAGTCTGCCAATTCTGCCAAAACCGTTAATTGCGATGTTAATTGCCATCATCATAACCACCTTTCTGTCAATATCCAAATTATATCCCTTGAATTTTTGTGATACACTGTTATATGTGAAGCATTTAACTATACTATTTGTCAGGTGAGAACCATGCCACAAATTGATCGCCATAAAAACAGAACGGTAGATATCGAATTTGTAGCTGCCGAAGATTTTGCACATTTCCCCTACCCGGAGCGGTTTACGCTTGTTTTTGTTACGAATGGAAGTATAAAAGGGATATTGAACGAACGCCCGATCACCATTTCAGCACCCGCTATTCTTTGTTTGTCTGAAGAGGATACGATACAAGTTTTTGATAAGCACAACGCTTCTGCATCATCATTTAGTTTTCATCCGGATTTTCTTAACTCGACCCCCCATTCTGAAACACAAACTTATTTTCCGACCGATTTGAAAATAGAAACAGGTCTTTCGCTGTTTCGTAAGTCTCCTGAACGAACGGGGATACCTCGCATAACCGAGAAGGCATATCCACAATTATTCGAGTGGTTTTTTGTGCTTGGCACAGAAGTGTATGCGCAAAGCGATGCACTCTGGGCATGTAGAATAAAAAAATATTTTATACAAATAATGGGGGTGCTTGAAGACTTAAACCGTCACAGCGAACTGTCACCTGTGGATTTAGTTCTGGAATATATACACACAAATTATCCGGACAAAATCATCCTGGAAGATTTAACAAAATGCGCGTACTTGAACCGCGTTTCTCTCAATAAGATGTTTCAGGAAAGATGCGGGTGCACCGCAATGGGTTACTTACTGTCGCACCGCTTGAAGGTTGCGGGGAATCTTCTGACCCATACAGACATGACCTTAAATGAAATTGCACGTGCTACCGGATTTGAGTATGACACTTACTTCATTAAACAATTTACGGCTAAAAAAGGCATGTCACCAACAGCATATCGGGAAATCTCCCGAAAGTTCTCTGCTGCCCAATAATAAAGGAAACTTTGACTGGCTTGGGCGCATAATTCAGCTGCTTGCTGAGGCTGTAGGTGAGAAAAAATAAATGAGTGCCAGGATCAGGTAAGGCTCCCAAATGCGGTAATATTACCCGGACATCGCTGAACTTGTACCGATAAAACAAAAAAGCCGCTAAATTAGCGACTTTCAATGGGACCATGATCGTATCGCCCGACAAACGATGAACAGTAATAAATATGGACAATTAAATTTATCCAGTCACACGATTCACAATTTTTAGAACCGCATCCCTCGTTAATTTATTTCCACCTGAAGCGATGAGGTTGACTGTAGCATGGGCTAACGCTAATGGAATCTTGCAAAACTTTAATGCTGGGCCATCCTTCAGCTCTGCGATATAAGAGTCGGCAATCTGTAGATTGCGGTGTGTGTACTGTTGCATCTCCTTATATCCCCAACCATCAGGAAAGAAGTCAACGCCACGTTTAAGATCCTCTTCTCTATTACGGAGGATATTTACCGCTTGTAGACCTCGTCCGAAAGCAATCGCTTTCGTTAGATCTGATCGAGTTCCGTCATACCAATACCAAAGCTCCGATAACATCTCTCCAACCATACCTGCCACGCTATAGGTATATCGATCCAGATCCTCTTCTGTATGAATGCTCCACCCGTTTTGAACCCATTCAGCCATATGTAACGCCATCTTTGAGATGTACCGATATACGATATCGGCACTGGAAGACGGACATAGAAGCGCCCATTTACCTATTTGCATCGTAACTGCCGGTAATACCGTCCGATGAGGAGATAGTATGAATTGGGTTTCCATAACATCCTGAGTTTTAAATGTTTCATAAATCTCAAGAAGTAGTTCCACCTTCAGTTCGTCAGCGAGTTCATTGTGGTCCTCGATTTCATCTATGGCCCGCATACATAAATAGCCTGATGCAACAGCTTCCCTTAATCCTGAATCCAAATAACTTATTGGTATAAAAAAAGTGCGGCTCGTTTTCTTTAACATGGACATTGCTTCTTTCATTGCGATGTTATTAATGAGTGCTCCCTCCAAATAGTATCTCAGCTTTAAATGACGTATTGCTTTACTGCGATAATAACATACTCTACCGCATTTTAACCAAAAAGTATCCCACAGTAACGGATGTGTTGAAAAAACACCCTTATGAATCCACATAAAGATTGGGCATCTAAAGGTCATACTTCACAAAAAAATGGCTGCCAATCTACTCAACGGCTGGTGAGATATTCTAACATGGATCGAATTTTATTTTAGGATTCATTCATTAAATCCATACGAATGTAACATTATTATTAGGTATTTTATATCGCTTAACTTAATCATCTAAAGGGAGAAGCCAGTACAAAATCATCCTCTTCTCCGATTATACAAAGATGAACATCAGGGATTTCTTCACTTACAGCTTTTCGGCAATGAGGTCTACTTCCGATAGGTTCCTGATGAACTCATTCCACGCATTCCACTTATTTATGTCCTGAAAAATGATCTTGGATCTTTTTCAGTCTTTCAAGGTGTGGTTTCAACTTCCCTAGCATCAACGCTTTATAATTCTCCGCTAGATAAAACATGTGAGCTGCGTCGTTATCTTTAAACGACGTAATCGTCTTATTTAGCTCATAGAGCTCCGTTGCAAGCGAGCGCAAGGTTTCTCTAGTCTTGGTGTCTATCGTTTTAGGATTAGACTTCCAATACGAATAGCTTATATCGTATAATGACCACCATATTCTCGCCTCACGAGCAAGAATAAACATGTCCAGCTGCTCATCCGTTGTCATTGCCGCATTATTAACAAAATACTTAGGAACAGCATTGTTACTGTAGGTATCGCTAAATTCAATGAATATTGATATTTGATTATCGATTTCTTACGCTTGGATCTTCGCCTTATCGATCAATTGCCGAATCTTAGCAGGATCTTCATTTTCCTTCGACTCACTAATTGCCATTAAGGTGTCAGCAAGCGGAATTGTTTCAGAAGCGTGCTTTACTAAATAGACAAATGCCGAGTCGTTCTTCTGCTGATATAGTGAATAGAGGTCATTGTATTTTACAGATGATTGGTTTTCCAAATGTCTGTACATCGCAGCGTTTATTAATATGAAAATAATAAGTATTAGTGCGTAGATCTTTATGTGCTTGGGCAAAGTGTTCTTCCTTTTTGAAAATTTAATTGAAGTCGTCAATTTGATTGTAATAAGTCAGTTATTACAGTCCTGCTTTCGTACACATTTAAAAATTTACTCTAGCATGAAATTCATCAACCATAAATGGATAAAATATTCCACTAAACTGCCCGTTAGCTTAAAGAAAAGGAGCAGCTGCCAGCCGGCAAACTGCTCCTTGCTATTTTCAACTATCGTTCCCAATTAGCGTAATGAATGATTCGATCGGTTCCCTTTAAGAACAATCTATAAATGAAAATACATCAGGGCAAAAAGGTTCTCCCAGCGAACCCTCATATCTTGTTTAATCTTTTCCCTCTGACCGGAGCTGCGCCCCGACCAGTTCTACAAAGTGACGCCCGCGCTCTTCAAATTTACGGCGAGGCCAGCTTGTGCGCCTGCGACACTGCCTCGGCCAGACCTTCACAGCCGATAATAGGCAGCCCCCCGTCACTTTACGCACCGCAGCCTCAATTTGACTGGACGTTTTCGCCAATCAACAGCAGCACCTTACCATGATCAATCAGTAGCCCATTCGAACGGATGGTGATAGCTACTGCGAGGCTACTGCGAGGATGGATGGATCAACATGGATTTGAGAGGCACCATCGAATCCTCCGGAACGTAATAATTGAATTTGTTGTCGCTGATCTGCCCAAGCAGCTGGCGGCGTATCGGATCGGCGTCCTTCAACAGGCTCACAGACGCCGAATGATAGTCGATAGGACGCATCCAGATCGGGCTGTAGCCGAGGAACAGCTGCCTTCTTGTGAATGCGGAGCGATTCGGAGAGCCAGCATGCCACAAGTTTTGGGCGAACACGAAGACGTCACCTGGTTTTCCGCACACTTGTACCTCTCCGTCAAGCTGCTGGCGCACATCCTTGTGATTCGGGTTGTACGGCTGCTTGTGACTGCCCGGAATCACTTTCGTATTGCCGCGATCCGGCTCCGACATATCGCTCAAAATATAACAAACCTTAATATAATAGGTTGCCGTCATGCCGTTAATGACAGGAAATTGCGGATGCGGACCGTCTTGATGCCAATCGATAAAGCTGTGCGTGGCCGTTTGGGCTTCGCTTGGATTCGGTTGTCTGATCGTGAGGTGGGAGATGTGAAGCTGAATGTTGTGGCCAAGCAAATTAACGATTAACGGAAGAATGGCAGGCTGATCGATTAATGCAGCGATCTCGGCATGGCGTTCTACGCTGTTATAAATATTATGCGAAAGCGTTTCTGGTTCCGCCAAGACAATTTCGTCGATCGCGGCATTCAGCCGGCTCACCTGTTCCTGCGACAAAATATCTGGTATAACCAAATACCCCTGTTCATGAAATTGCTCCATTAATTTCGGTATTTCCAACTTGGCTGTCTTCATCCTTTATACCTCCTACTTGTATTTAATTTAATTATATTTGGCAAACCATCATGTTATAATGTAAGAAAAAATGATTTTCCTTGTAAATAATTTCAACTTACGAAAGGGGGTTGTCATGCAATGGAGTTCAGTCGATTTCTGGAACCCGATCTGCAATACCATGTCTACGTGAAGGATACCCCTCAATTTCAGAAAACGCATGATACGTATGATCATTGGGCGTTGTTCATCGTCGAAGAAGGCGCTTTTAATTACAGAATGGGCAGCCAAAGCGGAAGGGCGGTCAAGGATGACATCGTATTATGCCCGCCCGATCTAACTTTTTACCGGCAAACGGACGGTTTATCGTTCCATCTTATGGGGTTTCAATGGATCAATTCCCTAGAGGAGCCGCCGCGTGTGGCGGATTTCCCGACTTTCGGCAAGCTTCGGCTGTTGAACAACAAACGCTTCCAATCCACCCTTTCTCAATTTCGCGAAGCCCAATACTTGCATGCAGGGATTGGTCATATGTACAAGAAACATCTTCTCAGGGATCTGCTCTATTTGCTTCAGATCGAGCAATCCGAGCAGCATACGATGACCTTGTTCAGCGAGGATCCGACCCTTGGCCGAGCCCTGCATCTGCTTCAGCAGCAAGCAGAATTCGGCCTTTCGTTGAAGTCGATCGCTGTGGAGCTTGGTCTAACCCAGGTGCAGCTGACAAGACTGTTTACACGCGAGTTCCGCATAACGCCAAGCGCCTACGCAACTAACCTTAGAATGGACAAGGTGAAGCAGCTCCTTGTATACTCTTCGCTTACCCTTGTCCAAATCGCCGAGCATTGCGGATTTACCGACGAACATCATTTAAGCAAGAGCTTCAAAAAACTGTGCGGGGTCAATCCTTCGTTGTACCGAAAAACTCATAGCGTATGATAGAAAAGACCGACCTGCATCGAATGAGGTCGGCCTTTCATTCCCGTTATTTAGTCCCCGTAACCGAGCGCCTTGAGCTGATCCATAGCGCTGTCCACTAACGCTTTGTAGTTCATAGACGTTTCCAGCGTCTTGATAAAGTCATCGTATTCGGTCAATGGACGTTTATCGTAAATAAACTTCGCGATCTCCTCTTCCATGTATCGAGTCGCATCGGCAGGGTTATACCCCTCCGGATTGTCGACGAATCCGTTCAACGCTTCAATACGGGGTTGATCGTTCGCGAATTCGATTGCAGCCGATTGTGCGGCGAACTTCGCTTGCAAATATTCCATTTCCGGTCTGCCGGTGAATTGGTACAGCCAAGAATGGCCAACCTCGCCCGCTTTGTCCGTCATCAACGGCTTGCCGTCCTCAAGTGTGAAGTGTGTATCCTTCACCCCGAACTGCACGAGCAACGAGCCTCCGTCCGGATTCGAAATATAGTTGAGGAGATCGAACACCCGCTGCAGCTTCTCCGGGTCTTTCTCAAGCGCTTTCGGAATGGCATATCTACCAGGCGCTGCACCGATATCCCACGAACCGTCGAATTGTCCTCCTGTACCCGATGGAGCGGCGATTTGCAGCCATTCCGCATTCGGATTAACGGTTTTGATCTGTTCCACGAACTGCTCCTTCGTCATGTTAGGCCAATCGATATAGACGATGCCCGCCTGCCCTTTGATCGCCTTCTCTTGATGCTGCAATCCGCTATTGGCGAGCAGCTCCGGATCAACCGATCCGGATTCAATCATGTCCTTAATAAAGGCCAAAGCATCCTTCATTGCCGGTTCATGCAGCGCACTGACGACTTTACCGTCCTTCTCGTAGAAGTTGCCTGGCATTCCGACGCCGAAGGCTCCGAAAACGGTCGAGAATGCACTCAGCTTGCTGCCCGTCAGACCGAAGGTGTCCGGCTTGCCATTTCCATCCGGATCATTCTTAGTGAACGCTTCCGCTACGGAAGCCAACTGCTCTACGGTCGTCGGCACCTCCAGCTTCAGCTTGTCGAGCCAATCCTTTCGGATCCATAAGGTGTTGTAAGGGATTTGCGGAGATTTGGAGATGCCATATACTTTCCCGTCGACCATCCCCTTCTTGACGCTGTCCTCTCCGATGAACGCTACCGTTTGCTCCAATTTATCCATATACGGCGTCAGATCGAGAAGCAGCCCTTGCTTGGAAAATTGAATGAGCTGCTGCCGGTCGACCATGAACAGGTCGGGAAAGTTCCCCGAAGACATCCGAACGTTTAGTTGATTGTTGTAATCGTCCGCTGCTGGATACACTGTCAGGTTCAGGTCGATATTCAGCGCCTTATCCAATTCCTGCTTAATTATATCTTTATCGGGCGTCGGAAGATTGTTCCCCGTCTCGATAATGTCGAGCTTAACCGGTTTGCCGTTAGGCTGCTCCATCGTTTCCGTTCCGGGCTTGGCGGTAGCGCCCGAAGGGTTTCCCGGATTCTCGCTGCTGTTTCCCCCCGAACAAGCAGAAAGCATAGCCCCCGCTAATGAAACGGCTACTAGCAAAGTCCCTAATTTCTTCATGATCTTAACCCCTCTCTGAATGGTTTCATCGGTCAACCTTTAATCGAACCAAGCAGCATCCCTTTTGTAAAATGCTTTTGAAGAAACGGATAGATCACGATGACCGGCAAGCTCGCAATCATGACGGATGCCATTTGCATCGTTTGCGTCGGCATCATATTTTCTGCGTTCTCTAGCGGCTGCTGGCTTTGCATCAGAATTTCCCGGACGACGACCTGCAGCGGATACAGCGTGCGATCGGTCACATAAAAAATCGCTTGAAAAAACTCGTTCCAATGGCCGACCAGGTAAAACAATCCAACCGTCAACAAGACAGGAACGGAAAGCGGCGTAACGATTTGCAGCAGGATACGGAACTCTTTGGCTCCATCCATTCGGGCCGACTCAAACAGCTCCTCCGGCAGCCCTTCAAAAAAGCTTTTCATAATAAGAACGTTAAAGCTCCAGACTGCATTTGGCAGAATCATCGCCCAGATAGAATCGAGCAGCCCCATCGACTTAACGACCAGATAGGTCGGAATAAGCCCTCCGCTGAACAACAAGGTAAATACGATCATGAGCAGAAAAAAGTTTCTTCCCGGCAAATTCCGGCGGCTGAGCGGGTACGCCATCAGTCCCGTCAAGACGAGATTGACCGCTGTTCCGATCACCGTAATGAGAACGGTAATTTGGAACGCCTTCGGAATATTGGACTCCGTCAGCAGCGTGCGGTAAGCGGAAAACGTAATTTCCTTCGGGAACAATATGAATCCGCCGTTGCGCAGCACTTCTCCGAACGGAGTGATGGATACGGACACGACATAAAGGATCGGCAGAATGGCGACAAGTCCGCATATTCCGAGTATGACGTATATGATTGTGTTAAAAATTTTATCATCGAGGCCTCTTACCATATGCCCTCACCCCATTTCTTCGCCACGCGATTAGCACCTAGCACAAGGATGAGTCCGATCACCGATTTGAACAATCCGACTGCCGATGCCAAGCTGAAATTAAGCTGCTGCAGACCTGTTCGGTAAACCCATGTGTCGATGATGTCCGCAACCGGGTATACCTGAATATTGTACAGAATGTAAATTTGATCAAAGCCTGCATCAAGCAGATGGCCAAGCTTCAGAACGAACAGCAGGACGATAATGCTTCTAATGCCAGGAAGCGTAATATGCCAAATCATTCGCATACGGCTGGCACCATCCACCTTCGCCGCCTCGTAAAGTGTCGGATCGATGCCCGCCATCGCGGCTAAATAGATAATCGCACCCCAGCCGAGATTTTGCCATACCTCCGATCCGACCAGTATGCTGCGGAAATATTCCGTCGAGGTCAAAAACGGGATCGAGCTTCCCCCCGCTTCCACAATCCAGCGGTTTATAAGACCGCCGTTCTGGGAGAAGAGTGTCAAAAGAATGCCGAAAATAATAACCCAAGACAAGAAGTGCGGCATGTAAGTCAGCGTTTGTACGATCGACTTCAGCCAGCGAACGCGGCATTCGTTCAGCAGCACGGCCAGCATGATCGGTGGCAGCGTCCCCCATAACAGTTTGTAGAGGCTGATCAACAGTGTATTGGTCAACAGCTGGCTGAAGTAAGGCGACTCGTAAAAGCTCTGAAAATGCTTATACCACGGATCGACCCACGAGCTGCCCGTTATGCCGTCCAGGATCGCAAAATCTTTGAAGGCGATAATGACTCCGTACATCGGGAAGTACCGAAATATGACAAAATAAATAATGCCGGGCAGCAGCATGACGTAAAAGGCTTTAAACCGCCATGCCAATTTTAAAATCATGAGCAGCTTTGTCCGCGGAGAAGGCCGTATCCGAGGGGCTGGCGTTAGGCTATGATTGGCTTCCATTGTATCCCTCCATAGTTTGAATGCGCTTCCAATAAGGTAAGTATAAAGGTCCTGACGCCTCCTCGATATACACAGAAACGTAAAAAATGTACGCATTTCGTTCATAATCATTAGCCTCGAAATTTGATTCATCTGCATCAATATCCATAATTTGAAATTGAAATGAGTTGATGGTTATTGTTGTAACGCCGAACTCAGCAATTTGCTGATAGTTTGCGGCCGCCAGCGACTGAATCTGATCAGGGACGCCTTCTGGCAAAAATCTCGCCATACGGTAAACGAATCTATCAACGATTAATAGTAAAGGCTGTCACGAATGGTCTGAAGAAACCACGTGACAGCCTGGGTATCGTTTTTGGTTAACGCCAAATACCTAATCGTTCGTCGTATTCCTTCAGGACGGGCATATCGACGCGGACAACAGTTCCGGCCCCCTCCGCGCCTCCGATCCGCAAGCCGTACGTCTCGCCGTGATGGATCCGAATCCGCTCATGCACGTTCCGCAGCCCGATGCCCGTAAACCGGTACATGGAGCGCTGCCCACCATCCTGATTTTCCAACAGCAGCCTGCTCCGCTTCTCCCGCTTGATGCCTATCCCGTTATCGCGCACATAGAGTCTCAGAATCCCCTTCATCAGCCCGCCTTTCACGATGATAAGCCCGCCGTGATTTGGCGTTAGTCCATGGAAGAGTGCATTTTCTACGAGCGGCTGCAGCGTAAGCTTAAGTATGCGATACTGCAGAAGGTCAGGATTGATATCAATCCTAAACTGATATTGTTCCCCATAGCGCACCTGCTGAATATGCATGTACATTCGCAGCCCTTCCAGCTCCTCCTCAAGCGATACGTATTCCGATTGCTTGTCGAAGCTGAAGCTTAATAGCTTGACCAGCGAACGAATCGTATCGCGAAGCTCGTCGATACGCTGCTGCTTTGCCAAGCTGCTTATGCAGGCAAGGGTATTGTACAGAAAATGGGGCGCAATCTGGCTTCGCAGCATCTTCAGCTCGTATTCCTTCTTCTGCTCCTCCGCATTTTTCGTCTTCAGGAGCAAGCTCTGAATCCTCTCGAGCATGGCATTGTAGCTCTGCGTTAGCCTGCCGATTTCGTCCATTCTCGTGACAGGCAGCTTCGCCACGACCTCAAAGTTGTTAAGACGGTCCATCTTCTCGACAAATCGGCGAATCGGATGCGTGAACGATCGGCTGAGCAGATATGCGCTGATCAGAAGCATAATGATCCATACGATACTCGCGGTCCGGTAGTTGTTGTTCAGTCTCTGCAGGTCCTGATAGAAATAATCCTCTTCGATGAACGCTGCGAGCGACCAGCCTAGACGGTTTTTGGTCGACTTCACGGCAACGAGTGGATTCAAGGAATCCCCTTCTATGCCGCTGACGCCGACTTTGAGTAAGGCGAGCTGCCCGCGAAAGCTCTCCTCCAGCTTCGGCGGATACGAGGCCGCTTGGAAGGGGAGCAGCTTATCGCGGGAATCCAGCCGATTAATGACACTGCCTTCCTTCGTGAACAGTATATAAGATTGATAGATCATCGGCGCAATACGCTCCGTGAGCAAATCGAGATTAAGTTCGGCGACTACGACACCCTTCACCTTATTTCCTGCACCCGCAATAGGTAAGACGTAAGCAAGCGTTCGCCCCGACATTGGCGAATCATAAGGTTCGCTCACATTAATAGCCCCGTAGTTAATAAGCGCCAGCTCATAGAGCTGATTCAGCTTTGGATTGCCTATGATGTCATGAACGACCTGCGAGCTTGAAAATACTTCGCCGTCAGCTCGAATCATGTACAACGTTCTGGCAATGGAGTTGTTAATCCCCGCGAACTTGCGCAGCGTCTCAACGGCTGCCTCCTCATTCCCTTCCTCCAGCAAATCAGCGCGGGTCGAGAGTAGTAGCAGCATATTTTCCACACTGTCCAAACTTGCATCGATATATTGATTCGTCCGGCTGACGAGCAGCTCTGCATCGCGAATGACTTGATTCCGAAGCAGACTTTCAGCCTCGTGGAGGTTTCGCCATGCAAGCACTTGAACGAGTAGCAGCGTCACGATGAACAAATAAATAAACTGCTTGGTAGCGAGACCAAGGCTGGCATACCAATGAAACAGTTTCGTCATTTCCACCCTTCCTTCGCGCTCGTTCTCACTCTCCCGTGCTTTCAGCCTTTCCGTTTATAGTCCGTCGGCGATACCCCGGTCCAATTTCGAAACGTAACAGTGAAATAACGGTAGCTCGGAATGCCGACCTCTTCCGCGACTTCATATACCTTCTTATTCGAATGCCTAAGAAGCTCGATCGCCTTCTCCATACGAAGACGGGTAATATACTGATTGACCGTACTCCCCGTTTCCTCACGAAACAATTTGCTGATATAATGTGGGCTCAGCCCTACCTGCTTCGAAATAACAGCCAGCGAGATCGGCTCCTTGAGATGGTCTTTGATCCATTGCACGGCCAAACGAATCTCAAAGCGCGAATGCGACTTCCCTAGCTCGGCAGCTTCTATATTCTGAACAATATTGGCGAGCATCTCAGCTAACGTTCCTGCGTCCATTAATAACCTCATACGGGCTGCGCTCAGCTCAGCGCCCTCTTGCTGCCTGTGCCAATCAACCTGCCAATTGAGTATCCACTCCTTCAGTTGACTAGGCTTCACACGCTCTGCAATGCACCAGTCCCTGAACTCGCCAAGCAAGCATTCCTTCAAGCTCGCAGGAGACAAGGATGCTTTTCTCAGCAGCTCGTTTAATTCCTTCGTTTTCTTTTCCGTCAGATCCGATAGAGGCAACGAATGCTGAGCGTACACAGCGCTTTCCTCGGGACATCGGTCGAAAAACAGCGCATCTTTCCACTCGTTCGAATAGGCGAGCGCCGATGCAACTCCTTCCTTCGATGTGACCGGTTTGCTAAAAATGGCATGTACTGTCGCCAAGCTCTCCTGCTTGGTCTCTTCCCGATTCAACAGCTCCGTCAAATGTTGAACGACCGTGCGGAGTGACTCAAGAACAGCATTGGGAGGAGTTCTGCCTTCAAGCAGAACAAAATATTCCCGCTCCCGTACCGTCAGCCAAGTCAGCCAATTTGGATCCCTGTTTTCCTGCTCGGTCAGCCGCTGTTGAACCGTGTCTTTCACAGGTAGATAGGCTGATGGAGTAATATCTAGCTGAAGTCTTGCCAGTCGAATTGGACGATCTACGCTTAGCGTCATCGACTGCCAATCGGAGCCGGTTGGCTCGTGCCCGTGAAGCAGCTTGCCGAATAAGTCGGCTTGCAGCTGCCTCTGCTCCCTTCTCGCATGCTCCTGCAGCATGCGCTCCTTGACGACCGCAGCTCTCACTTTATCCATCGCCTGCTTAAGCTCTTCTTCCTCCAGTGACACCTTCAAAATATATTCAAGCGCTCCGAGACGGAGCGCTTCTTGTACGTAATGAAAATCGCTGTGACAGGTTAACAATATGATCTGGACGTTCGGGTGCCGCTTCCGGAGTTCCCGAATGAGAGCAATGCCGTCCATAACCGGCATCGTAATATCCGTTATCACGACATCTGGCGTGCGTTCAGCACATAACTGCATCGCTTCCGAGCCGTTGCTTGCTTCCCCTATCCATTCGGCTCCGCACGCCTCCCATGGAAATATCCGAAGCTCTTGCCGCAGAGGAATTTCATCTTCGACGATCAATACGCCAAGCGGCTTAATGGCCATGATATCCTCTCCTTTAATGCCCATAAATGAAAGCGCTGTCATTTATTTTATTCCATTATAGAGCATAGACTCTTATTTCGGCAACCTCCGCGCGTGGTCCTCCGTTCGTTTCATCGATCCATAGTCTAATCGTATGTGACATGATGGAATCGTTGAGCTTATGCACTTTTTTGCGCTTATGGTTGTGCTTCTCATCAGCCAGCGTGACCCATTCCTCACCGATGAGCGCCTCAATCCGATAAGCTCGGACGAGCTCGGGAATCGCTTCGAAAGCGGTGCGATGATGGTGCAAATTTATTAAGTCTTCATTAACGTCGTCGTTAAAGGTGATGTGGACCTCGGCGATCGATTGTACTTCAGCCCACTCCAGCTGCAGCCATTCCGGATTGCCTGGAGACATCGGCTCGGACATCCACAAATGCGGACCGGCGAACGGCCGAATATACCCGTCCGTCACCGCAGCGGGAGCGTACGCTTCCGTATTTGGCGTAACCTGCAGACATAGAGGCTTGCGGTTCCAACGGCGCATGCTCCACTGTACGACCGGCTGATCAGGCTGACGATCCTCTAAAAGAGTAGAGACGATCGGCTTTGGTCCCTTCTCAAAGCACAGCACGCCGGTCATCGGACGATTCGATCCGTGAAGCTGAATCGCTTCGTTTGCCTTAATAATAAGGAATGCATTGCAGGCTGCATCGGGCTGCCAAACGAGGTCCAGCTTTACCCACTGCGCGGTACCTTCGGCTACTGACACCGATGCTTCAGCCACCATCTGCTTCGGCACGTAGTTTTCACCTTTATCAGTATGCCACAGCTCCACTTCAAGAGTAGCAGCCTTTACCGCATCGATCAGCAGCGCCACTGATTCAAGCGAGGGATTCACTGGAAACAGGATGCCCAGTTCTTTGTCCAGCGGGTGTGTAAAGGTTGAGTCCGTCAGCGAAACTTTGGTCGTTGTACTGGATGCCGTAATACGGGCCGACTTGGCGTGATCGTAAGGGTCGTCTGCCGCGATCCCGATAATCGACGCATCCTGCCTGAGCATCGTCTGCTGCAGGTCGTTCATATGGTCACGGTGCAGGGCACGCGGCGATATCCCTTTCTGCACGCACAGTGCGGCGCCGCTTCCGGCTGCTTCGCCGATGACGGCACAGGTTGCCATGACCCTCGTCGTACCGAATGCGACGTGAGTTGCACTGATATCGCGGCCTGCGAACATCAGATTGCTGACGTTGCTGGAGTACAGACACCGAAAAGGGATATGATAGATGCCGTCCGAATATAAATGCTTCGAACCGCTTTCCGTCGAATACATGCCTTGCGGCGGATGAAGATCAATTGACCAACCTCCGAAGGCGATGCGATCGGTGAAGGGCTCCTGTGCGATAATATCGTTTTGGTTCAACATATAATCTCCTGTGAATCGGCGGTACTCCCGTTTGCCAGGGATCGATCCGACCCATTCCAGCGTCATGCGATCGGCATCAAAATTGCCTGAGTTTTTGATATAATCCCATACCCCGTAAATGACCGACCAGAGCTCATCGCGTATTCGTTCATTATCATGTACCGTATCCAGCTCGCCGCCCCATTCGATCCACCAATAGTGGCAGCCTGAGTCGCCGCTGCGAATAACCCGCTTCATCGGGATCGCCGTTTGGGTAATGTCCTTCGCAAAGCTCGGCGGAATGTATTTGACCGGCCGATCGGCCTCCTTCGTATAGAACAGGAGCGTGCTGCCAAGCGTAATATCGTCCGCCGTCTCCGGCGCCCAGTCCTCGTTGTATTCCTCTGCTGCCTCGCGGCCGATCCGGTATTTAGCGCCTGCCAGAAAACCCGCAAGGCCATCTCCTGTACAATCTATGTACATATCGCTTTCAAACCGGATTTTCCGCTCGGAGCCCATCATCCAGCCTGTAACCGACTTAATAATGCGCTCCTCCTCAGCGCCCTCCGCTTCGACCTCGTGCACATCCGTATTGAGAAACAAGGCAATGTTCGGCTCTGCTCGGACCGTCTCGAGTACTACGAGATCCCATAAATACGAATTTCCATCCGGGTTCCGGAATTGGTTCTCGACGAACATTTCTCCCATGATGCCGGTTTCTCTCGCGTAACGCTGCGTGCCATGCGCCGTAGCGCCGCATACCCACACCCGTACCTCGCTGCTAGAATTGCCTCCGAGTACGGGTCTGTTGTTCACGAGCGACACAGTTTGGCCGAGACGTGCGGCTGCAACGGCAGCACATACGCCGGCCAAGCCTCCGCCAATAACGGTAATATCGGATTTTACTAATTCAAACTTCAATCGAATCCCCCAAGGTCTAGAATTACTATCATTTTAATTGAGGGGGTCGTTATTTAACATGCACTGCGCTATCATATTGGCATATACTTTATTTCATTCTGGAGGCTGATTGCGGTGATGATGTCGAATCGAAGCTCCATCCTATATCCTAGCCTAATGCATCATGTTTTTTGGAATCGTAAGAAGAAATTTCAATACAGCATGGACACCTACGGACATTGGGTTCTATTTGCTGTGGAGGGCGGCAGCTTCCGTTATGGAATCGGCGATAGCGAGGGAGTGGCGCAGATGGGCGACGTCATCGTTTGCCCACCGGGCGTCGATTTTCATCGCGACGTTATCCATGCGCCATCCTTTCATTTCATCGGATTTTCGTTAGGTTCCATATCGAGAGAGGCGGTTGCAGCGCAAGAGGCAGAGCAGAACGTCCACCTTCGTTTGGCGGCTTCTGCCTACAAGCCTGTCGTGACTCATAAAGAGAGGTTTGCCGATAATTTGAGATATTTCAAGAGGCAGGACGAAGCTGCCGCGGATATCGATCAGCGGAGCTATTGGCAAAACCATGCGCTGAACGATATTTGGCTGTTTTGTTTGCAGTCGATAGCGGCCGGCGTGGTTGACGAAGACAAAGAACCTGCCGATCCTCTGATGGAACAGGCACGGCTCTATATCCTGCAGAACGCCTATAAGGACATGAGCATGCTGGTGCTTGCGAACGAGCTGGGCATCAGTCCCGTTCAGCTCACCCGCAGATTCTCCCGAATCGTGGGGATGACTCCTTCGCGCTATTTAAGCCATATTAGGCTGGAGCAAGCAAAGTCCTTGCTCGTCGATACCCAGCTGAATTTAGAGCAGATCGCATTGGCTTGCGGCTTCAACAATGGCTTCTACCTCAGCCGCGTGTTCACAAAGCTAATGAAAGTCAGTCCTTCCGCTTACCGGAAAACGAACCGGGTCTAATGCCTGCCACAATCCCCTCTATACAATAGTCGGAAGCGAAAGAACAAATACGCTTCCTTGTTCCGAGCTTCCCCTAAGCGTTAGCTGCCTGCCTTAAGCTTGCGCCAGCAACCTGCTGAACGTATGGCCAAGGCCAGGCCGCGATGTGCTTCTTGTTATCGCTGCGGATGAACCGCTCGAAGATGATCTTCCTGTTCCGGCAGTGGTAGGCCTGGCCTTGTCGGACACCACGAATTGTCTCTCTCGCTTAGGGAGACGGGGATGCTAAGCGGCCGATCCGGATGACGGGACCGTACGATATTATTGAGTAAATTCATCATAATTTGTACATATCAATGATGTTTTGTTTGTATTTTAAAATCTCTTTACTGTTCAATTGTAAATTCATAGAATATATTAGAAAAACAACTAGAATTATAACTACAACTGCTAATATAGTTATGATATTTTTAGATTTATTCAGGTCCTCTACTTTATGCTCTATTCAGCTTTCGGCTAACGTTCAGGCATTCACGAACCCTCACTACCTTAAGCCCCGAAAGGGGCGGCCGCGATGCGGTTAGGTGGAACAGGTGTGTCCGGCTAATTCCGCTTCTAACTTCGTGCCGGACTGAGGGCGAATGCCTGATGCGTGAACATGGTGTTATAAGATGACTTCGCCCTCGAAGCCTTACTCACTAGTTCTTTCGTTTTGTAAATTGTAACGGTGTTCCTTCGGTTTGCATCTTGTCGTCATCAATGTGTCTAATTTCTTGTGCAATATATTTCCCCTCGCGAAAAGCATACTCCACTTCCAAATAACCGGCATATTGTTCTGTTCTGCCATCACCAATTCTCACACCACCAATTAACTTCCTATCGACCACTTTATAGTTTATCCAATCGTCATAATATGCCTTTAAGTCACCATACTTTGATGATTCATATATCAAGCTATCTCCTAAATAAACTTTTCTTCCTGAAAATGTTACATTCTCTTTGATAATATCTTGTATAGGTTCAACGATGGCTTCGACCGAATTGATTGATATTACATGCGCTTCCGAAAGTATAATTCCAGTTCCATGATCTAAAATGTTGATAAAGACGATTTCATTTTGATTATCTTGATTAATATCTTCAATGTAAATTATCGGATCTCTCAACGAACTTTGGATCCATTGAAACGGGCCAACTTCACCCTTATTATATCTAATAACAAAATCTGAAATCTTATCACCATGTTCTGATAATCTCCCATAAACATAAATATCATGGTCATCGTTAATGAATTCAATTGTTTTGCTCTCTTCAGTCACTTGTTCAGGTTCAAATGTTTCTCCATTACATCCAACTAGAATAAGAAGAATTAAAAGTATAAATAGAAATTTATTATTCCCCATTCAAATAATCACTCTCATCGATTTGGTTTTTATGTTTTGCGGTGATTTCTTATAACGTTCCTGTATTCACGACCCCGCGAATGCTGGGTGTCCGGCGAACGCCGGACCGAGGAGGAATGTCCGACGCGTGAATATTGTGTTAGGCGAAGGGTATAGACTTCCACGAGTACACTCACGAATGCTTTCTAAATAAAATAGTCTCATCATTTTTTGAATCAATCCCTATATCTTCATATCCAATAATTTCAGTCATTTTTATAGGTACTATTAATCTTTCATATTTGTACCGGTCATTAATCAACATATAGAAAGCCATTAAAACTCCTTTTGTCATGTTACTGTCCTTTGGTTCTCGAATTAACAATTCAGTTACGACAACCTCTTTATCATACCTAGAACTGTTTACAGCAACGTGGTAATCCCAAAATGGAATTGCACTTTTACTTCCTGATTTGCACACTATAGGATAGTCTGAGCCAATGAATTTATCGAGTAGATCGTCCAATTTTTCGAATTCAAATCTCTCAGCTATACTATTTATATTTGCTATACCGCTATGAACTACATAATGATATTCAGTGTTGATGAGATGCTCTTTAAACTTATTTATTAATTCACCTCTTAGAAATACCGGGCCAATCATGTTTTGACCTCCTTTTATGAAAATTTCTATACTTTCGCCTAACGTCTTATTCACGAACTTCGTAAATAAACCATATGTAGGGTATTCGCGAAAACCATTGAACTACCCTGCCCGTTAATTGAGGAAAAAGCAGCCGGCTTTGGGGTCGGCTGCCTTCAAATGTCTTCATTAAGCTAACGTTTCCCGTTACTTTAATGACTTTTCTCTACACATGATTGCTTCAAATATTTTTTTACCTGTAGAGTCTATCATAGTTCCCTGAGAAGGCTCTTTTTTAGTAATCCATTTTATGAATTGAGCAAAATAATAATCCATAAGAGAATTCGAGAAAAAAGAATAATTTGATAGCAATACAACTCCTACACGGAGTTCCTTGTTGAAAGCCAGATAACTATTAAAACCAGCTGAACCCCCGTTATGCCAGAGGATACCTTTATCTAGAAGTTTATCCTCACCCCAGCCAAAATAATGGTTTGAATTTCCGTTCCATATAGGGAGATGACTTTTTTGTAGCGTAGAGGCTATCGGATTATCATCAACTAGATTGGCTTGGACAAATAAACTCAAATCGCTAACAGATGACTTAATACCCCCAGCTCCTTCATGTATAGAAAGATCCCAATGAGGGACTCTTTTACCAGTTGAAGCATGTCCATTCAGAAACCTGCCATCCTATTCTGAATCAAGCATAACGGCTGTCTCATTCATCTTTAATGGGCTCGTAATATATTTTTTTAATAGTTTGTCATACTTGCTTCCTGACACCTTACATAGAATGTTTCCCAGTATGGCCACACCGATATTGGAATATCCAAACGAACCAATGCTATCCGTGTAGTCAGCATCAGATAAAAAAGCAGTTAAATCTTCCTCGGTATACATTGAATAAGGATTCGATCTTTTTTTAGCCAATATGTGGTTTGTTGCTAATATAGGTAATCCTGAGGTATGAGTAGCAAGACTTTTCAAGGTAATCTTATTCAAATAATCGTTTTCAACGTTTTGCACGAACTTACCAACCATGTCATCCGAGGAAAGCAGTTTTTCCCGTTCCATTTCTAATAGAAGTATGGATGTGAAAACTTTGGTTATGGAGCCGATTTCAAACAACATATTTTCAGGAGGGATCATACTTTTCTTTTTATTATTACTAAATGAATGGTATTCAATATCTTTCTCCCTAATAATCCCGATAACAAGATGTAAATGTTTCTTATCTTTCGTGTAATCTGAAACAATAATTTCTAAATCCTCCATTGTAAAAGTTACTCCTTTTAAATTTATGATTCATACATTATTCGAATGTGAAATCACATTAAATTAACATGTTTTGGAAATATCTATTCGTTTCCATTTCTCAATAGTCCTGCCCGTTATATCAATGAGAAGCAGCAGCTGAGCATTATGGCAGCCTACCGTAGTGTCCAGCTTCTACACTTTCGCCTGCCAATACAATATGTGTAGGAAACGACATTTCTTAACCTCCTAATAATGATAATTTGTATATTTATTCCACGCATTTCATTTACTTCCCTGCTTTCATGAATTTATATGCTTGAAATTTGAAATCGGCAGCATTTTGTTTTTTGTTCATTTCAGCATCTAAAGGCAAAAGCATTGGTGTAGCTGTCCGTATTATGGCTCTATAATTTGTCTGCCCACGCCGGACCACAGTGCTGTTCCGCCAAAAGCTTCAGCAAAAACACGTGCGGGTACATAAGTTGTTCCATTATCGATTTTTGCTGGCACATCAAGGCTGAAAGCGGCGTTATTTAATAAAGCTGTTCGAGAATTCACACGCAGCACTAGCTCTCGTTTGCCACGAATAATCGTAATGCTTTTTTTGCCTGGTTCCAAGTTACTTCTGAATTGAATCTCTCTGAAACAGCACGTAATGGAATCAGCATTCGTCCATTTTCGATTTTTCCATTGTCAATCGTGTTCGAAACATTATTGGCGAAGCTTATCGCTGGACTACCGATTAGTAAGGTGCACACTAAAGAAAGAGTTAGTGCGATTATTGTTTTTTTCATAGATGATTCCTCCCGCGGTTCGATTATATCCTTGACCTAACTCAATCCTTGTTTTTTTAAAATAAAACCCTCCAGCAAATGATGCCGGAGGGATCAGGCAGTACGTAATGAAGCTATTTTTGCTCAAATATGATTATAGTTTTGGGATTCGCCATGTATTCTACGGGAGATCCTAACAGCTCGGACACGAAGCGTACGGGTATAAACGAACTATTCTTCTTCAACAGTAACGGCGCATCAAATGAAACGGTTCTTCCATTCACGATTGCCTTCTTATCATTCACTTTCCAACGGATCGTCGTGTTGTCTTTGCTGATCGTTACCTCTTGTTTGCTTTGGTTCCACCCTACCTTCGAACCCAATCGCTCGGATACAAATCGAATCGGGACATAAGTGCGGCTCGATGCAATAAACGGGGCTTCGCTTAACTTAAAGGAACTATCTCCTACGTAAGCAGTTCTACTCCCTATCACTAATTGCTGGGCTTTCAGTTGGTGGGATCCATCTCCACCGAGCTTATTGAGAAGTTGATACGTTTGGGTCGTACTTCTTAAATCCAAATAGTTACCGCTTAAATCCAACGCGTATCTAATTGCTCCCGTGTCAAAATGAGGAGGATCGAACGTATGATTTCGAATGGGATCCAAATTCCATACACGGTTATCCGCTAGATGTAAATAATGAAGTTCGCTTAGGGATTTCAAAGGTTCAAGATTGTAAACCAAATTAGAGTTTAAATTCAAGGAAGACAGGTTAGACATTTTTTTCAATGGATCTAGTTTCTTGATCTGATTGTTTTCCGCGGAAAGAGCCCTCATTAGCGTCATCCCTTCAAGCGCACGGAGATCCGAAATTCGATTGCTTCCGATGTTAAGGCTCATTAAACTTTTGGCCAGCGGCTTAAGTGGGCTCAGATCCGAGAATCGATTGCTCGCTAGTTCCAAATTCTTTAGCTTGGGTAATCTGCTCAAGGGCTGAATTTTCGCGATCTGGTTCCCGTTCAGTTGTAACCATGTTAATTCTGTGGCCGACGATAATGGCGTAATGTTCGAGATTTGATTATCGTTCGCTTCGAATGTATGCAGACGCCCAAGCTGCTTGATCACATCAATCGACGAAATTTGGTTCCGGTTTACGATCAACATTTCCAAATCCGTCATGGCGGACAAATCCTGAATTGAAGCGATCTGATTGTCCGCAATATCAAGTTCGCGAATCTTAGTCAATGGCTTGAGTGGCATAATATCGTCAATTTCATTATTGGACAAGTCAAGATATTTCACATTGGAAGCATATTGCAAGCCTTGAATGCTTTTAATTCCTCGATTTGAAAGATCAACCAAGGTTAATGATTGCATATCTTTCTGTGTAACGGCTGCACTTTCATCTTTTTTTAAAATCTGCTTTATTGCTTGCTCCAACTGCTCGTCCTGAAAGCTTACATCCAGGGGAGCCTGCTCCATATATGCTTTTCCTGGCAAGCTAATCATCATTACCAAAACTAATACTAGCCCTGATAAAACCTTATTCATTTTGTTTCTATCCCCTCTTCTACTGGTGTCAAATGATAATTACGCTTATAACTGATACAAAGTTGCGCTCCCATTTTTTTCTCTGTTACGACTCTAAATGAATAAGTGATACTTCCATGGACGCAGAGTTGCTGATGAAAATTAATTAGATTTCTGTCTAATCGGCTATCGGACCAAGAACTTGTCCTTGACTTGGGACAAAGAACTTGTACTGATAAAACAAAAAAAGCCGCTAATAGCGACTTTCAAAGCGTCCATGTTCTTGCCCCCCGACATCGACGTGTCCTTATCGTAGTGCAAGTTCGATTGGACGTGTGATTGCGAGGTGGTGAAAAAAGAATATATATTTGTTCTCTACTTACAGTAGATACGAAAACCTCCACACGGAAGAACTCTCATGGGGAGCATGTTCAGAGAGCTAGTCTCTTTGCAAAGAATTTAAAAGATTTCTCAGAGCAAATTTCGGACAATTCCGATTTCAACCGAATCCTCGCATCATCGACGAGCACATCGTCACTTCTTGCCTGAATCGAGCTCAACCATAATTCCGAAGGTTGGTAGCACATACTGTTCCAGCCTGAATCATCTTCATTTTGTTTTGCTGCTCCAGTGATGACGACATCACCATAATTCTGTAGTTCAACCAGTGACTTTTCGTATTCTTTTTTGTTCTCTTTTTTATCCAAACCGATCAATTTCCGCAAATTCCGCGAATCGATATTTCCATGCTCGCACAAGACATTATAGATATGATACGCAGTTCTTGATATCTGACCGTCATTATATCGTACCTCAATGGTTTTGCCGGATGACAGGATGGACCTGACTGTGGGAAAAAAATCGGTTTGAATGAAACAGGCCTTATCACTAAAAAACTTTCCATATGCAGCAACACCGTCTTGGACAATCCGAATGCGCCACAACCACGGATCCGAACCGGTTCCTGAATGCCAATCGTTATTATCTGCTGCAGTTGTCAGCGATGGATAATCTGGTATAAATGCTGCGAACGGAAGAATCTTATATTTTTCTACTAATTGGACAAATTCTTCATAATTTATAGTACTCATTCAATACACCCCCTACTCCATTGGAATTTCATGATACAACTCGAATAAGTTTCCTGCATGATCTCAGAAAATTTATGCTTCTAATCCCATATTACCTTTTTCGAAATAACGCGGTAATAAATCCCTTTTTCCCATTCACTCCATTATTTTAGTTATGGGTAGTAAGATGAACGAGAATCTAAAATTATTATAGATTATGATAGTGACAACTTCCGTCATAGTTATTATGTTACGGAAGATTAATGAGCCTGTAAACGTTATTCCGCCTATCGCCGTGCCGGTACCTGACAACATTACTGCACTTAATGATCCCAAAGAGGGACTCTTTTCCCAGTAGAAGTGTGTCCGTTCAATAATCTGCTTTTCTGTACTGAATCAAGGATAACGGCTGTCTCACCCATCTTTAATGGGCTCGTTATATATAAACGAATCAATGCTATCCGTGTAGTCAGCATAAGATAAAAAGGCAGATAAATCATCACCAGTAAAATTTGAATAAGTATTGTATCTGTTGTTAGACAAAATGTGAATTGTTGCCAATATCGGTAATCCTGAGGTATGAGTTGCAAGATTTTTCAAGGTAATCTTATTCAAATATTCAACATTGTGCACGTACCTACCAATAATAAAAGTATTGATGAAAAAAGTTTGGTTATGCAGCCGAATTCAAACAACATATTTTCAGGAGGGGTCATACTTTTCTTTTTATTATTACAAAACGAAATATTTCTGTCTAATCGGCTATCGGGACAAGATCTTGGCCCGATAAAACAAAAAGCCGCTAAAATAGCGACTCTCAATGGGATTATGCTCTTGTCCCCCGACAGCAACAAACCCGATTCTGTTTAATTCATCGTAAATTGATTAGCAATACCATACTCTTTCAAACAAATTTAATAGCACAAATTGAATTCTCCACTGGGATGAAGGTACATGTTGGACGTATAATCTATCTTTCTGTTCGAAGAAAATAAAGTGTGAGACTGAGGTTGTTGATATGACGCCGTTATAGAGTTGGAAAGTCGTCAGCATTTAAAAAATAAGTTCTAGACTAACACACAGTAACCCAAACAGCGGCAAGAATGAAAAAATAAAGTCATTGATTGCCACTGTTTTATTGAACTACGCCCCTTTAGGTCGCTGGGTCAACCGCAAAACTAGGCTGGAACGTAGGTCAACCTGATCACCTGCTCGCCAATTCGATCGCTTGCCACGAGTCGCAGCGGCGGCCGTGGACCGACGAATAACGGCTTGCCGTCACCCAGCACGACTGGATGGAGATAGAGTCGATACTCATCAACGAGACCGAGCTCCGTTAGACTGTGCGCCAACTCTGGCCCGGCAACTTCAATCTCCCCTTCATGCTGAGCCTTCAGCCCACGTATGGCCGCCGAGAGGTCGCCCTCGATCAGAGAAGCGTTCGGACCGACGGACTTTAACGTCCTCGACACCACCCACTTTGGTTTGCTTTGCCACGCAGCTGCGTATTCCCGTTCCGGCTCATCCCATTCAAAATGGTCTCCGTCCCCGTCCCAATACCGCATGGTCTCGTACATGCGGCGCCCGTACAGGCAACCCGTTAGACCGCGCACGTCTTCGATGAAATGACGGAATAGCACGGGGTCGGGCTGAAATGCCATATGGTCGACGAACCCGTCCAGAGACTGGTTTAACGCAAAAACAATCTTTGCCATGCGACTGACTCTCCTTCCTGGTTTTCTCGCACATTCATCATCAATGCAGCCTCCTCTAGGTCTACATTTTATCATCCAACAACATGACCGGTTTCTCATGGATTGCTAATGTGCACAACCCGATAGAATACAACGAAAAAAGCAGCCGATTTGAGGTCGGCTGCCTTCAATGTTTTTGTCTCCAAAAGTAGATTGTGCTAAGGGGACACGATATCTAAATGAAAGGTCATCTAACCGTCTGGTAAACGAGGCCTATGGCTCCAGAATCAAAAGTCTTGTTTTCGATAAGTTTTAGATTGATCTTCTCCTTGAGACCTTGGAATAACGGCAACCCGCTGCCGATTAGGACGGGAGAAACCGTAATTTTATACTCATCTATTAAATCAAGCTGCATAAGGTAGTGTGCGAATCTAGGACTACCGAGGATGACCATATCCGCGCCTGGCTGCTGTTTGAGGTTCTTGATCTCTTCCTCGACATCTTCTTTCACCAGTCTGGAATTGTTCCATTCGACTTTCTCCAGCGTCGTGGAAAAAACGATTTTGGCAGTCTTTTCGATCCACTCGGCATGATTCCGTTCATGCTGCGAAGCTGATGGGTTCGAAGGCACAGATGGCCAGTAACTGTGCATCATCTGATAAGTCCCACGGCCCCAAATGACAGTGTCGGCAGTACTCAGAATTTCTTTTGCGTGTTTCTCCAAATCAGCATCGTAGGAAACCCAGCCAATGTCCATTTCACCGTTAGGCCCTTCTACAAAGCCGTCAAGCGATGCGTGCAAAAATAGAACGAGTTTTCTCATCTTTAGTACTCCTTTGTTCATAAGAGATATCTACATTAACTACATTATAGGACATTTCTACATGGGTTGTTTCTTACGGATTGCTAATCACGATGTCATTAATGCAGAGGGATTTCTATTAATGTTTTTCCAACTTATAAGAACAGGGGAATACTTCGAGTCGAGGTGTATTTGCTTATTTTACTGTTACTTATGATAGAATTCCAAGAGGGAATCTAGCTGACTATAAATTAATATTTCACTGTCTAATACAACCTATGTGCAGGTGAATCTGGTAAATCTTTTCGAAATTGCCCTTTATTATGTATAATGCTAGCCAATTGGTTTCAAAAGTATATTTTCTTCGTACTCATTTCCTCTTGAATCGTTCCAAATAATATTAACTGTTTGTGGTTCATTACTAGTCACAGAACTCTTTGTTCGATTCATTGGAATTTCTATTGTTCTGGTTGTAAGCCCTGTTTCTTCTAATATTACTTTACCATCATTAATGTCGATCTTATATACTTGAACATCATCCCAGTCTTCATCTTTATAAAACAAGGTATACATTCCTGATTCGTCTTGACCTGTTATACTTGAGTTTAACTCGCCTTTCCAGTGAATGCTTTCTCCTTTTAGCGTTATTTTAGTGTTCTTGTCTACACATCCTGTCGAAATCATTATAAACACCACCAGGATAAACATCGCAACAAACTTGAAAACATTTGGATTTTTATACATTGTTGCCTCCGTCTTTTTTGCTGTGATTATACAATAAAAAATTCGATTTTTTATATTATTTAGCAATTTATTGTATAAATACCTCTGCCATCGTGAAACGAACAGTAAAGAGTTCAACCAGTAAACACTGGTTGACCTATAATAATGCCTTAAAGAAATTGTCGTTTGAGGGGGTGCGACTTTCCACACTGACAACGTAACATTGATCGCCCCTACTTCATTTTTAACCGACTGCAACAGAAGTTGGTGCGACATCCGTCGATCGGCAAAGTCTCCTCAACTTAACTTCCCCACCAAGCTGAAAAAGGAACAGTAACCTCTCCAGTTAATGAAACAGTTTCGCCAATTTTAGGAGTAATTAAATTAACATTTGCTTCGTTTGCCTTTTGTAATGCTCGTTCCACCGGTTCAGTCCAAGCATGATAAGCAAGGGTAAAAGCCCCCCAATGAATTAACATCATATTCTTCCCATTTACGTCTAAATGAGCCTGAACAGCTTCTTCTGGTGTCATATGTACCCAAGCCCATCGTTTGTCATATTGACCGCCTTCAATTAAGGTCATATGAAATGGTCCGTATTTCTTGCCTATCTCCTTAAAATGTGAATCGTATCCTCCATCTCCGCTGGTATAGACCCGTGTGTTCTTCCCAAGAATAACCCATCCACCCCATAAGGTAGTATCGCGATTGAAAATTCCTCTACCGGAGAAATGTTTCGAAGGAGTTAAAGCAACCGTTAAACCTTGAAACGCAATCTCATCCCACCAATTGAGTTCTATAACTTTTTCCTTTGCAACTCCCCATCGATTAAGATGGGCACCTACTCCATGAGGAACAAAAAAATGACCTACCTTACTTTTCAGTCTTTGGATGGAAGAATAATCCAAATGATCATAATGGTCATGTGTAATAAAAACAGCGTCTAAAAATGTCATTTCATCAATAATATGCAGCATATTATTTCCGTATCGTTTGCTGCCCGCGAAGGAAACCGGTGAAGCAACGGGTCCTAACATAGGGTCCACCAATAACTTTTTATTATCAATACTCAATAGGAAAGCAGAGTGCCCGAACCACGTTAAACTATCTTTTTCGCTGTTTATTTTGTTCCAATCCATGACTGATTCCTGAATGGGCCCGCTAGGGCTACGATCTTTTCTTCCAGCAATAAAATCCTTTATCATGGAGAGGAGATCCATAGCACTCATGCTCATCTTTGTAGGAACCTGATTGACAAATTTCCCATTGGAAAAATTATCAAACTTACTATACGCCGTTTTTTGTTTTTTCATTGCGTTGCCGCCAAAGGTTGGGTGTATGCTTATAAACAATAAACCGATAAGAGTGACGACGACGAAAAAGAGGAACAAATAAAACATGATTTTTTCATTCCTTCCTGAGGTGTAAAAGCATTACTTGCTGAACAGTAAACTACAATCCGTATGCAAGAACTGCGAATAAGTGCACGATGAATGGAGAGGCCGCCTTCCGATGCTGGTTTTGAAGTTAAAGGCATTAATATTCGGCGAAAAAAATTCCACCGCTTCTTTGTACCCGACCACTCTGGTTGGGGATATGATCATAGGTCCATTCCCTTTTCTGCCATAATCATTCCTCCTTATTCGTGTTAGATTCGCATTCAGCTCCAAGCTATGCTGCCCATGCTGCTAATCCAATCAACATGTCATCGTCCAACATTGACGATCTTCCTGACCCATGCTTGCTCACTCGTCGCCGCCCGCAATAGGCAGTCGGCACAGTCCATAAAGGGTAGCGGCCGGAGTGGGGCGATGCGAGCTGATGGGCCTGCTGTATATTTTAGAGTGCCGTCTGCGTATTTGAGCACTGACGCTCGTACAATGACCCAATCCAGTTCGCTCTGTATTACCGCATGCTCAGCAATCGCCTTATCCTCGATCGCCTTCCAATAGATGCGGCGCATCATGCTTACTGCCCAGCGATTTACAACAGAAAGTTCTTTTCCATTGCTCAAATTAATGCCGCTCTGCATGACTAGACGCTTAATGCCAGTCCGCTGACAGGCCGCAAGGATATTCGGTATTCCCTCCGACATGACGGTACCCGGTGAGAAGTTTGCCGCCATGACACTCTTTGCTGCCATGATATTCAGGAATCCCTTCTTTGCGGTACCCGGCGAGAAGTTACTGGGTGGACCGATACAGCTGATTACCGCATCTGTATCGGCAATGACTTTAGCCATCCCAGGCGCGTCGAATACATCCCCCTGCCGGATGATCAGACGCTCTGCAGGGGGAATGACATCCGGCCGGCGAGCCACGGCTACAACCTCATGTCCCAATTCAAGCGCCCGCTCCATAACTTTCCTTCCAGTTCCCCCTGTGGCTCCAATAATCGCAATTTTCATTAAATGGTCCCCTTCGACTGATGATCATGATTGACTTCATCCTCATAAACACACAAAATTGAACAATAGTATACTAAGAAACAACTATGTATAATTGTAAACAGAAGTTGAAAGTCTACAATTATTAAAAAGGCAGGTTCCGTGCATTAGTTCACAAATCCTTTAGAATTGTGTATTTATTTTTCAGAGAAGCTGGTGATGCTCATTGTTAAAGCTGGATCGAAGGATACGAAAAACCCAAGAAGCCATAAAAATGGCTGTAATTGAACTGATGATCGAAAAAGAATTTGATCAGATTACGATCCAAGATATTTCCGACAGGGCAGATGTTAGCCGAAGAACGATCTATCTTCACTACATGGACAAATTTGATCTTCTGGATAAGCTTATTGAGGAGCATATTGATGATCTGCGGAATATCTGCGAATTGACAGACGATGACGCCGATTATAGGGATGCTGGGTTGTTATGGTTCGAGTATTTCGAGAACCATTCTTTATTCTTCTCCGCATTGCTCGCGAGTAAGGGGACCCTTTTTTTCCGCAATCGATTCCTTGCGTTTTTTATCCAAGAGTTAGAGAAAGAGAACAATATGTCTGAAGTGAGCAATCAAGGGTTAGCGGACGGTGTGAATGTTGATATTCAATTTCTAGGAGCGGCTATCGTAGGGGTAGTGGAATGGTGGTTCAAGAATGGAAGGCCTCTCCCTCCTTCCTTTATGGCGTGGCGGGTCGGAGCATTGCTTGAACGGAATCTTAATGCTGATTTACGCTTGCATGAAGGAGACTTCCACCAAACAACATCGTGTAATCAATGAATACATTAGATAAATAACCTCAACCCTTCCGGTATAAGGATAATCCGGCGTCCATGGAGCGGTTAGAACGCAGCCGCTTTATTACGTCTTTCGGACGTGCAGGGCTGGAGTTCGTGATCCATTCGGCTTCCGAATAGCGTTATTCACTTCCTTTCTTAGACTATCATCTATATATTTGATTATTTCAATAGCACCATCTCTGGATCACGTCAATCTCCTCTTTCGGAACCGAAAATTCGTCGCCTAGTCGGAAGACAGAGTTCTCCTGCCGGGTCGATTCGTCGCAGGGATAGCTCTGCCCAGTAGGGAAACTGGGCGACATGCAGACGGCAGACGAGCGCCTCATTCATCCGCGATCCGAGAGACTTAATCCAGATACAGAATCTCAATCTCGCCCGGAGCGTAGGATTGCTCTGCGTAATTCCCTCCCCAATCACAAAGCGATCTCAAAATGGGTTCAAGTGATTGACCCAGTTCCGTGGTTGAATATTCCACCTTAGGCGGTACTTGATTGTACATTTTTCTGCGAATTAATCCGTCTGTTTCCAGTTCCCGAAGTGTTTGAATCAGCATCTTTTGCGAAATATTATTAACGAGTCGCTTAAGCTCCCCCGTCCGTTTAGGTCCTTTTATTAAATAGTACAGCACAAGCCCCTTCCACTTTCCTCCGATAACCTCTAGTGTAACTTCCAGTTCACAGTAAAAAGTTTTCATATCAATGCACCATCTCCGACCTGAGAATATCCCCTTCATGTATTGTTCGATCCTTCAGAATCACTGAAGGAAAAATTGAACGTAACAAGGAGGGGATAATACAAGCGCGTTTAGTTGATTTAAAAATCCCTGTTGTTTAAGAATTATTATGTCCTGGTTAAACTTGAGCCACTCCGCCATCTACGAATAATTCAACGCCGTTCAAATAACTGCTTTCATTAGAGGCTAGGAACATGACAGCATTTGAGATCTCTTCAACCTGTCCCACTCTGCCGAGCGGAATATCATTTTTTGCCTGTTCCAGGAAATGATCTAGTTGGGAGCCAAATAACTCATCGTACGCCGGCGTTACGACTGTTCCTGGACTAAGGACATTAATACGAACTTCGGTCCCTTTCATATCTAGAATCCAGCCGCGGACGAGCTGTCTGATCGCTGCCTTTGAGGCACCATAGATACTAAACGCTGGTATCCCCGTCGAGCCAGCAGTGGATCCCGTTAGAATAATTGAACCTCTTTTATTGGGAAACAAAGGTAATGCCTTTTGTACTGTAAAGATGGTTCCTTTCACGTTGACATCGAAAGTCGTGTAGTATTGTGCTTCTGTAATTTCTCCTAATGGAAGCAATGAACCTAGTCCGGCATTTGCAAAGAGAATGTCCAAGTGTCCCTTCTCTCGCTCTACTGTTTCAAACAATTTATCTAGATCTTCCGACTTTGAAATGTCACCTCGGACACCTGTAACATTCTTACCGATCTGCTTTACTGCTTCATCCAGTTCACATTGTCTGCGTCCCGTGATAAAAACGTAAGCCCCTTCTTGTACGAACTGTTGTGCCGACGCGAGACCGATGCCGCTTGTACCTCCGGTTACAACTGCTACCTTTCCGTCAAATTTCCCCATTCTATTAAACTCCTTTTATAAGTTTTTATATTGTATAGGATGCTCTGTCTACCTCATGAACTTCCTATGAACGATAGTATGGAGGAAAAGTTACAAGAAAAACAGTACCCACTTTTTTGTGATATAGTCACCAAAATGTGATAATTGAGGCGGCACAAGCATTTGTTTTTACAGCCTAGATGATGGAAGTGAGCTCCGCTTCGAAACCATGACACATCAGCACCACCGACTAAGATTGAAATTAAACCAAAAGTTGTCCGAGATACAAACATATGAGTTGCTTTAATCGCGGCTTAATGTGATTAATAATTTATATTGCTTCCCATACGTTCATCAGTTGAGTGATGGCAGCATCCATCGTTTCGTATGGAACACCGTCTCGGGCTTGAATCGAAATCCCTCGGAGAAATGTTTCGAATAACGTCAGCAGCATGGGGATATCGGTTGAACCCGGCAACTCCCCATTGGCAACAGCCCGTTCGATGCAATTTTTCAACCAACCGTGAACCTTTTCCCGTTCCTTCGCGAGTATCTCTTTAATGTGCAGCTGCTCAGGAGAACAGTTGACAGCGGACAAAACCAACAGACAGCCCAAAGGATGAGAATTCTCTGTCTGCATCCTCGCCGATTGCCGCAACCCCTGCTCTATAGCTGCTTTTGATGTTAGGCTCGTATCCCTAAAACTATTCGACACCTGTCCATAAATGGATATATATCGATCCACCGCTTCGCGGAACAATGCTTCCTTGGAATCAAACGCCGCGTAAAAACTCGCCGCTGAAATATTTCCCATCGCAGTGCGCAGCTGCGAGAGTGAAGTGGATTCAAAGCCGTGCTCCCAAAAAAGATTCATCGCGGCAGTAACTGCCTCTTCACGGTTAAATGCGCGTGGGCGTCCACTTCGTGGCATCAGATGACCTCCTTTAATACTTTTATACTAATCGATCCACAAGTTCTTGACAAACGATCAAGATTAGAATTAATATATGGAATAATCGATCCATAATTCTTCATAAGTTAGAGACGAACTGGTCTCCTATATTACGGATAGGGATGTGTTTAAAAGATGATAACGTTTAGAGACAAAACATATCGTTGCACCTCCGAAATTGTTCTCAGTTTAGTTAGCGGCAAGTGGAAAATAGCTATTTTAAACCAGTTGGCAAAGGGTCCGATCCGATTTAATGAGCTGCAGCGGCTCCTTCCGGACACGACACAACGAATGCTTACGATGCAGCTAAGAACGCTTGAACAAGACGGACTCATTAGTCGCAAAGTTTATCCAGTTTCACCGCCTAAAGTGGAATACGATTTATCCGAGTTGGGCGAACAGTTGGCTCCCATGCTCCTGATGTTATGTGATTTTGGCTCGACTTATATCGAGAGCTTTCCCGATGAAGTATCGCACACCAATCAAAAGCATGCATGAGAAAAAATGAGCTGAACACAACTCGCTGTCCTTTAATCGTTACACGCCATAAATAGAACATTAAGAGGTACCCAAAAAGGGTACCTCTTAGCTTTGTATTTCGTATTCACAAGCTTCCTTCGTATTGGCCGTGCTGTCCATTTTCCTCTTTTAACGTGCTGCTGCGGGCCCCACGTTCCAGTCCATAGTTGATTAAAGCCAGCACCGCAGCTAATACGGCCACAATCCCTCCTACCCAAGAAATATCAATGAGCTCCATGTTCGTCGTGACATATCCGCCCAAGGCGGATCCCATCGCAATACCAACATTGACGGATACAGAGGTTAAGGACGAAGCTAGGTCTCTTGCTTCCGGAACATGCTGATCTGCCCAATCAATGAAATACAGCTGCATCGTCGAGTTCATAAGGTAAACAACAAGAGCCATGAATGAGATGCTGACGAGTCCCCCTACAAGCAATCCGGAGGTAAAGTAAAGTGATGCTAAAATGACGGCCTGAGCCAGAAATACATAGCGAATTTTTCCCATCCCGTCATAGACAGCCAGCTTACCTCCGATTAATGTGCTGAAGATGGACACGATGCCATACAGTAAAAAGACAAGACTAATGTAGCGTGCCGGAACAAAAAGCACATTTTCAAGTAAAGGAGCTAAATACGTATAGACGCTATAGGTTGCTGCAATGCTTAACGCAGGAATAAAGAAAGCAAGCACAATTCTAGGATAGGCGAATAATTTGAGTTGTTTTTTTAGTGAACTCCGCGTCCCCTTTAGTCCTCTTGGAATGGTTGCGAAGCTAGCTATTAGTGAAACGATCCCCAGTGTCGTGGTAAACCAATAAGCCATAGACCACCCACCCCATTGTCCGATGAAAGTGCCAAGGGGGACGCCGAGCACGCTGGCCACGGTGAAACCCGTAAAAATAATGGAGATCACCGGACCTCTTTTATCAATAGGCATCGTTTCGCTGGCCACCGCCATTGCAAGTGCAATCAAGACACCGGTAACCACGGCCGTGATCACTCTGGACACCATAAGCAAACCATACGATCCTGATATAGCCGTGATTATATTTCCAACAATAAATACGCCGATCAAAGTGAGAATGAGCGGATACTTAGAAAATCGACTGAATAACGCCGTGAAAACCGGAGTACCTATGGCAAAAGACAGAGCGAAAAACGTCACAAGGGAGCCTGCGGCCGATATGGTAATCTTCATATCCAAGGCCACTTCGGATAATAAGCCGACCATCACAAATTCACTGGTTCCCAGGACAAAAGTCAATAAAAATAAATTCATAGTCAGGAACTTTTGTTGTTTAGTCAATATATTTCTCTTTCCTCTCCTATTCAGAATGTAAATCTCATTTCTTACGACTTACAGCAATAAAAATTGTGTACCGTAGCCTTTGCCTGAAACATAAGCCGCTTCCAGCTCCTCCGGATCCCCTTTGTCCAATAAAACCACATTTTCGGGATACAGTTTGCCTAACAAAGCCCATAAGACCAGTTCATTTCCGCCGGTTGCAATGAAATGGATGTCGTCTTTATTCGTCACCAATCCAGAGTGGGAGAGGATGTCTGCTGCAAAGTGCGAGCTGATGGTATTCCTCTGCGGAAATGAAGTGCCTGCATTGCCGCTTCTATGCGGCCGATACATAAAGCGCTGCCCCCTAAAAAGCTGACCGAGATCTACCGAAAACTCGTGTTCATCCATTTCTATGCTGAATCGCAGGGTCGTTCGATCGGTACCGTAATTTGGCAGCAACCGGGCAATGATTGGTTCATCGTTATTCTCCCCAGAAAACGAAAATATGTCATCTTTTAACGGTGTACCTTTACCTGCTTCGACACGCGGCGCAGCATAATAGTCGTCATATTCATAATCGAACGAGACCGCAATCACATATTGTGTTTCATTTGCGGCTATCGTTTGTACCGGATGCCACTTCAGCAGATAAAGGGCCGCAGTCCGGGCCGATTCACCCAAGCCTGCCGGCAAGACGGTTCCCAGACGGTATTGGAAGCCGTAACCGGCTACGTTCAAACCCGAGCTGACCACACCTTGCGCATACTGAACAATCGATTTGTGCGTGAGTTTTTTTCCGAGTAGCTTTGTTAAAAATACCTCCCGGATCGGCTCCAGAAAACGCAGCCCTTTAAACTCCGTATATTCCTTGACTTCAAACGGAACTTCCTCCCAATTTGCGAACGGAAGCAAAGCGTCCCGCAGCAAAACGAATTGGTGCAAGTATTCATTATAAATTTGCATGATCCTCGGGCCGCCATATGGTCCCCATACTTGAGCGGTGGCTTCCGGGATCAGGGGATGACCATAACAATGGCTTCGAAATTCCAGCTTGCCAAGGGCTTCTGAACCATATTGTGCAAGCGCCCGCTTTTCTGAATTTATATCCCTCGCCCAGCTTACCAATTGTTCGCCTATAAGCACCGCTTGAGCTGTGAGCTCAAGGCCGGCTTTATCTTCTAGCGCCAGGGGGCCAAGCGGGAGGGCTGACACACGTCCGGTAATCGCCAAGTTGGCCTGAAGGCTGTTCAACAGCACTGTCGGATCACCGTTTACCGGTTCCCCAAGCTGGACCAGCATCGCTTCAAGCATTTTGTCTAGCTCCATAACGATATCCTTTGCCCGATATATACCGGCAGGCAAATTCCAATCCAATGCCTCGTTCGTGCCCAATCTGATGGAGTCGTTCGGATACTTGCCAATAAGAGGCTCAATATCGATTGCCTTCCCCCATACGATTTGCTTATCCTTTAAATCGAGTTGATATTTATTCATTTTCTCGCACCTCTCCTAACCATTTTTTAAACGATCGTAACGCTCATTGAAATATGGAATGATCGTTCTATATGTAGGTTATCAGGTTCTTTTATGCTTGAGTAGTACGCACTTTATTGTTTGATCCGATCAATTTTGTAAGGTAGGATACTTTTTGATACTGGGACTATGAGGAGTAAAAAAACCTTCATTTCCTTATGAGCAGCTTCTATGTCATCAGGCAATACACTTTTCCGAGCATGCAGGATATTTATCTAGATTGCCGTACTTAATATAGGTCGGATTGATAATCCAACGGCATCACTATTTAAAAGGAGACCTACGATATGCGGAGCGAAGCTATATTGTTAGTGGATGATGAGGAAGGTATTTTGGTCATGCTTGAAAATCTGCTTCAAAAAGAAGGATTTATCGATATCGTAAAAGCCGGTTCCGCAGCTGAAGCGCTCCATGCCGTGCAAACAAGACGATTCGATATGATCGTTCTTGACGTCATGCTTCCGGACATGGATGGATTTTCGCTGTGCACGGAATTGCGCAAAACCATCACGACTCCGGTTTTGTTTCTGACTGCCCGTTCCAGCGACCTGGATAAACTTCGTGGCCTGTTCTTGGGCGGGGACGATTATGTAACCAAACCATTTAACCCTCTAGAGGTTATCGCGCGGATTCAGGCACATTTAAGGCGGAGTATGATGGTTGAATCCAATCATCAAAACGCCGAAGAACTTTATCGATTCAAGACGTTTACCGTGAACCGGTCAACGGGCCAGCTCATTATCAATCAAAAGGATACGCCTTGTCCGGCAAAGGAATTTGAACTTCTCCTCTATTTCTGCAAGCACCCCAACCGAGTATTTACAGCCCAGCAGCTATACGAGCAAATATGGGGCTCGATGGTTCATGGTGATGAGAAGACTGTTGTCATTCATATTTCAAGATTACGCAAGAAGCTGGAAGTCGATCCGTCTACTCCTAAGGTTATCGTTACGTTAAGAGGAATCGGATACAAGTTCGTTCCGCCGTCGGGAGGCTAATATCATGAATTTTATGCTACGCATCGCTCTTCAGCTGCTGGCGGCTTTCGTTTTTCTATTGATTTGTATTCAAGTGATCATCATCGGGGTTGCCTGGTTATTCTGGCCGGATCTGATTCGGACCGGTAGCACTTCGAATCATTACGAAATCTTCGTGGTCGTCTTGTGCAGCGTTCTCTTTGTTGTTACCTTGCTTTTGATCGGATGGTATCTAGGGAAGCCGATTTACATCATGATCGTCTGGATCAGGCGCCTGGTTAGTGGACGGTTCGATCCGCCCCCGGGCTGGAAAGACCTCCGCTCCGATCACAAAGGCACGCTGAAAATTCCGTATTCGATTTACAAGGAAGTGTTCGAGCACCTACGAATGCTTGGCAGCACGCTCCAAAACAACGAGAAGGCGCTCCGCGAAGCGGAACAATCGAAGCAGGAATGGATTCGAGGGATCTCTCACGATTTGAAAACACCGTTAACCTATATCTCCGGTTATTCCGCGATGTTAGTTCACCCTGATTATCGGTGGAGCGAAACGGAGCAAATCGAATTCCTGTCGGTTATTCAGCAGAAAGCCGCGCATTTGCAAGAACTCGTTGAGGACCTTAATGAAACGGTTAATGGTCCGATTCCTCTAAATGCAGAGCATACGGATATCGTTGAACTTGTGCGCAGAACGGTAGCGGATGTCAGCAGTGCTCCTTGGGCTGTCGGATATGCATTTGTCATGGAGTCGGAACCAGAACAATTATCGATAAGCTGCGACCCGAAACTCATGACACGTGCTATTCGGAATTTGCTTGTCAATGCCGTCGTCCATAATCCGGAAAATACCCAGATTGAGGTTCGAATTAAGCTGCTCGATCCTCGGATTGCGGAGATTCGCATCAAAGATAACGGGGTCGGATTCAACCAGCTTGCGGAGCGTGATACGATTCAATCAACAAACGAACATGCGGGGCTTGGATTATCCATCGCTAAGAAATTTATCGAGGCGAACGGCGGGAAAATAACTGTCCAAAGCTCTCTTGGTGAAGGGACTTCCATTATGATCAGGCTGCAGGCAGAGCACAATTAGGGTGAAGTTTTGTTCCCGTTTACCTCATGTTTACCCAGGCTTCTTATACTGATCGTAACGATGTATAAGGAGGCGTGATCTATGAATCCCGCAAATGAAAAGAATGTATCCTCAGCCTTGCCGGATCAATCGGAAACTCCAACGCTGCATTGGTGGAAGCGTTGGCCGGAGTGGGTCCCTTACGCGACGTTTATTTGGACGATCACTTACGGCGCGCTTGGACTATATTGGTGGGCAGGGGGCCCGGGCTTCCCGCTAGGCTCGGTTAATGATCCAGGTGCGGCTCAATCCCTGTTCCGGCAAGCAGCAGCCGCAAACGGCGGGCTGTTCATCGCTTGCCTGTGTTTACTGGGAGCAGGGACTATACTCTTATTAAATCGGAAACCCCGCGGGATCACCCGAGCAATCATGCTGCTATACGCTTGGAGCGCAGCCATCGTCCTTTGCTTTGCGATCCCGGATCCCCGCGCACTGATGGGGATGGCATATGCCCCAGTATCCTTGATCGGAGCCTTATTCGGACAGTCATTAAACTATCTCGATTTCTTCACATGGCCGGTCGTGAACCAATATATCTGTCTCATCGGTGGTTTGTTATGGGCCGCAACGGCTTTGACCTACCAGCGCCACACCCGCGATGCTTGCAGGTATTGCGGACGAAGCAAGGGTCATACGTTACGGCGGATGAACGCAGTGGCTCGTTTGGGAAGATGGGCAACCTATGCAGCGATTCTAGCCCCACTTTATTATGATATCACTCGTATAGCTTGGCTGTTCGGAATTCCTTTTGGAATCACCAATGAAATGCTATACAGCCTGCAGGCTTCTGGGGCGGATTGGGCCGGAGCTGGACTTGCCTTGGTCTCGATCGGAGGTGCCTTTCTCACACATGGACTTATCAAGCCTTGGGGGGAAAGCTTCCCCCGTTGGTTTCCGATTTTGGGTGGTCAACGTGTCCCTCCTGCTTTAGCCGTCCTACCTGCCGGATTCGTTGCGATCCTGTTAACGGTTACCGGCATCCAAGTCACTCTTGAGTTTACGATGAGCGGTGATTTTCAGAATTGGGGAGGCACAACGCCGCTTCTACTTATGCCAATCTGGGGGATTGCTCTGGGGGTAGCAACCATTTGCTACTATTACCGGAGACAAGGGAAATGCCGTCAATGCACATGATACGGGGTATCCCGTGATTCGGTTTGCTCGGTCCGCACCTATCTAGAGCTTGCCGGAGATTTATGCCCTTTGTAAGCAAACGGCTGATACGGATGTAAGTAACACGGCTATAATGAAACTAGCGACATATAGAAAGAGTTTTAGACACTTTGTTTTTTGTTTCACTCACCTGCCCGATAGCTCAATAAAAAACAGCCGAGCATTCTCGCCGGCTGCCTTATTGAGTTGTTGTTTCCCGTTGAAAATGTAGATTATTGTGTCAATTCCTACAACATGGTAATTTCATGTCATTTGACAGTCGTCATCCAAATTTATTTTCATTATGCTCTATCATATAACGAAAATCTTCCTCAGTATCGGTCGAAAAAATAACCGGTACTTGTTTTTTGCAATTGTCGAAATGTTCATTGCGGTGACACCCTCCGTTACGACCGATATAGTCCCCCTTCTTCTCCATAACCCGTTTGTCCATGCAACATTTTCTCCGTCAGAATATTCATCGGTAAAATTATGCGTCCTTAGCTGCAAGCACTTAAAGATAGAAGCAAGCATCCGATCAAATAAAGTCCTGCGATCCACTTCATTTAACCGTTTGAGAAGGAGCCCATAATGATTCTGATGCACGGAATTTTCAAACATCGCTTCAAACTGCTTATCTCCCGGGGTACTACATTGTTGTAACCGCAAAAGAAAATCGAACATGGTTTGATTAAGGACTCGCAACTTCTCCGCATTGTATCTTGTTTCATCCGCAGCAAATAATGACAAGACCTATCCCAGCAATTCTTTGGCTCCGTTCATCACTAAGGGCATAGTCTGTTTAACGAATGATTCCGCACTTATGAGTCGCCCCTCATTGTTCCAAACGTAAGCAGCCCCATACATCCCCCAACTTAGCATGATAGAAGCTGTATTTATTAAGAATTGCGCGTTTGGAGTCGATAGCATCTTTTCTTTGTCTATAAAGGAAAGCAGTATCGTTTGAATTTTTTCCTTTATTTGAAGTTCGAATACAGCTCCAAGTGAGGTATACCTTCTTTTGCACATAGTGCTTAGACCCTTGTGAAAATCGCATATACCTAGAAAAATACTCTGAATGGTTTCTTCATTTAATACTTCGTGACCGCTTATTCTACGATTTATGATTGTCATAAAGGATTCCATTAGTCTGGCCTCAAGAATTTCGAATTTATCTACAAAGTGCGCATAAAAAGTCGCTCTGTTAACAGTAGCCCTCTCTGCAATATCCCTAACGGTTATCGATTCAAAGTCTTTTTCTTGAATTAATGAAGCAAAAGCGTCTTGAAGTAGTCGCCGTGTACGTATCACACGAGGATCAGCTTCATTCTTTTTGATTGTCATGGTTAAAATCTCCCCTAATAAAACGACATTATAGAAATCGTGTTGTCTATACAACGGTTTATGGTTATTGATGATTGCACACCATTCGGTTGGTATTATAGCATATTAATACAACAAGTGTTGTTCAAACAACTAACGTTGTATTGCAAAATGCAAAATGCCACATTTCTAGAAGGAGGAGAGAACCCATGACGATTTTACACCATCACTAATGATGGAGTACCAATTTTTTTTGATGTATTCGAGAGCTCCGGTCGGCGGATCCCGAGCTCAAGATTTCGCTGAAGGAATTGACCGAAACATTACGGCAAATCACGCTGGCCCCTTCAGCCGCTACTAACTTCCGATTATGCTGATGGCCATTAGCAAGGCGGCAAAGTCGGTGCATTCCACGGGTGAGGCTGGCAGTCGATGATGTAACTTTCATTAATGAAATGCCTAAGGATAACAAAATGTAAAAGATTGTGGGACCCGAATAAACAGCGGCGAGCTAAGATCTTTTACAGGTTATAAACATCAGATTCTATCAAGGCGTCGTACAGCTATATTAGAGTCAGTCAACAAGCTGGGGGTTCTTTGATTGATGAATACAAATAATTAATATATGAGTGATTGATCATATATGCACGAATTTCGGAGTTTTACATATGTATCCAAACTGCGATCATAGTACTTTGTTTTATTGATTTATATTTATAACATCAGGAGAGTGAATTATGAAGAGCACATGGAAAGTTTACGTTCTAGCCTTGGTCAGCTTTTTAGTTGGAACATCCAATTACATCATTTCCGGGATATTGGACCGGATCGCAGAGACGTTGGGAACAAGCGTTGCGGCAGCAGGCCAGCTCATTACGGTTTATTCTCTGGCCTATGCGGTCGGCACGCCTATTTTTATGGCGCTGACGGCCAAAATGGACCGGCGTAAGCTCCTCCTTTATTCACTGGGTCTCTTTATTGCCGCAAATCTACTGACATTTATATTGTCCGGCTTCGGTCTCTTCATTGCCGCGAGAATCATTACGGCGTTAGGCGCGGGGGTGGTCACCGTTAACGCGCTCAGCATCGCCTCCAAAATCGCTTCGCCAGGCAAGCAGGCTAGCGCCATCGCCAACGTTACCATGGGCATTACCGCATCGCTCATCATCGGCGTCCCCCTCGGCAGAATGGTAGCCTCGGCTTTTGGCTGGAAAGCGGTATTTCTGGCCATCGCCATTGTCGGTGTCATCGCCATGCTTGTCATTGCTGCGGTTTTTCCACGTATACAGGGCGACAAGCCTGTCCCTTTGATCAAACAATTTGCTTTGTTAAAAAAACCTCAAGTTTTGGTTGCTTTAGCGATTACTTTTTTCTGGTTGGGAGGATATTCCCTCGCCTATACCTACATCTCCCCTTTTCTGCTAGAGGTGACTCATTTAAATGATTCATTGATTAGCGCAGCACTGTTCGTGTTCGGCATTGCCAGTTTGATTGGCTCGAAAGTCGGCGGCTACAGCGCTGATAAACGGGGTATTAAATACACGCTCGTTTCAGGGATGGTGCTTCACGTCATTTCGTTGATTTTACTATCCTTAGTCGGACAGTCGGTCATTGCCGTATTCGCCATTTTGATCCTCTGGTCTTTTGCCGCCTGGTCATCCGCTCCGGCGCAGCAATTTAACTTGGTTTCGCTTGTTCCTGAATCCTCGGGCGTCATGCTGAGCTTGAACAGTTCCATGATGCAACTTGCCATGGCTGTCGGCGCAGGAATCGGCGGGCTGATCGTTAACCGTGTTTCTTTGGCATCCATTACCTGGTTCGGGGTACTCGGCGTACTCATTGCCATCATTGCCGTGATTGTATTGTCCAGCATGGCATCACGGCATTCGGCGGTGAAGGCCTCCACTAACCAATCATGCTAATAACCTGTCCATAACATTAGACACTCATCTAATCGGCAAGCGGTACAAGTTCTTGTCCTCGACTCGGGATAAGAACTTGTACCGCTAATACAAAAAAAGCCGCTAAATTAGCGACTTTCAATGGGACCATGATCTTGTCCCCCGACACTTCCTACTACTGTTATTATAGCTCCTAATGGAGTCGGAAAAGATCTTTGATAATTTCCATATAAATAAATATAACTACCAAAGCAATAAGTACTGCTATTCCGATTATTCTACTTCTCATGATCTCTTCCTCAGTTAAATAGGATTTGCAAAAATTTAGTATAACGTCTTTTCTACCAACTTCGTAAATGATTCCATATGTAGAGTATTCGTAAATTATAGAACTCCCCTGCCCTTAGTTTAACACTGGGCATACTTTATTGTTATTTTCCTCCAACACGAAACACACCAATTACGGTTGTACCTTCAACTTCATAAAGAGGGATATCACGACCATCTGGTGAACTATTGTTCTGTATCGCGATGGCATCTTGGGGTGACTTTGGTTGTTCACCGTCTAAATCTTTTTTCAGCACATATCCTGTAGTGCCATCTATGCCTATTGCGCTAATTAATTCGGGTTCTGTTTCTGGAGAAGCAGCATCTGAGGATGAACCGTATGTCTGCCCGTTTTCATTTTCAGGATAGTTAGGAGAATGTTCGGAGCTTTGATTGTTCGTGCTTTTAGCAAATGAGCTTTGGTACCCCAGTACACCTCCTACTACACAAACAATAATAACCAGACCAATCAATTTTCTGATGCCTTTAGAATACACCCTCACATTTTTCACTCCTTTCTCACACTTACTCTGTAATCGTTCCGTCCCTTTCTTTCCACTTTCTTGTTTCCTTCAACTTAGTAAACACTAATAAAGGAAACAAAGTTACATAGAAAAAATTGAATCAGATGAAATAGTACTTTTGGGTATATTTGTAACATGCCATGGCCACTATTATCTCCAAGTGTTGTGGAGTCATAGATAACTATCTAATCGGTAATCGGACCATCTTCTTGTCCTTTACGGCAATCGGTATAATTTCCTGTCTTCGGCTCGGGATACGAAATTGTACCGATAAAATAAAAAAAAGCCGCTATAACAGCGACTGGACTGACCTAATGGTTACATTTTGTAAATCGTTATCCTTTTGTTATCGCAGCAAGATCATTCTCTATCCTTTAAACAGCCGATCCATATGGATCGGCTGCCTACTACTATTGAAACATAATCTTTTCATATTTCTCCAAATAATCGATTGGAATAGCAAGACCTATGGGGATAGAGAGGCCTCCCTGTGATGTAGTTGTTGTGGCATACACAACTGCAATCACATTTCCCTTATTGTTAATAACAGGGCTGCCGCTGTTTCCGTTATGAATTGGAGCCTGTATCATGAGCATGGGGAGCTGTGGACTCTCTAATGGGGTAAATCCTAGCACTGTGCCTTCAGTGGCGATTCGAGAGAATGCTAGCGGATTTCCGATGACATGAATAGGGTCGCCTTCTTGATAGGCTATCTCTGTTTCCAATTGGAGTGTAGGTAGGTTGTTCGCATTGTCTCTAATTTTTAGTATGGAGATATCGATCTCGCTGTCACTTACGATAACATCTGCCAAATATGTTTTTCCATTAAAGAATTGGATGATGCAAGCCTTGTCATTATCCATAACATGTTGATTCGTTATAATGAGTCCGTTTGGAGCGATATTAAACCCTGTACCTTTCCGACCATCAATACTAACGTTGACAACGGCTTGCTTATATTGCTGGATCTGTTCATCTTGTGATAACTGTGAATCCTTTTTCAAAAACCGTAGTGTCGGTAGATTATAAATCTGTGGTATAAAAGCAATTAGATTACCGAGTAGAAGAATGGCCAACATAATAATAATTGTTTTTTTGATCCATGTTCTTTTGGGTGGTGGATTCAACTCATCTTCTTCATTGTCATCTTCCAGGTTCCAAAATTCTTCTTCCCATTCAAGTGGGATATCAGTATCATTTACCGGATCGGCGGATGTTTTGGTATCATTCGGCTCATCGTTACGGATGGAAAATACCTCCCTGCTCAAGAGAAATAGAATAAAAACACGGATTTAAGATAATTATACCAAACCTTGGCAGACCGCGATCGGAAACGATTGGATAAAACGTATAATACAAGTAAAACAAGCTACAATCTCATTGAAATGCAGCTTTGTTTTTTTAATTATTATCGTTTTGGACATAGTGTTCACTTCCTGTCTCTTTGAGACAATGAGAAAAACAGGTTGCCAAACCTCGTCAATCATGAGATAATTTTAGTTTTCCTAATAAGAATATGATCATGTCGGAGGCGTAAGCGTGCAGCGATATCCTTTCTCCTATGATCCGTCAGAACCGTTCGTCAAGCAGGTCGGCGATTGGGTTGCGGATGTTTTTTATGATGTGTTGCCTGAACATGGATTTGATGTCCGGGATGAACAAATATTTATGGCTTACCAATTGGAAAGAGCCTATGCCAGTAAGAAAACAATTTTCGCTGAAGCTGGGGTAGGTACGGGAAAAACACTCGTGTATCTGCTTTATGCAGTTAACTATGCAAGATATACACGCAAGCCTGCAGTGATTGCCTGTGCAGATGAGTCGCTCATTGAGCAACTTGTAAAACAGGAAGGAGACATAGCTAAGCTTGCCCGTTATTTGGACTTACAAATTGATGCGCGGCTCGGTAAATCCCCTGATCAATATTTATGTCTTAAAAAAATAGACGGCGTTCGTCTTCAGGATGAAGATGCAGCGGTTATTGAAGACGTGTATGAAAATCTTCCTGATTTTGTTCATTCCCCAGGAACGATGCAATCTTTTTACCCTTACGGGGATCGTAAGGAATACCCTCATCTGAATGATGAACAGTGGAATAAGATCAACTGGGATTCATTTCAGGATTGTTTTGTATGTGATCAAAGACATCGCTGCGGCATGACCTTATCTCGGGACCATTATCGAAAATCTACAGATCTTATTATCTGTTCCCATGATTACTACATGGAACATGTGTGGACCTATGAGGGAAGAAAAAGAGAAGGTCAGCTTCCACTGCTCCCGGAACATAGTTCAGTCGTCTTTGACGAAGGACATTTACTCGAATCGGCAGCACAACATGCCCTCAGTTATAAGCTGAAGCATAGTGCATATGAAGAGATTATTACTCGTCTTCTAGATGGAGAGATCAGGGAAACGCTAGCCGAACGAATTGAAGATTCCATTGATCAGAGTCAGCTTGTGTTTTCTCTGGTAGCGGAGCAAAGTACTGCGATACCCGGTTCTGATCGAAAACAAATCCGAATGGATGAGAAGCTTCTTCAAGAACTGAATCGCTGGAAAGGTACGATCGAAGCTATTGATGAAGAGCTGGTCTTTGAGAGTGGCTTGCATACGCTTGATGAATATAAGCTGCGTATCGTTGAGGAGCATCTGGAGATGATCCAAACGGCTCTTCATCTGTTCCGTGATCCAGATACTTTCATTTGCTGGGCGGAAGAAAATGAGGATGGGGCTGCAACACTTGCCATTATGCCGCAAACGGTCAAGGAAGTGCTGAAGGAACGGGTATTCGGGCTTCAGATGCCGATTGTATTCTCATCAGCAACCTTGTCGGTAGATGGATCTTTTGATTATGTAGCAGGAAGTCTCGGAATTAGCGATTTTTTATCTTTTTCCGTGAACTCTCCGTACGATTACGAGAAGCAGATGAAGCTTTTAGCACCGCGTGAACTTTTGCAAGATGGAGAGATTCGGAGTGAGGTTGCTGCTGCGAAGAAGCTGGCCCTGGCGGCCAAGCTGATCAAACGTACCGAAGGACGAGCTTTATTGTTATTTAGAACTATGAATGAGCTTCGCGAGTTTAAGCAAGCCGCTTCGCACCATCCAGATTTCGCATCCTATACCATGCTGTATGAAGGTGACCGTGAGATTAGCAGCCTCATAGCTGAGTTCCAAAATACAGAGGAAAGCGTGCTCTGTGCGTCAAGCCTATGGGAGGGGTTGGATGTTCCGGGACCTTCATTATCCAATGTTATGATTTGGTCACTGCCTTATCCCCCGGAAGATCCTGTATTTATGGCTAAACGGGAAGCCGCTGATTCAGCATTCGAAGAAGTAGACCTGCCATATATGCTGCTTCGCTTACGGCAAGGATTAGGTAGACTCATTCGCTCATCGACGGATCAAGGGATTGCAGCCATCTTGGATGCGGAAATTTTGCTCAATCAGCATGTCAGAGATAGAGTTGAAGCCGTATTGCCGCCTGGAGCTATACTTCAAGTAGAATCGTTGTAGTTAATCCTTCGAAATCGTATTTTAAGTAAGCTCGGAAAAAACCTGTTCTGTAACGCAATTCAAGTCATAAAGCAGACCTGAAGCGTATCAGAACAGGTGTTTTTATACTGTATTATTTGTGGGAATGTTACTCATAGACACTATTTTGAGATGTAATCAATATAATTGGAACGTAAAAATTCAAGCAATTTTCTGGATTGTCTGGAGTTCTCGAACAACCACTCCAATAATGATAAGATCGGACTCTTTTCTCTCCAATCATGGCATCTCTGTTTTTCCCCTGCAATAACAATACATGTATTTTTTCTTCTGCGTTTACCTCGATTACATATATTTAGAAGCTCCGAGCTTGGCTCCATGAATCCCTACAATAATCAGCCACGTAATCTCCGCCAAGATTAAGAACCGTCCGAACATACCGGCCAAAACCTCCGGTCCGAAATGCCCGTCTTGCGGAATTTGAAACACAAATACCAGCATCGCGACGATTGCAATACTCGCACTTGTGAGCAGCACTCTCTTCACAGGACGCCAAACATCAAGTCGACATAATGAAAGACTAATCAGTAATGCGGCTACCGGCGTGTAGTCCAGCATCGCTCCAAATGAGTGCATGCTGCCGCTAAACGTTGCATCATCCGGACTAACGGAGATGGGATCGGTCACGAAAATGCCTGCGATTATTACGCCTATTGCACTGATTCCAAGAATTACAAGTCCGATGTAACCCGTAACCGTACGTATATGCGGGAATATCGTAATTGCTACGCTGATTTGAGCAAATGCCAGCAATCCAAAAGCCAGGTGCATCATCCAACCAAAGTCGCCAAGTGCATATTCGCTGATAAAACGCCATGTCGGATCAAATTCGGGCTGCAGCAGATGCAGGCTGCATAGGAGAAGCACGAACAATGCACCTGAGAAAATTGACGCTAGCGCGAATCTGGAAGCCGTCACCGTTAAAGGTTTTGCTATAACCAACTGCTTAACCAATGCCCATCCCTCCTGCTGGCGAGACTCTCGTCATCATCGTTTCATAACCTCCCCCGCCGGGGTAATGCCATGCCCCCGAATGGGTATCTCCGTCAGAGCGGAATGCCCCTTTATAATAGGAAGGCGATCCTTTGTCTCCAGCCCAAATGACGAGTGAGTCCCCTTCCAATTCATACACATAATCGAAGGTATTGCCTAACGTATCATAATAACGGGACCGAATATCCGGACTCTTGCTTTCGCCGAAGGGTTTTAAATGCCCAATCATCTCGATCCCTTTCACTTCTTGTCCGTTCTGGGAAAGATGGACGTGCTGTATCAAAAAGTGCCCGCCTTCCATCCACTCGTAGGTTACCGTTCCTTCTGCTCCGCCGCTGATTTGCCAAGTACCAACTAGTCGGTCCAACGTTTGAATATTCGTCATGCTCCCACTCTCCTAACTTGTTCGGAATCCGCTATGGCTTTTGCTACAACATCAGGAGCCATGATAACAGCGGAATGATCTTGACCGGCAAGCGAATGTGCAGCAGCCTTTGGAAGAAGTTCGACAAGTGCGCGTGCCGCGTCATGGAAAAGCGGTTCGCTGTTTTCCCCTGTCATAACCAAAGTAGGAATCGTAACGTTCCATCTGCCGGTTGGCAGCGGGTTCCCGGATTGCGTCGTTCCCATAATGATGCCATCATAAGCAAGAGTATGCGCCAGGGACTCCATCTTGTTCCAAGAAGGATCGGCTTTCATATAGTCGATATATTCCCCGGGAATGCCTAGAGCCTCGGATGCGAAATATTCGACTGCTTCAGACCTTTTCTCGGCTTTGATTAGTCCATTCAAATGTTCGACGTAATCACTAGGTACCGGCTTACGGCTGTCGTTAATTATGAATGGCGGTTCATACAAGAAGAGCTTTGCGACTGAATCTCCTAACAAGTTCGCGGCCTCAAGCGCCAACACGGCCCCGGATGAGCTTCCGAACAAGTAAGCTTGCCCTCCGGCGACTGTAATTAAAGCCTCAATGTCTTCCACTTCACGTGCGATCTCGTAAGGTGAGGTATCCGTACTGCGGCCTCGACCGCGACGATCGTAATTGTATACGGTGAAGTTGACCGACAAGTGCTCGGCTAACGGAGAAGCATCCTGATAATCAGCCGCTGCCGATGATATGAGGATGATTGCAGGGCCAGTCCCTTGTTTGGTATAAGCGATTTGTGTCCCATCTTTTGAAATAACGGTTTCCATTGTGTTTTTGCCTCCCATTAACGTTTCTAAGTATTCTTCCAGTCGATCATAAGCATCGGTGAATCCTTCAATCATGCCTATCGCTTCAGCGCGGTCCAATTGTTCGTTGGTAGCGAATCGCGTCACGATGCTAATCCGCGTCCCCCCGCTTTTCTCCTCGAACAACACGGTTGTGTACATTTCGCTATCCGAAACGATATTCCAATCGCTGTCGGAAAAAGTGTCTAAGTACACTAGTTTGCCCGATGCCTCTACTACGTCATATGTGGCTCTGCCTCTAGATAAAACTGTTGATACCTGCCATAAGTCCTCCTTCTTATTCTTGTAGTCCAGCATTTACTCCTCGAGTTTGTCGAGACGCTCTTCCAATAGAATTCTGAAAGAATCAAACCATTCATCCGGCTCCTGGAACGGTCCGGCATCGAGGCTTTAACTGAATTGTTGCTGATCTCATGAACTCAATATACACAATGACGTATATACATGTCAACATATATAAAAAATTAACTCAAATCAAAACCCGTAAACACGAAGAGACAGCCCCGCATAAATTTAAAGCTTTACGAGGCTGCCTCTTTTGTATTGGCATCAATGGATGAGTACTTTCCTATGCCCTTATATTTTGCGAGTACCTTCTTTTATTCGCCAGCGAGCGCTTCCCCGGTTTCAAGCAACGTCTTCATACCTGAAAGAACAATCGGCAACCCATTTTCAAGAATCTTTGCAGTGCTCATTGCTTTTTCGAATTCATCATGTACCACCGTTACAAGAGTCACACCATGGAGCTCGGTATGCGAACCGATCTCCCACGTAATGCGCGACGGGGTGTCCATCTCCGTGCCCGGAAACGAAACAAACCGCCAGCTCATCATAAGTTTTTTTGGAGGATCCATCTCAAGAATGATCCCTTCTGCTTTCTTCTCTTCCCCGTTCCATAGTTCGAATGGAGATTCGATTTCCCAGGTGGTGCGGATGGCGCAGTTGAACCAAAACTTCGACGTTTTGGCCGGGTCCGTGAGAGCTTGCCACACTTGTTCTGGCTTTGCTTTAATCGCTATCTGGTTTATATTCCGGGGTTTCATATCCATATTTGTATCACGCTCCAATTCGTTTTGAAGAGATGTTAATCCGATCACCCATGGTTCGGCGTATTTACTCACCCATCGCTCATAAATATGACGAATGGGCACCGCATTCAAGTAATGAAGCTTTTCACGACCTACTTTTCTCGTTGTAATGAGTCCGGCTTCCTCCAATATATTCAGATGCTTCATGACGCCGAACCGGGACATGTCGAGGGGCTCGCAGAGATCACTCAGAGTCCGCCCGTTAGAAGCGTGAAGCAAATCTAAAAGCTTACGGCGGCTGGGATCCGCAAGCGCTTTGAATATGTCAATCTCCATCAAAACACCGCCTTCCTGTCGATTTGAAAAAAATTTCATTTGTACCGCTTGACACGTTACCTTATGGTAACGTATTATAAAAACATAACAGGTGACTTAATGGTCACATGATATCACAAACGGATCTGTTTGTCAGCCGGTGACTTGCATATCCATTCTGACAACCATTTGAAAATGAAAGGTGATGTTGAAGATGAAAGTAACCTTGATTGCAGGCAGTAACCGCACAAACGCAAGCAGTACGAACCTACTTCGGTATATTGACAGCCTTTTAAAAGCCCAGAACATATCAGTCCAATTCGTTGATTTATCGGAGCTGCAGCTGCCGCTTTTTTCACCCGACAACTGGGATTTCCATCCTAACGTTAAGCATGTATTGGAAGCAATCGCAGAGGCAGACGGTTTGATCCTTGCAACGCCGGAATACCATGGCTCCGTATCAGGAGCGCTTAAAAACGCCCTAGACTATATAACCGGAAACCAGGTTGCGGGCAAGGCAGTGCTTTCCGTAAGTTCCGCAGGCGGTCCGCTCGGAGTTAGCTCGCTGTCGCATTTGCAGACTATTGTACGCAATTTGCACGGAATTAACTGTTCGCAGTGGATTTCGATCGGATATGGATCGAACACGTTTGGTCCCGACGGCGCTCCGATAGATGAGGGTATGAAAGACCGGGTACGAGATGCGGTGAGCAGTTTCGTGGATCTGACCCGTAAGCTAACACCGATAGCAGCGGCAGCAAACTAACAGCACAATCCCTTTTTTAAGAGATCAGAAAGTATAAACTTCCGTAGTTTAACACCCACCCTTATCTCGCAAGAAAAGCTACAGCTTAACGCGGTGTGTCTTCTTTGAAGTACGTCGATAGACGTTTTTCTTATCATCATTAGGTTACCAAATGGTAACATGATACCAAAGGAGATGTTTCTTGAACATAAGTATTCTGACGGCCATTGGATGGGATCTTGGTTTGCAAGTCAAACGTACTTTGATGGGAACTTTGCCGAAGAGCGATTCGAGGATCAGACCATCCGAATGATTATACATCCGCATGCCTTCGGTTCAAAGATCCGCCTGAAGTTTTCAAATCTTTACGGTTCCGAGCCTGCGGTCTTCGGCACAGTAACAGCAGCATTAGCCGCAAAAGATGGGGAAACCGTTCCCGGTACTAGTCGGCAAGTTGCCTTGAATGGTCAATTCTCCATCGTCATTCCTGCAGGGGAAGAAGTTTATTCGGACCCTGTCGATCTCCAAGTAAATGAACATGTTGACGTAGCTGTCAGCGTTTATGTTCCTGAGTCACGAACCTCGACATGGCATTTTTCGCCTCCTAGGTCGACTTATGTCGCCGAGGGGAATCATGCCGACGATAGTAGCGCGGATTTTTTTCGAAAGAAAATTCATTCTTATTACTGGTTATCCGGTATGGAGGTTTTAACACAAGGTGAGCCTTTACGTGTCATTGTCGCACTTGGTGATTCCATTACAGAGGGGAGTACATCTACTCCAGATGCTAACCATCGTTGGCCGGATATTTTCTTTGAACGACTCCGCCTGGAACATCCCTCCTATCCGATCTCCGTTCTCAATGCGGGAATCGTTGGCAATCAAATATTGAAAAAGGGGCCAGCGGTTGGTCTGCCAATAGGTGGAGAAAGCGTGCTTTCTCGCCTGGATCGTGACCTGTTTTCACATTCAGGAGTTACCGATGTGATCTTTCTCGAAGGAATCAATGATATTGGACTCGGAAATGCGACCGCAAATCAGATTATTGACGGAATGAGGGAATTGGCAGCCCAAGTACATGAGAACGGACTGCGCATTTTTGCTGCTACCCTCCCACCGTTTGGCGGCGCTCCGTACTACTCCAATGAGAAGGAGCTCATCCGGCAAGAAGTGAACCGCTGGATCCTGACCAACGAAGTATTTGACGGTATTATCGACTTTAACACTGCGCTGGCTGATCCGGAGCATCCCGAACAGCTGCTTCCCGTCTATGATTTCGGCGATCATCTTCATCCTAGCGATGCCGGATTCAAAGCATTAGCCGATTGTATTCCATTGTCCCTGTTTATAAAATCTGATTTGGTTTGACCCAGTACAACTGGTTTCAATAAACATTAAATAAGGAGATGTTTTATATGAAAACGATGGAACAAAAAAATGCAGAAGTGGTAACCGCGTTTATCGAGGACATTGCAAATCAGGGCATGTTGGAAAAGACCGATCAATTCTTTGCCCCGCAAATCGTGGAGGCTTTTACGGATCGGCGGTTTACCGTGGAAGAAATCCTGGCCCAAGGCGAGAAGGTCATCGCTAGAATTTTCATGACGGCTGTGCATGCTGGCCATTTTGCCGGAAATGCACCTACGGGAAAAAACGTGAAGGTAACACAGTTCCGCGAATTCCGGGTCATCGACGGAGACATCGCAGATCACCGCGGCTGGTTCGATACGGCTACGCTTTTGCCTCAAATCCAGACTCAATAACCGCTGTTAAAGCACGACATTTCGCCGTTAACTAATTCCTAATAACCCATTCATAAGGAGATGTTTGAGAATGAAAACGATGGAACAAAAAAATGTGGAAACAGTAAACCAATTTATCGAGGCATTTTGGAATCAGAGTGAATTGGACTCCGTAGATCGATTTCTGTCCAACGATTATCAAGAGTTTTCTTACCAATCCAAGGAAGGTCTGAAAAAATTCGCTGCAACGATCTTGGAGGCATTTCCTGATAAACAATACACGGTGGAAGAGATCATCGGTCAAGGGGATAAGGTGCTCGTGAGAATGACTGTGAAAGGCACACATGAAGGCATGTTCTTTGGAACCGCGCCCACGGGCAATACGATTGATGTCACGCTGTACCGTCAATATCGTGTGGAGGACGGCAAGATCGCCGAGCATCGAGGCTGGATCGACATGGTGACCATGTGGAGCCAAATTCGAGGCAGTTAACTTCCCATAAATACACTTCACGTACTACCGATCCAACACTTGGGTCGGTAGTACGTTTGTAAGGAACTTATCGAATCGGCAATAGGTCCATGTTGCAAAAGCAGATTTCTTCGGCCGGGCGGTGTCTTTCACAACAGCCAGAAACCTTCTGACGGCGACATCATGTGGGTTAAATTTGTATACAGTGAAATTGTTGCGTCGGAGAAAATCGTTTACACCAGTTTCAATTGAATATAGCCGACACTAAAAAACACCAACCACAGGTGATTTTTTGTTTATAACTATCCTGCCCGTTAGTTTAATGATAGGACGTCTACCGCGGCGAAGAAATCATATCGAGAATGTTACAATGTTTTTGTCACCCGACAAAAATTAAAGTAGTAGAAATCATACCGGATTCGGTATGTAATCTCCACCTCGACATCGCTTCAAATAATGAAGCGCATGAACCTGTCCCGTCATCTCAAGCTCCCCGTTATATACGGGATCATGCCAGCCTTCAATATCGATCGTTCCCTCATAGTTGCCCTGCCGCAAAATCGTGATGATGTCGGTCCAGTCGATGTCGCCGAATCCGGGCGTACGGTGCCATACATAAGGCTTCGGCCCGTGAATGCCATATTCCCTCACGATGTCCCAAGCAATCGTCGCATCCTTGCCATGGACGTGGAATACTTTATCCACCCATTTTCGCAGCTGCGGAATCGGATCGATCAAAGAGACCATCTGGTGGCAAGGCTCCCACTGCAGACCGATATGGTCCGACGGGATGGCGTTGAACATCATCTCCCATGCCGTCGGATTATGGGCAATGTTCCAATCCCCCGTCTCCCATGTCCCGCCCATATCGCAGTTCTCGAACGCAATGCGGACGCCTTGATCTGCCGCTCTTTTGGACAGCTCGCCGAACACCTTCGCATATTGCGGAATCGAGGCGTCGATGGATTCGCCCGTCAATCGTCCGGTAAAACCGGAAATGATATCGGTGCCGAACAGATGGGCATGATCGATCAGACGCTCCCAGCTCGCCAAAGTATCAGCATTACCGCCTTCTCCGGTCAGCGGATTGCCGAAGATCCCAAGCGTTGACACGATAAAACCGTGTTCAGCTTGCAGCTCACGAACTCGCTTGGCCGTCTCCACAAGATCGGTAGCACCGGTCGTCTGCCAGAAGGTAAGGCTGAACGATTCAAAGCCGTGAGGCGCAATCTGAGGAATTACGCGTGCAGCATCTCCGCCGCCAACCAGCGTTCCGATGCGCAATAAATTCGCCATGTAATTTACCACTCCCAATTTAATGTTAGTATGCGTATGCAAGTTCAGTATAACTAGATTTCCCTCCTTTTTCTCGTCCTATCTTGTGCTTCACTAGTTCAATATTGCGGGAGTTTCTAGACTTGACTCCTCCAGCACCACCAAAGCCTTGATCTTCTTCGATTCCGGCAGTAGCCAGCTGTGTTCACTCCGCTTCCTGCGCGCTGGACCCCTGCCCCCAAGAATCCGAGCTTACCGCGCCGCAGCCTACTTCGATATCGTCGATGAATCGTAGGCAGCCTGCATGATTTCTAGATAACGCTGTATGTTCAAACCCTCCAGTCCTTTCACGTAATCCTCCCAATCTTTATCCAGACTCTTGGCGCCGGTAATGAACAGCAGAGCGTTCTGGTCGACATAGTCTTTGATGTTGGTCTGCATCATGCTGGCTTCATCGGCGACCAACGGGTCGACCCATAGCGCCCAGTGAGGGAATATTTCTTTCGGCTCATTGCCTTCCATCAGTAACGTTGCCTCGTACAGGCGGCGTTCGTAACCATCGTTCGCGTAAATATCCGTGCCCTGAACCTCGGCATCGCGGTATGCCCGGTGATGGTTATATTGGGTGAGTGCTCCCCAGCTGTCATTGCGGGGCTGCTCCCCGGATTCGAGCGGGATCGATTTATAGAGAGGCTCCACTTTATCGTTGAGTGCAATTTCCCCATCCTGCGGCTTGCGCCAGCTCTTGCCCTCTTCACCGAGATAAGAGAGCATTGCCCCTTCTTGCGTATAGAAATAATCCAGCATTTTAATGGCGGCGATCTGCGTCTCTTTGCTCGCTTTATTCGTCAGAACGAAGGATGCGCCCGGATCGATCGGATAGTTGAACGTTGCATAATTGGCGTGCGGTCCTTGCAGAGGCGCAAGCGGGTTGTAGTCCTTGCTGTAGGGTGCATCTTCTCCTGTGGTTAAGAATAGCGCGGGATGCATGCCTGCTCCGGCACCCAAAAGCTGTGCGTCGGCGTTATCCCCGATTTTTTTGTACGCACCCGCATTTTGCGTAAACGCCCCCGGGTCAATGAGTCCGCCGTCATACAGCGATTTGATGTAGGCCAGCGCTTCCCGCCATTCCGGTTTGTTCGCCGCGGTGTCGATCTTGCTCTCCTTCATGATGAGATACGTTCTGTCGTCGTTGTAAATAAAGCCGTTCATGAGATACGGAATCACGTGAACGCCGAAATTTTCGACGGATCCGCTGAGCGGCACTTCGTCCGCCTTGCCGTTTCCGTTCGGATCCTGCGTCTTGAAGGCTTCAAGGACCGCTTTGAATTCTTCCGGCGTCGTCGGTTTGGCAAGTCCGAGCTGATCAAGCCACTTTGTATTGATCCATATTTTATTCGGGTATGAGCAGTGGAAGCATTCGTTTAAGCCGGTCAATCCGTAAATCTTGCCGTCAGGAGCCGTGTTCATGGCTTTATAATATTCGTTGTTCTCCAGTACCTCCTTAATGTGGGGAGCATGCTCTTCGATCAGGTCGTTAAGCGGAACGATCACCCCCTGCTGCCCGAACTTCAGCAAGTCCGTCTGCGAGAAACGGTCCACCCAAGGAATAAGCATATACAAATCCGGATAGTCGCCGGACGCAAGCGAAATTTGACGTTTTTCGGCCGCACCATCGAACGGAACGGTTGTCCAGTTGAACTTGATGCCGAATTGCTCTTCCATTTTTTTCGTAAACTTATTGGTTTTCAAATCCACATCCGAGCTTTGATGGGCAAATACGTTGATCGTAACCTTCTCACCGGAATCCTGTAAGCCGCCTTCTGTCCCTTCGCTTCCTTCGTTGTCGTTTCCGCCGGAGCATCCGGCAAGCACCAAACCAAGCATCAGTATGAGTACAAGCAGACGGGTTCCTGTTTTTCTCAAATCAATCTCCTCCTCACGAATTGGTCAAGCAACACAATGAGAGCAGCCCGGGATCAGCCCTTCACGGAGCCAATCAGCATGCCCTGCACAAAATAACGCTGTACGAACGGATAGATCACCAGCACCGGGAGGCTTGCCACCACAATGAGCGAGTATTTCATCAGCTCGGCCATTTGCTGCTGCTTCACCATCTCCCCGGCGTCCATGTTGCCCGTTCCGCTGCCCAAGATGAGAATGCTGCGGAGAATGAGCTGAAGCGGATAGAGCGATTGCGATTTCAAGTAAATCAGGGCATCGAAATAAGCGTTCCACTGCCCCACCGCGTACATAAGCGAGAGCACGGCGATGATCGGTTTGGCAAGCGGAAGAACGACGCTGAAAATGTATCGGATGTCGCTGCACCCGTCGATATCCGCCGCTTCGGAGAGCTCATCCGGGATCGAGGTCTGAAAGAAGGTTCTGGCGATAATGACCTGCCACACCCACACGGCATTCGGAATGAGCAGCGCCCAGCGCGTATCGATCATGCCCATCGATTTGACGACCAGATAGGTCGGGATCAATCCGCCGGAGAACATCATGGTGAAAGTAATGAATACCATAAGCGGCGTGCGGCCGAAAAACGACTTCTTCGACAGGGGGTATGCAACCATAATCGTCAGGGATACGCTGATGAACGTGCCTGCAACGGTATAAAACAGCGAATTGGCATAACCCGTCAGCACCTGGCCGTTTCGGAACACCGCCTCGTACCCTGCAAAGGATACGTCGACCGGCCACAGCCATACCTTGCCTGCAGAGACGGCGCTCGGACTGCTCAGTGATGAGCTTACGATGTAAATAAGCGGATACAGGACGGCAATTAGAACCAAGGTCAGCAAGATATAGGTCACGGTCAGAAAGATGCGGTCTCCCAGCGACTCCTTGATCCTCACGCTCCGGCGGCTTCCGGAACTGGACCGCAATGCGTTCATGTCACTCACTCCCTTTTTTCATATCTACCAAAGGCTTGTATTGGAAGCCCGCTTGGCAATGGCGTTGACGACAAGGAGCAGCACCAGATTGATCAAAGAATTGAACAATCCGACCGCCGTGGCGAAGCTGTAGTTCGCGTTCAGCAATCCGATTTTGTACACATACGTGGAAATGATCTCGGACGTGGACAGGTTCAGCGGATTCTGCAGCAAGTACATTTTTTCGAAGCCGAGCGCCATGATGTTGCCTACGCTGAGAATCAAAATGATGACCGCTGCCGGCAAGATCCCAGGAAGATCGACATTCAGGATCTTCTGGAACCGATTGGCGCCGTCCACCTTGGCCGCTTCATATAAGGACGGGTCCACGCCCGCCAGGGCAGCAAGATAAATGACGGCGGAATAGCCCATGGTTTGCCATACGTCGGACAGCACGTAGATCGTGCGGAACATGCCAGGCTCTCCAAGATAATTGACCGCTTCAAAACCAAGCGCGCCAGTAATCGTATTCACGATCCCAAGACGCGGGGACAAGAACAGCATGATGATGGACACCATGACCACCGTGGAGATGAAATATGGCGCATAGGTGACCATCTGCACGGTTTTTTTGAACCTTGCACTCTTCACCTCGTTTAAGGCCAGCGCTAGCAGAATCGGGATCGGAAACCCGACGATCAATTGATAGAACGAAATGTACAGCGTATTTTTGATCAGCGTCGCGAACGCCGGGTTGCGAAAAAACATTTCGAAATACTGCGTACCGACCCATGGGCTGCCCCAAATTCCTTTCACCACGTTATAATTCTTGAAGGCAAGCACGGCGTTTGCCATAGGCAAGTACTTGAAGATGATGAAATACAAGACCGGCGGAATGATCAGCAGATACAGCTGCCAATGTCTTCTGAAGCTTCGGGAGGCAAATCTCCCGATTTCCGAGCGTGTATTGCTCGGGGCTCTGACCGTTTTGGACTTGGAAAATAGAGTACTCAGTTCCATCCCTCCTTCGATGAGTAACTGCCAATGAAGCCAGAACTTATTTGGCAGCGCTTTCTTGTGCGTAATCATAAAATTGCAAGCTCGGCTTCGTAAAGGCACACTTTCTCCCTTACCGTACAATTTCGGAAACAGATGCTCTCCAGGCCTTGATTTCGCTCGGTTTTTCATTAGGCGGGTTCGATTAAAAAACATCCGCCAAGACGTTCGATCCATTCGTTTAAGCAGGCGGCTGACCTTCCTCTTTTCCACAAAAAGATTGGCGAACCCCCCGTCTCCTTAATCGGCCATTTGCCGAAATGTGCTCGGTGACACGCCACGAACCCGCTTGAAGGCCCTCCGGAACGAATGCGCGCTATTATACCCCACCTGCGCGGCGATCTCGTCAATCGTCAAAAGGTTCTGCTGCAGCAGCTCGGCCGCCTTGCCGATCCTCACCAGTTCAACGTAGTCCGAAGGATTCGTTCCCGTGTGCTCCTTGAACATTTGGGAGATATATTTCTCGGGCTTCCCAATATGCTCCGCGATACGATAAAGCGTCAGCTCGGCGTCGGAATAACGCTCGTGGATGTAGCGGATAATCTCACCCACCGTTTCGGCGTGCATGTCGCATTTTTTCTTCCGGACATCCATGCAGATCTCATGAATGAGCTGCCCGAATCGCTCCCTGAGCTGATCGACCCCGTCCGTCGTCGCAACTGCAGCGATCTGCTCTTTGATATGGTCGGTGAGCGGCTCGTCGTGGAATATTCTTTGTTCGGCCAGCTTCAGAAAGGTTCCCTTGAGCTCCATTACGAACTGCTGCGTCATATCATATGACAGCTCCCTCTCTTCAAAGTTCCGGCTGAACAGCTGGTCAAGAAGGCGGCTTGTTTCCTCAAGTTCACCCGCCTTAAGCGTATTGAGCAAGCGTTGTTCGGATTCAATCGGATAATAGTACAGCTCCGTAGCCTTCATCGCGTCCTCAAACCGGGTGATGCCGACTGCCCCGGTGTGAACGGCATATTCCAGCGCTTGCTGCGCTTCGTTGAAAGAGTCGGCCACGCCGTTCCACGCTTCGAACGCCGAACCCAGCCCGATCGTGATCGACAATCGATGATGCCGATATACGGTATCGATCAGTTCAAGCAAACCGGCATCCAGGCGACGAGTAAAGACGTCCAGCGCCTCTTCGGCAATCGGATGCACGAAAGCGATCTGGTCCGAACCCCAGTCCGTAACCAGCACATCGGGTTCCAGCCGGCTCAAAGCCTGCCGGACGATCAACCGGGCAACGCTGAGTTCCTGGATGATTTCTTCGCTGTCGGCACTGCCATATCCGGCGACTTTCAGAATGCCTGCGCGTCCTTGCTCGCCGCGGAGCGGGACTCCCGTCTGACTGGAGACCGCTTCGAGTTCGCGCAGCGTATAGAAGTCGCCAGTCAGCAACCGTTTGATAAACGCATCCCTAAGCAGCGGGAGCTGATCGTTCAGTGAGGACTCCAGCAATTTGTTGTTAGCGATCAAAGCCGCGATATTGCCAGCCAGGAAATCGTACTCGTTGCCGATCTTCTCCCGGGAAATGTGGTTTTGTTCGCGAAACACGGACAGGAGCGACTGGACCTTTGCACTGTGCCGGTAAGCGAGGACAAGTCCAATCAACAAGCCAATGAACAGCGCAGTCAGCGTAAACGTCGTCGTGACCCGCTGAATTATATCGGCCTTCGTCATCAGCGCCTGCTCCGGTATTCCGGCCATATAGGTCCAGCCGTTCAGATCGGACCGGATGGAGATCAACAGCCGTCCGTCTCCCGTGGGGATGACCTCGCCGTTCTCATCGGAAGAAGCTTCGGTGAAGCGCTTGGCCTCCTCTTCTCCGATGCCCTTGGACAAGATCAAGCTGCCTTCCCGGTCAGCAACCAACGCCCAGCCCCCGTATTGGTCCACGATATTTTGCAGCAGGCTGCCCATATGATCTTCATCGATCAATACGCCGATCATCGCCTGCGGGTTGTTAAAGCTGTTAAGCGGGATCGATTGCAGAAACGTGACGGCCGGCGTCTCGACAAACACCGTGTCGCGGATTTCCCGCCTATATTTCTTAAGCGGCATCATCTCGTTTAGATGCGGTTTCTTCAATACGGCCTCCTCCCACTCCTCGAACGTCAACCCTTCAAGCCGATTCGCCTCGTAATAATGCTCGGGCCGGTAATAGACGGTATTCGGCGTAATAATGGCGTTGTAATTACGTATGTAGATGAAGAAATCGGAGAGGTAATCATTCGTGCTGCTGTACATGGACAGGCTGCGCTGCATGCGTCCCAAGCCGTAAACGTTGTTGCTGTCGAGCGGCTTGGGATCAGCGATCAGACGATATAGATCCTGATTGATCGCAAGCTGCTTCGTGAAGGTTTCCACCTCCACCAGATGACGCTCGATGATCTCTTTTCCCAGATTCAAGGAACTCAGACTGTTTTCAATTGAGCTTGCTTTCGCCACTTCAATCGAAGTCCTGTACGATGCATAGCCCGCAATTTGGGGGATCAAGAGAACAATCAAGTAGGAAATCAGAAATCTGCGGAACACCGGGGAGAACTTGGACCATAAACGCTGCATACGTACCCTCCTCAATAGAAAGCGTTCTCAAAGTAAGGCAATACGATGATACACTTGACTGTTCGCAAGAAAAAGGTACAATTCCTTCCTCGGGGTACAATTTGCTTACGATATGGCTACCGGCTAGGTGAAGAATGGCCGCAAAACTCCTTTACAAGGCAATAGGATAAACCGGAGTAATCGCCTAGGGCATAGGGGGAACCCAGGACTGCGCTTTGCTCCCTTTCATGCATCCAACTATAATCTGCTGAAATTTCGGATCAATTCCAGCCCAAAACAAAGAGCTGCCCTTCCAAGTCGCCTGTATGACCTGGAGACAGCTCTTTGTTAAAATGATTTACCTTTGTGATAACTACCAGTACCGTTGACGGTGAGTTACCGCCCGAGTTCGCCTACAAAGGTCGTAACGCTCTGCGCGGGAAGATGGGCCCAGTAGTTGCTCCCCGTTACATTGAGTGTCGTTCCGGGTTGAAGATTGCTGCTGCTGCTCGTGATCCACCTTGATACCTGCGAAACCGATCCGTTCTGCAGCACAAAGTTCTGATTGACCCCGGCGCTGCTCCGGTTAATCGCAACGATAACGATTTTGTTGTCACCTTTATAGGCTGATACGTAAACGTTGGATTCAGGATTTTTCGTGGCATCCACCCTGACATAGCCGGGGCGGACAAATTTGGAGAAATGAGCCATATTGTAGCCGCGTTTGCTGATCGTGCCGTCCTCCTTCATCGGACCGTAAGATCTGCGGATATACCACCACACGTAGGCTTGAAAATCGCCCTCCACCATCGCGTTGTGGATATGGTAAGACACATCCAGGGCTTCGGGCCAGCGATCCGCCGAGTTGTTGTCGCTGTTCGGATAGTATACCTCCGTCATCCAGAGATCTTTTCCCGCTCCTTTTTGTTTGAATAGCGGATAAGCGAAATTGCTAATCGGGGTCCCGTACAGATGAGCCCCGAGAATATCCATATTGGCAAGCGCCTGGGGATCATTCAAAATCGGATCCGACATATTTTTCAGATACTGGAACGATTCCGGCGCGATGACTCTCGTGTTGATCGATCCGGCATTTTCTTTCATAAACCGAAGCATTTCCTGCGGTGTCCACCACGTCCAGTCATGTGCATAATCGGGCTCGTTTTGGACGGATATCGCATACAGATCGACGCCATTGTTTCTCATGTACGTCACGAAATCGTTAAGATGCTGGGCATACGCGGCATATTTGTCGTAACGAAGCCGCTTTGCCGTTGTATCGCCGTTATGGTTGAAGGTCTCGACCATATCGGCCGGCGGATTCCAAGGGGAAGCAAATACGATGGCTCCAAGGGCAATGGCCCGTTTGGCCGTCTCCAGCTCACGATGCCACTGATTTCGGTCTTCATGCACGTAGATTCTTAATATTGAGAAACCTAACTGATTCGCCCCGTTTCCGAATGCGATATCTCTCTGTGCTGCCGTCAAATCGCCGATCCATGCCGGGTGGTTGATGCCTCCGAAGCCGCGAATCACTTGCTTCTCCGAGGAAACATTGATGACGGCATCGCTGGCTGCGGCAATATTTCCAGGTGCAACCAGAATGGACAAAGCGATGGCAAGAGACAAACATACGCATAAGAATTTCTTAAATCGTAAATTCATGAGACTGCTCCTCTCGAATTTTTTGGCTCCTCAAACCAAGGTCACGCGTTGAATCAATATTCAGCCGGTCAATTCCATTCCATTGCTTGCTCCGCTAACAATCGCTTTATCGCTTTGGATGCCACAACGAAAAGCCCCGGATTCGTGAATCCCTCGAATATTCCGGCGGCGCGCAGATGCGGCTCCAACGACATAAACCCTGAAAATCGCCTGCGGCTGAGCTCATGAATGAGCTCGCGGAGCTCGCCGTCGCCATCCCCTGCAGGTACGACTGTCCCCTTCCCCATGATGGCGTCTTTCACATGAACATACGACGTATAGTCGCCTATCAGTGGATAGGCCTCATTAACGGGCTTCACGCCGCACTGCACGAAATTCGCCGGATCAAAGGCTGCCCGCAAATGGCAGGATGAAACCGTTTGAAGCAGATCCAAACATCGCTCGCCGGTGTCTCCATAAATATGGCTTTCATTCTCATGAAGCAGAACCACGCCTTCGCGTTCAGCCAATTGAGCGAGTCGTTGCATGCGCCGTAACACCTCAGGCCGATGCTTCTCGTAGTCCCCGTCCGGAATGTAAAAGGAGAACACGCGTACAAAAGGCGCATGGAAAAACTTAGCTAGACGAACGGCACGCCGAGCGTCTTCGAGATGGGTTTCAAAGTCGTCGGTGATTTGGATTTTCCCGATCGGCGATCCGATCGAGGAGACTCCGACCCTCCGCTCCGCTAATCGTTCTTTCACGGTCAACGCTTCCTTTTTCGTCAGCTGCAGCACATTTTTCCCCCAAACGCCTCGAAGCTCAAGATAACGGATGCTTTCGGATTCTAGGACATCCAGCTGTACATCCAAATCCGGGGATATCTCGTCTGCAAATCCGGTTAACGTAATCATTGGACCCTTCCTTTCTTAACGGCGGATGATTTCACATGATCAAGCGGCGATACATTGGGAAAAGACCATCCAACCACAGGTTGTAAATGTTCATGAGAACATTACAATTTGTTTAAAAAGGAGGCGATATCCGCATGGAGCTCGAGTATCACCCTCATCTTGTACCGAATATTTTTCTGTTCGTGGACCGCAGATGTTATCCGGATTGGAGAATTCAGAAGGCCCGCATCGGATTTCACGATTTGACGTTCGTCGTTGATGGCCGGGCAAACTACTACATTGACGGCAAAAAATTTGCAGTTGAGGCGGGCGACCTGGTCTACGTTCCGGGGGGAAGCGTACGGGAAGCCCATACGTGCAAGGAATCTCCCATGCATGCGTATCCGTTCAATTTTTTCTGGGCCGAGCCGCACAATCATATCCGGCTTCCGTTTGGCGTTGTAACGAAGAAATTGATCACCAAGGAGATACTTGCCTACATCCGGGAGTTCAACCACGTGTGGATGAATAAACAACCGTTTTATAGGATCCATGCCCGTGCATTGTTCGAACTCATTCTCCACCGGCTGCTTCACGGCATGCATCGCCAAACGATCATGCATATGGACCCGCGGATCAAGAAGCTGACCGCCATCATCGAAGAACACTATGCGGAAGACTTGTCGTTTAACGACTTCGCCGAGCAGTTCAACCTCCATCCCGTTTATTTAGGGAAACTATTCAAAAAGAATACCGGTTCGACCTACAAGGAATACCTGCAGCGGATACGCGTGAATAACGCTGAAATCATGCTGATGGCCGGCGGCGTTACCGTGACGGAAGCCGCCGAATCCAGCGGCTTTCAAGATCTTTCCTATTTCAGCAAAGTGTTCAAGGAAGCGAAAGGCTATCCACCGTCTGCCGTTAAGAAGCATTGACTTGAAATCGCTTCCATATGTAACGCCGTACCTGACTCCCCCTTCAAAATGACGGGAGGACTGGCTGAGATTCCTTTTGGAACCACGGTTACTTTTTCCAAACCGCATCAATCGCTGCCTGGAACGGCCCTTTGTATTTCTCGACGACCGTCGATACCGGGATGCCTTCCATGATTTCCCCTATAAATTCGTAATATGGCATCGATGGGTATCCGCTCTCGGTATCGATCACTTTAATGCTCTCACCGGCCATCTTGGCATTCTGAATATCGTCCTCGTTGCTGAATAAAGTCTCCAGCGTAGATTGTTTCGGATAGTCGTAGATCGAGTCGATATCGTTGATTCTCTCGTAAATATAAATCAGACGTTCGGGATGCTCCACGGCGCTTGGAATCGTCAGGTAATTCGGGATCGTATTATGCGAATGATAACTTGATGCGCTTGGCCCTTTCGGAAATGGGAGGAATCCGATATCGTAATCCGGCATGTCCTGTTTGAAGTTTTCCATTTCATAATCGCTGCCTGCAACCATCAATGTGTTGCCTTGGCGGAAGAATTGGCCCGGCTCGGTCCAGTCTCCCCCTTCCGTTGGCCTCCCGACCGACTCGGTTGCGAGGCGCGACAAGAAGTTCAGCACTTCCAAGGTTTTTGGATCCTCAAGGCCTTGCTTATCGAGAATGACCAGATTCGCTTCGTTCGAGGCCATTGCAGGAACCAGCAAGGAAGCGGTTGCAAGACCCCAAATATCCAACTTGCCGTCGTTATTTGAATCTTTGTTCGCTTCTTTCGCGACTTGAATGAACGTATCCCAATTCCATTTGTCTTCGTTCACGTATTCCTGCAACGGCTTCATGCCCAATTGATTCATTAACGTGCGGTTATAGAAAATGCCAGATGACGCGCCGTTGATGCCCGTCCTGAACCCGTAGCCCCTTCCTTCGTATTGGGAGTACTCGTTCGTGTACTGCTGGATGAATACCTTCTCGTTCTTGGTGTATTCATCCACGGGCGCGAACAAACCTTGATTGACCAGCGTCGGAATCATCCATGGCCTCGCGACCCGGATGATGTCGCCGATCGGTTCGCCCGCCACCAGCGAGGCTGTCACCTTATCCTGGTACTCGCCGAAATCCACGATCACATATTCCATTTTAAAATTATGCTTCTTCATCAGCTCTTCCAAATTCTGTTTCCGTTTAATGTTGTCAGGATTGTCTTCCTGGATCGACTCATCATACCAGGACACCCATTTGATGGTGCGTCCGCCCATATCAAAATCCAATTCCGGCGTGCCGGTTGTTTCTTCCTGGCCGTTTGATTCGTCTGCCGGCTCCTCGTTTTTTGCTTCCGCAGGCGCGTTGACGGCTTCATTCACTTTGCCGGGCTCGACGGTCTTCACGTCGCTGCCCGAGCCGCTGCTGCATGCCGTCATGATCACTAGAATCAGACTGCAGAACAGCAGGCTGATCTTTCGCATCCACATGCGTTATTTCCCCCCTTAATTTTTGGCTGCATGAATATGCAGCGCTTTCATTTTGATGCTCACCAAGATCATATAACTGCTTGCGAAAACGAACCATAGAGAAACTAAACACGATTTGTAATTACTAAAAGTGTTGATGCTCTGGGCAACGCAAAGGGCCGGAAAGTGGAAAGCGCATGAGCGTCGGCTAGACGGTGTGCCCAATCTAAATCCATCATTGGAAAGGATTAACCTCGGGTTCACGTCGTCAAAACGCAAAAGAAGCGCTGCGTACCCGCACACGGGAACACGGCGCTTCTTTTGTTCTTCATGTTCAACAATTCGCACAAACCCAGAAAAGTTGTTGTTCCGTCAGCCTTCCACCAATGCTTCCACCTGCACATTCAGGTGTACGGACGCAAGCGCTGGATTCAGGTCCTTCTCTTCCGTCAAGCCCAGCATCGGTTCACCGTCAACGTCGAAATGTACGCGACGGAGACCCGAGCAGCGGGGCTCTCCGATGCCTGGACGAGCGTGATATACGCTCCAGATCGTTCCTTCCTCGTCCTTCACATAAGAATTGTGTCCTGGCCCGTATTCGCCCGGCACGCTTCTGGAGGTTAGCAGCGGGTAATTTCGCTTCGTCCATTGGTTCGGGTCAAGCAAATCAGCGTCAGAATTGACGCTGAGCATGCCGACGCAATACGTGGCATCGACCAGAGCTCCGGATATCGTCACGAAGATCTTCCGGTCTGTCATGAGTGCAAAGGGCCCTTCTTCCACGAACGTTTGATTGTTCGCCCAGCCGTAATCGGGCTTGGACAGCAGGACAGGCTCCGATATCAGTCTCCACGGTTCCCTCGGATCCGCCTCGGCGATATAGATCCACGAGCCCAAGTCATGCGGTACCAATTCCCTTTGCGCCCAGAGCACATATAAACGGCCTTTCCGCTCTAATACGGTCATGTCCAGCGTTATGCCGGCTTGAAACAGCGGGCTTCCGTCATGCCTGGCGACCCGGATCGGGGTCCCCCAATCCGCAGCCATTCTCGGATTGCCGCCATTCTTTAACCGCATAACATGCGATTGAATGTCTTTGAATTCGCCGCTGCTGCCGGCAAGAAAAATATACAGATCGCCGCCGATGCCATGAAGTTCAGGCGCCCACAGAAATCGCTTCAGATGATCATGCATGCCTGTATCCAGGATTTTGGTTTCTTCTGCCGAGACCAGACCGAATATGGAATCCGCCTCCCGGATCGATATCGTATGGTTGCCGTCGGCATCATTGGTTGCGACAAAATAATACCTTCCGTCCCACTGCGCAATGCAAGGGTCGGCACGGTTCGTCGCCATCGGAAACGTATAGCGATCCTGCCGAATGCTTCCAGAAATGCGATAAGTTCCGGGACGGCTCCAATCGATCTCGGACGCATCCCACTCAATCGGCTTGATCGCGGTGGTGCCGTCACTGTATATCGCCGTCACTTTAACCGCTTGTAACTGTTCTTTGGACGAAACGGCCACACGCTCCGGGAGTTCATTACGCACATGAACCGGTACCGTAAGCTTATGAATCAGCCTCTGAGCCACGCCTCGCGATACACGTATCGCATTGCGGGGCACTGCTCCTTCAATGTCGACGCGTCTCGGGCTTAGCGTGAAAGCTTCGCACGGATTCGGCTTGGCAGCGTCGTCCGGGCATGTCACGTCCGCCATTTCCCTTTGATAATACCTTCCGTCTTCTTCACGCCAACGAAGGACATACCTTCGGGAAGCATGTTCATATTCGCACATGATATCTTGTACACGAAGCCCTTTCGTTAGGTTCAACAGACCGAGCTCCCGATACTGCAGCAAGTCCGGGGAAGTGAACAAAAGCACCGAGCCCTTGCTCTGCTGATCGGGAGAACCGTCCGCTTCCGTCCGAATGGCCAGTACGCCAAAGTTTCCGTCAGCCATGTGGAACAGGTACGGATTCTTCAAACTCTTGGCGGACAGCGTGCCGTTTGAGAGCTCGGCGGCTTTAGCGAACAGCACCCCCGAGTTGTGATTAAGCTCCCGATAACTCATCCCGTCATCGGTGTAAGCGAGATGCATACTATATGCAAGCTTCGGGGAATAGATTTCCGGTTCAAGCGGTTCTCTCGTATAGCAGAGAACGCTGTGAAATTCATTATCCATACGCTGCTTCTTCCCTCCTAACGGATAAGGCTTTTCAAGAATAATCTCTTCCAGCTTTGCACTCGGCTTCGAGTAATGAATATTCACTCCGATCGTCCCGCCGAACAGGAACGTTATATGAGACCTCCGACAGCTTACAACTCTCAAATCTCCATTACGGAAATGGCAATTTTGCCGATCTCAGTATCCGCCTGTTTGATCGTACTAGTCCTCAGCCTAGATCTATCGCAGGAATGGATATGTTGATCGGCTGGACACACAGAATATTTATTTTTCTCTCTTCACTATAATTTTGTACGCGTTACTTTGAAGTAAATTTGATAAGGTTCGTACCCGATATCCCGAATTCGTTTGAACGTGATGACAGGTTCCTGGTTGACTGTCTTGAAGAAATACCGCCAACTCCCCCATTCACGTTCATTTTCGTTCTCGATAGCGGACGCAATATCCTCATCCCTCATATAGAGCTGCTGTTCTGATTCGCACAAGCCTGCCAGCACTTCTGGCCCGTATCGGAAGGCACCTGTTCGTTCGTCGTCCGGTAGCGGAACAAACCGAATGCCGATTGGCAGCATAATCGAGACGGTATCGCCTTCCTTCCATGCTCTGTGAATGTCATAGAAGTTCTCGCTGTCCAGAGTCGTCCCCTGCAGAACGTCATTGACGTACACGGATGCTCCCGCCATGATCCACTCAGGTATGCGTAAGCGGAGCGTGAACGTTGTCGGTGCGGCAGCAGATACAATGAAATCGTATTTGCGAAAAGTAGGTATATTTTCATTTGTCGACGCTGTATCATTAATAGCTTGGTACCCGGCCGTGTTAGACGAGGATAGGAGGCTCCCGCTCATTTTGTCCTGCGTCTGTACGATCCGTATGAGGGTTCCAGCGATACTTGTGTGCAACTCGGAATCGAAATATTGACTGATATAGACGATATCCCCGTCCTGATAATAAATTCCCATGTTCCAGGCCGCATTCGCCTGAACCATCGTGCCGTGGCAGCAGAAGAAGCTGTCGGTTTCCGTGCTCCACTCCTTGCGCAGACCGGCCTTCATGGGGAGGAAATAGGTCAGCAGGCCGGTTCTGGGATAATTATGCTGACTACCAGTCAAACCATATTCCTGATAATAGGCTTGCGCCATAATGCCATTGTATAGATTGTACTCGATATATTGCGCGTAGGTAGGGTCGCCAGATTGACGAAATAAGAAATCTGCTAGTCGGATCATGTTATAGACAGTACAATGCTCCTGATTTTTGTCACCTAGGCGGGCCTTCATCTTCATCTTCGGCATCCAGACCTCTCCAGCGGTTTGACCGCCTGTCGCAAGGCTTCCCCTTTCCGTTACAGCGCAATTCCAATACGCTTGGACGATGGACAGCCACCTGTCGTCTCCGGTAACCTCATAAGCTCTCGCACAGCCGAGCACTTCCGGTATCGTAGTGTTAGCATGCATATTCGTAAGCGGATCCTTGCCCTCCAGCAAGGGTTGAAACAGCCGACTGCGATAATACCGGTCTAACAGCACACGATATTTGTCCGCTCCGGTTATGTGCAACAGATCGGCCCAAACCTCAAGCATTCCGCCTGTCTCCACATCGAGAATATCGTCGAATTGCTCTCTTGTGAATGTGCCGCTCCATTCGACAAACCAGTCCGCGAACCGATCCACGATATCCAGGGCCTGCCGATTACCGGCATATTGCCAGGCATCGACCAACCCCATTAATATTTTGTGCAAATTGTATTGGGGCGCCCAGATGCTTTTTCCGCTTGCAATCCAGTGCAGATATTTTTCGGGAATCGGACCGACCCACTGACCGCCGTTATCGCGTTGGCATTCATGCAATTCATGGACAATAGCATCCAGTTTGGCCTTTAATTCGATGTCGCCGCTTTCTTCATAATGCAACGCCGCACCAGACAACCAATGACCAAGAAAATGGCCGCGCAATTGGCAGACCGGCGTTTCCCAACCGCCGTGCGCACCTTCGGGAATCGTTCTTCCATGAAATCTTCCGGCCTCCAAATGATAATTAAACAACAGATGACCGCTGTCCAGCTTCATCAGATAGCTTCTGTTCGCTCGTTCCCTGCGAATCAGTTCTTGCTCTTTCAAAATGACCTGTTTGCCTCTCAATGCTTTCATTAAGTTCCTCCTTTCGATATGTCGGCAGAACGAGCTATTAATCTTTCAGCCCGGATACCGCAATGCCTTTAATAAAGTATTTTGTCCTAATATAAACAGCATAATAGGCGGAAAGAGAACCATCGTGGCCGCCGCCATCAACAACTCCCATTGAGCTGTGTAATAGCCAATAAATTGCGCCAAGCGCCAGCGTGAACTTAGATTCCTTGTTGATGTAAACAAGCGGGCCCAAAAAATCGTTCCACACACCCAGAAACTGAAACAGCGCAACCACAATGACAGCCGATTTGGATAAAGGAAAAATAACATGCCTGACAATGTAAAAATAACCTTCTCCGTCAACAAGAGCTGCTTCGTCAAGTGATTTGGGGATCGTTCTATGAACTGCCCTATTCATAAAATGTTAAACGCTGCTGGCAAAATCAAGGGCAAATAACTGTTGGATTCGACCACCATTTGCCAACCGGGAAAAGTCGGGATAAGCGTGACAGCAGCCCTCTAACTTCCCCATCGCTCCAGCTGTTACGCAAAGCGGACAGCAGATGGATCAAACCAGCGTGGAGTGAGCATCGCTCTTACGTCTTCGTAAGCTTTGTCGGCATCCAACGGTTGTACCCAGAAGTTGATGAACCACGCTCGGCTCCAGCCGGTATGTCCGACGCCGTTAGCCAGCCTGCGATCCATGTCGTTCGAGCCGCTGCAATCAGCTCTGGCGTGGAATTCACGTTAATACCTTCGCCCGGATAAAACGCAAACAAATGGGAAATGTGCGATGACCCGGCACCACTTTCTCATAATCATCCAACCACTCCCGGCTGGCTGGAGGTAATAAGTAAATATCGGCCGAATTGAAAATAGGTTCAATCAGCCCGTTATCCTCTCAGCCCTCCCTTAAACCGTTTCAGCCTGTCTCCGGTCGACAGCGTGTTTTTTCCCAGGCTATCTTGCAGACTTAGGGGCACCCGGATGAACAGTTCAGTGTAATCTTTACAATGTCGGGCAGCAGCTCAGAATAGGAAACTTGGCTTAATTTCTCCAACGTTCATAAAGATCCATCTTTGTGTTTTCCATATCGTCTATTTCACAGTAAGCATCTGGCGGCGTCATACCACCGCGGAAGGATCGCTCTTGCGGGACATGCCGCGCTGGGCAGAGATCAGATTGTAGTAGATCCCCTGCTTTTTCATCAATTCTCGATGCGTGCCGATTTCGGCGATCCGCCCCTTATCAAGGACGATAAGCCGGTCGGCATTACGCAGCGTAGAGAGACGATGCGCGATAGCGATCGTCGTGCGATTCTTCGTCACCCGTTTCAGTGCCTCCTGGATGGCCGCTTCCGTCTCGATATCAAGCGAAGCCGTCGCCTCGTCCAGAATGAGGATTCGCGGATCGTTCAGCACGGCCCTCGCGATGGCGATCCGCTGACGCTCGCCTCCCGACAGGTTGTTCCCGTTTTCATCCAGTCTCGTGTCGTAACCGTCAGGCAAACTGATGATAAAATCGTGCGCGTTGGCGATTTTGGCCGCCTCGATAATCTCTTCCGGCTTCGCGCCAGGCTTCGCGTATTGAATATTCTCGGCGATCGTCCCGCTGAACAGGAACGTCTCCTGCAGCACGACGCCGATTTGCGAGCGCAAATCCTCCTGCCGGATCCCCCGGATATCGATACCGTCAATCCGAATCTCCCCTTCGTTCGCATCATAGAAACGGGAAATCAGATTGATCGTCGTCGATTTGCCCGATCCGGAATGGCCGACGAGTCCGATCATCTCCCCCGGCTTCACGGTGAGGTTGATCTCCTTCAGAACAGGCTCATACGACCGATAGCCAAAAAAAACGTCGCGGAACTCGATCAAGCCCCGAATCCGGTGGCCCACCGCGTTGTTTGCATCCATGACTTCCGGCTGCTCGTCGATTACCGAGAATACGCGATGCATCGAAATGACCGCATTCGCGATCCAGCGCGGCATGAACATCAGCCAGGAAATCGGCCCGAAAATCATGGCGGCATAAGCGCTGAACTGGATCAGCTCGCCTACGTTCATCTCCCGGCCGATAATCATGTAGCAGCCGATCAGGAGTACGAGATATTGGCCGATCTGAATCAAATAATTCGAGATCGGCGATAAAATGCTGTACAACTTCTCGCTTTTCAACGCAGCAGCAGCGAATTCGCCGTTATATGTCCGGAATCTGCGAATCTCCCGCTCTTCCTGGCCGAAAGCCTTCACGACCCGAATGCCGCTGAGGACATCGTGTAGAAACGAGTTTGCCTTGTCGGAGATGCGCCACTGCTTGTGAAACAGCTTGTTTAGGACATGCCTCCAAATATAGTAGTGCAAATAACCAACGAATGGAGCCGGAAGCAGCACGATCAGCGCCAGCCGCCAATCGGCGGAAAAAAGCAGCGTCGCTGAAGCGATCAGAATGAGCAGTTGGTGGATGGCCGTCGTGCACATTTCCTGAATCAAGTGGCGGATGCGGTCCGTATCGGCCGTCACTCTGTTCATCAGGTCTCCCGCTCGCTGGGACGTCAAAAATCCGAGCGACATGTTCTGAATCCGATCGAACACCGTTTTGCGCAGGTCGGCCGCAATGCCCGTACTGACGCTGGCCATGATCCGGTTTCTGGCAATACCGAGCAGCTCCCCGAAAGCCAGGGTGAACAGCATCCCAAGGAGTGCAAGCCAAAATACCCTTACGCTGGCCTCTTGTCCGGCAGGGGGGAGCAGCGCCGCGTTGACCAGCAGCTTCTGGAAGTAAGGCCCGGCCATCGCCAACGCCGAGGCAGCGATAAGGACACCTAATCCAAGCATCAAGCTTCGCCAGTGTCTTTTGGATATGAGAAGCAGTCGTTTGAATGCAGCTGCCTTACTCATGCATCTGGGACACACCCGCGTACCCGGGACGAGCGCGCTTCCGCATGCCGCGCAAACCGGATCCCCTTCGTCACGATAAATCCGGACGGGGCGATTGGCGGCCATATCGTTCAGGATTTGGGCGATATAGCCGTACCTGGACGCATGCTGCATCGTCACCCTGACGATGATTCGTTTCGTCCCGTTCTCCGTGGCTTCAAGCACCGCATTGCCAACAAACGGCACCAGATGATAATCGCAGGCGTCCGCGATGTTCCCGTGATCCCGCACTTGGCCGTCCTGCACATGCGCCCACCTGCCGCTGCCGATCGCCAGGTACCCCTCCACCCGCCGCCCATCCAGCGACAGGTCGGCAGGGACGCAATAGTCGATCTCCTCTCCGATGACTTGCCGTGCTGCCGCGAAATTCTGCTCCGAAAGCGTGAAGTTTAAATTCATCGATATTCCTCCGTTGCCGCCGTCTACAATCTCGTTTCGATCATGCGGTATTCCTTGTCGCTAAGCTGATCCACGTGCGGGATGACGAACCGGTTACCGTCGACATCGATGATCAGCAGGCGGTTCTCCGCTGCAAACTTGACGCTGCCGCTGCCGTTTCGCACCGTGAACCGGCACCGTCCGGCAGTCGTTTCAACTTCCCAATAGGAATAGCCGAACTCCTCGCTTACGGCAATCACCTTGGTAATTTCCGGGGTAAAATAACGGATCTTCAGCTGCCTTTCAATGATAGAAGCCGTGCTTTGCGGAAAAACGTCAAGATAGCGGATCATACCGATCTCCTTGTTGTCCGCCGTTCGAATCGACAGGAAGGAGCGCTGGTTCGTATGCGGGAAGGAGCAATGAACGTAAACCGGCGAGTGCACCTCGCCTTTGGTCCAGACGGACAGCAGATGGCCCGTCGTCTCCGCAAATTCCGAATTGCTCGGTGTCAAATAACGGATGCCCGCGGCATCCGCCAGCTCCATTCCCTGGTGCTCTTCCATCCTCATGCGATGATTTCCCCTTTCATTTTAAGCGCTTCATCATGTTTGCGAACGAGCTCCCGGTAGACGCCCTCCATCGCCATCAGCTGGTCATGCGTGCCCGCTTCAACGACAGCGCCCTTGTCCATCACGACCAGATAATCGGCTTGCCTTAGCGTGGACAGCCGGTGGGCGATCGCGATCGTGGTCCTTCCTTTGACGAGCGAATCAAGCGACTTCTGGATTTGCAGCTCCGTCTCGGTATCGAGCGAAGCGGTTGCCTCGTCGAGAATGAGCACCTTCGGGTTGTGCAGCACGGCCCGCGCGATCGACAGCCGCTGCTTCTCCCCGCCGGACAAGCTGTAGCCGCCGGAGCCGATCTCCGTATCGTAGCCGTCCGGCAGCTTTTGAATGAAATCGTGCGCGTTCGCGATTTTGGCTGCATGCAGAATGTCTTCCATCCGGCAATCGGGATCGGCGTACGCGATATTTTCTGCGATGCTGCCAGTAAAAATATAGATATCCTGAGAGACGATGCCGATATGACGACGCAGTGAAGCAACCGAAAGCTCCTTGACATTGACGCCGTCGATCCGGATCTCTCCCGCGGTTACGTCGTACAATCGTGACACGAGATTGACCAGCGTCGACTTCCCAGCCCCTGAATGGCCGACGACGCCGATCATTTGCCCGGGTCTCGCGCGCAGGGACACCTGCTTCAAAATCGGTTTGTTCGGCTCATAGCCGAACGAAACGTTGTCGATCTCGATGTCGCCTTTCATTGTCACTAATGAAACGGCTCCGGGACGCTCCGCTACGCTAGGTACGGCGTCCTGGATCTCGAAGATACGCTGCGCAGCCGCCATGCAATTGGACCACCAGCCGATAATATTATTCATGAACTGAATCGGCCCGTACAGCATCATCATATAGTTGACGAACGTAAGCACTGAGCCAAAAGACATCCGGCCTTGCATCACGTACCAACCGCCGAACGCCCAGATCAATATTCCGCCCGCCTGCGTTAGAAAATTGAGAATCGGAAACACGGTTCCGCTCCATTTATTAAAGCGCTGCTCGGCTCCGGAGAATGCATCGTTTGCCTGCTGAAAGCGGCCGATCTCTACCTGTTCTTTACCGAATGCCTTGACGACCCGCGAGCCGCGAACCGAATCGCTGATGATCGAATTCAGAGCGCTTACCTTGCGGTGCCTCCGCCATGACAAGCGCCACAGCTTCGGAAACGCAGTCCGGACAAGCCAGAAGACCAGCGGCATCGGCAGCAGGCAGATCAGCGTAAGCCGCCAATCCATCCACAGGAGCACGGCAATGATGCCGATGATATTCATCGCATTCACGATGAAGTAGGAGAGCCCGTCGACGAAAAAATATTGCAATTCCTGTGCATCGTTGTTCACGCGAGTCATAAGATGGCCGGTCTGCCTGCGCATAAAAAAATCGAGCGACAACCGCTGTAACGAGGTAAATACCGCCGCTTTCAAATCGAAGGCAACCTTTGCCGCCAGCTTTGCGATGATGGTGCCGAACAAGATGCCGAACAACAGCGACAGCGTTCGGAATGCGAGAATGATCACGATGACCAGACCGATCCGCCCCGCAAAAGCGCCATTGCCGGCAAGCGCCTGGTCAAACAGCACGGTGCCCTGGAAATAAGGAATGACGAGACCGGTCGCCGAGTTCAGCAGCATAAACAACACGATAAAAAAGATGGACAGCCTATACTTGCCCGCAAATGACAGCAAACGTGCGAATACCGCATGCCTCTTCATGCATTTCGGACAGAATGGCCTGCCTTCTTCGGGGTACATCAATCCGCATGTCGGGCATGAGACCCCGTCCGATTTTCCGTCAATTTCGAAGGCTTCAAACGGCTCGTTGTTCTTCAATTTATCGAAGGCTTGCGCAAACCGGACGGCCTGATTCATATGGCCGCTTGTGAATGCACCGATCACTCGCTCCTCCTTCTCCTTGGCAACAACCATGCCGGAAGCGACCAGATTAACGATGGTCACGGCTTCGAGCCGTTCGAGGGGAATGCGTTCCCAAGCCCAATCGCCGGAACCCTCTTGCTCCGGCTTGCCGGCAGCTTTGCACCGGCCGGCTGCATAACCCGAAAACGTCTTCTCCTTCGTAACGCCGCTGCCGCGAAAGATGTGGAGGTGTTTTCGGGACAATACGAGATAGCTTTCTGAAAAACCGCCGTCCGGCAGCCGGTCACACTCCATCCCGTGCAGGAGATCAGCAGCTTTTATACCGTTTTGGTCCAAAATGGACACAATGTCCTTCGGCAATAACGTCATGATTTTACCCTTTCGTTTTTGGCTGAAAGTAAAAAGCCCGGCCAACATGGCGCAAGGCTTCCTTCAACATCAGTTATCTTTAAAAAGAAGGTGGGAAAAATGATACAAATCGTTCTTCCATACGGGCCAATCGTGTCCACCGCTTTCCTCATACCAAACGTGAGGAACCCGATGCTCCGACAAATACGCGTGCGTCCGGTCGCTTATCTGCTTCAGATTGTCCTCGTCGCCGCATGACAGCCACAGCAATTTGAGCCGTGCCGACGTTTCTTCCGGATTCGGGACGAGCTGCTCCGGAGATTTCGTATTCGGAGCCGGGGAAAAAGCGCCAATCCATGCGAAGCGGTCAAGATGCTTCAAGCCGATATTCAGGGATTGCCCCCCGCCCATGGACAGCCCCGCAATCGCACGGTTTTCCCGGCCTGTCGATACCGAGTATCGTGACTCGATAAAGGGAATCAGATCGCTTAGCAGATCGATTTCGAACGTCTCGAACGCTTTTATTTTGTCCGGAGCAAACAGGTCCCCTTCCGCCCGATCATTCGGCATCGCACGGCCATTCGGAAACACGACGACCATGGGCGCGAGTTTCCCGTCCGCATATAGATTATCTAGAATCGTCTGCGGATCGCCATGACGGTGCCATTCCGATTCATCACCTCCGATGCCATGCAGCAAATAAAGAACGTTGTACACGTTGTCTTCCGCATATCCCGGAGGCGTGTAAATCATCGCCTTTCGATCATTGCCTACCGTTTCGGATGCATATTCCACCGTTTCGATTTTCCCCCTGGCGATCTCCCGCGGAACGTCGTATCCAGCCGGTGCCGTCTCCTTCATATTCCTCTCCCCTTCATCTTTTTGATTGAGCGCCGCTTGATGTCCAATCAAACTTACCCATGGAGCGTGAAGCTATCTAATGCAATTTTATGGGACGTAACCGAAGCCCAGGATCGTAAATCGCTTATCCTCGTGGCCTTCCGCCATCTGGATCTCTACCGCATGTTCTCCTGACTTCGACTCATTGTACAAAATCACGGCGCTGCAGTGCGTCCAATTGACTTCATGCGGATCGGCGGTCTTCTTCAGCTTCCCGTCTACCCATATCTTCGCGGTCCCGAATGCCCGGCTTCCCGAATCTTTATAAACAAGGATAAGACGCTTGCTCTGGATAGTCATCTTAAAGCTGTGCTCGCCGGAATCGGCCGTATGCATCCAGTTGTGCGGAAATTGCGGCGTCCCGTATGCATGATCGTCCAGCTCCGCCATTTGCAGATCCGTGTCGGTGTCCGAAAAACCGCCAGGATCAATGCGGGCGATGCGATCGCCATTCCTGCGATCGAGCAGCTTCGTTAAAGCGAAGTCATTTCCGATCAGCGGAGGCTGTTCATCCGTCAGGTCCTCCTCGTCGAGGGAGGAACGATCGGTTACTTCGAATAACCAGTCCAAACAATCGGCCATCACCCGATGGCCAGCATTGGTTGGATGATAAATGTCGTAGAAAAACTGTCTTTTCGTAATCACGTTCCCTTGCTCCTTGGTCCATCGGAACTGCTCCGTGACCGCATCCTTCACGCTGACCATCGGAAGATTGTAATGCCAACCGACCGGGGCCAGACGGTCTTGAAGATTCCAGTCGTTCACGAATACGCTGAACAGCAAAATCACCGCGGGTTTGTGATCGGCGCAAAGAGCCTTGAGTACCAGGCTCTCGTAACAATTTCCTTTCGTTTCGTCGCCTGCGTCGTTGACGGCAAACTCAACGATCACGATATCCGGCCGTACCTCCCCTTCTCGAAGCACATCCCGCTCATAGCGGACGATGCCGAGCTCCGACGGCGTACCGCCTACGCCAGCTTTGACAAGACGAATCGGGCTGTCGCCGGCGGGTGCAAATCTTCGCTTGAACAGGTCATAGGATTGGTATGCGTAGCATTGGGAATGGAGAGGGACAGCGCCGGCCCCTTGGGTAATGGAACCGCCGATGTAGGCGATGGTTACGGGCTCGCCCCGCTTCGCTTTTTCGATTGCCGCCTTTAATCGTTTGTTATGACCCGGGCTTATGAGCGATTTCTTAATCATGTCTTGATATGCTTGTGATTCCACATCGACCGGGGGGTCGACTGCAGCCTCGGGGATTTGGTAACCGTCACGAAGATAGAATACGATGCTGACCGTTGCCAACACGCCCTCTCGTTCAAACTCGAAGACGAATTTGCCTGGAACATCGTCATCCGGATATCGATCTTCGTCGTTATCCAGAACCAAGAGCGTTTCCGTGCCGTTCGCTCGACAGGTTATACTCTGCCGGGATCCCGTTTCGTATGGATTCGCATTTCCCCAATTCCAAAATGTGAACAGAACGCTCGATACGTCCCGTTCATGCGCATGAACGGATATTCCGATACTGTCCACCAGCCGGCGAAGACCCCTGCTGCTCTTTAGCAGCTCAAGAATGGCTTCATCCGTCACACCCCCGGTAAATCGGGCTTTATCGACGAGCTGACTCCCGTCCAGGTATATCTCTTGCGCGTACTTCCCATCGGGACGAGTCGTCGCTTCGATGATCGCCTCATACAGGATGTACAGTCCGCTGCGTTTGACTGCAGGATCCTGCGGCGCCACTGGACCTTCCGTTTCATTTCCCGCTGGCGTAAAATGGCCTGCCATCGTTCTTCATCCTCCTCACCTTGCCGCTCTCCACCTGTACGGCAGCGTCAATTTACGTTGATCAACTGCCATTGCTGATGCAAATCCCCTCGATAAGGATTCTGCTGGAGCTTCGCTCCGTCCGCGGACGAACCATCCGCCACTTCGACGGCTTTATTGCTGTTCGCGTTAAGGATGCTCCAGTATCCGTTGCTTAGCTTGATCAGGCGGAATCGCTGTGCTTGATTCCCATAATCCTGCATGAGCTGTATTGCTTCCCCGTTGTTTGTGGAACCGTTTCTAACATCCATCACCTTGCCGTCGCTCGAACTGACGCTGCGAAGCCGGTATACATTGTTGTATGCTCCCATATCGTCCGCAACCCATCGCTGGGCCGTGGCGTTATTGTCCGGCCATTGCTGCAGCTGCAGCGAATTGCTGTTTTGTCCGCCCGGGACGTCGATCACCTTCCCTGAGGCACGGTTCACGATTTTATAGGTTTCTCCCGATAAAATACCGTTCCATATGCCGTTCCATGGATGAAGCTGCGCACGTTCGTAATACCATTCGAAGATGAAGCGGGCCATGCCGTCCCGTGCCGGATCACCGTCGAAGAGCAGCCCTGCCGTCGGATCGGCAAACGTGCTTCTTGCCCCCGGCTGCAGAAGAAAACCGTTCATGTGGACCGCGATGCTGACGTTCCCGGCTGCCGTAAATATGGCTTTGGTGTTTTTGCCAAAGCCTTCATTCGAGCCGTTGAACAGCTCCCAGTACTCCGAGTCTCCCGGCAGCCGTTTGAACCAGGTCGTTTCCGTAATATTGATCGGATAATTGTCCGCGCAAGGCTTAATGTTGGTATCCCATTGCTGCTGGAGTATCGAGCCGTTATCCTTTGCTCCATAGCCCGGGTACCAATGCACGGCATATCCGAAGTTGTTCAGCGGATCGGTTAGCGGACGCGTGGCGCATAACTGATAATATTGATCCCATCCAAGGCCGGCGGCCCATATCACGTTATCTGCCCCTTGACTGCGGATCGTGGAAATGATGGAATTTTGAAAATTGCGCAGCGAGTCCCAAAACGCCGGAAATTCGGGATCGGACGGGTGTCCTCCCCAGCGACCGTTCGCATAAGACAGCACCGGTTCATTGATGATCTCGAACATGACGTTGTCCGCGCTTTTGATCGCAGGTTGTGCCGCAAGATATCCCCAGATTTGATTGAATTTCTCGAGATTGGCTTGCGTCGTTGCCTGATTATCCTGGAGCGTGAAGTCGAGGCCTAGCGTTACGTAGATTCCCTTGGTCTTGGCATACTGGATATAAGGCACGACGACGTTCTGCGTAAAGGACTGGAGACCGGCAAAATTATACGTTCCGGCCGCCACGTCCCCCATGTCTTCACGGTCGATAAAGAGCCTGACCTGGTTCATATACCAGCCGTGACTGTTGCCGTACTTCGGAGAGGTATCGGAAAATGTGTCGGTAATATCCTTTAAATACGCCAAAATGGCAGCATGGCGATTCCCACCGCTCCGGTTCAGGTAGTGATCGCTTCCCTGATACGTCCAATACGAGCCCCCGGGCTGGTGCCACCCGCTGAGGACAACGGGCTGCCCCTCGCTGTTTACCAGCTGATTGCCGCTGACGCGAAGCTTGGACATCGGCATGCCCGACCATGCGTCGGCCGCGCCATTATGGAGCTCCAGCATTGCCGGCAGCAGGAGCAGCACGGCCAATAGCAGCTTTAGCGTCCATCCTGTTTTTTTCATACATCGATCAGCTCCTCTTCTCTTCGGTTACGCGCTCTAACGCTCGGCTTTTTCGTAACGAAAATAATCGAAGTCGGCATGGCCGCCGGTTTGCCTGGTCGCATAATAATAAAGCCCGATGCGATAACCCATAAAATGATCCAAGGTATACCGCATGTTCAGCTCACCGCCGATCGGCATCCAATCAGCCCCGTCGACAGAATAATGAAAGGAGGCCACATCTTTGCTGTTCTCAAAATCAAAATCAATTCTCAAATGTACTTCCCTGCCGCGGTACCGAACCGTTTCCAGCTCCTTCTCCCTGCCGTCCCCATCGTTCACGCTCATCGCTATGAACTTGTCGCCGTTCTCCGCGACCTTGACGCCGACGGTGCCGAAATGGCTTTGCAGGGCAACAATCCCTGCATGATCGCCGGGCTTCATATGCCCCGTGTCCAATAAGACAGTCCCCGTGCATGCCGGCCCTTCCGTGCGCTGCGTCAGCGTATTCCGGGCCTGCAGCACGCCCGCCGGTGCCAGGCTTCCTGTTGTCAGCCTTAGGAAACCGGGACGTTCGGTCACGGACCATAACCGATAATCCGGGTTGTGGTTCCATTGCCAATTCAGAGCCAGCTTATTCGATTCGTATTCGAATTCATCGCTGATCACGAGCGGCTTCGCAACGGCTTGCGGCAAGTCGACCTCAAACCGTTCAGGCACCTTGCCTCCGATGCCGAAGACGGGCCAATCCTCCTCCCAGGCTACCGGGACCAGGCAAGGGATTCTCCCGACGGCATCATGATCCTGGAACAGCATCGCGTACCACTTGCCATCCGGCGTATCGAACATCCCGCCTTGGGCGATTCCCTTGTTATGGTAGCCGAGATCGTCATCCAATACGATTTTTCGTTCATAAGGGCCCAGCAATTCCCGTGACCGGTAACAGATTTGTCTGCGCCGGCCGCTGCCGAACCCTGCCTTCGGCCATTCAATGAACAGCAAATAATAGTAACCGTTGATTCGATAGGCATGGCAGCCTTCGCAGCGCAAGCCGATGCCCTCCGTTTCCGTTTCAAAGAGCCGTTGGTGAATTCCGTTCGGCATAAGGGCGTCTGCATCGGCGGTCAGCTCGGTGATGTAAATGTCCCCGTTGCCGTAGATCACGAATACCCGGTCATTCTCAAAAAGCAGGCCCGGATCATGCCGCAGTCCATCAATGACGGATCTTTGCCACGGCCCCTGAATGACATCGTCCGTGCGGTACACATAAAACCGTCCGGTATCGTTGCTGGAAAAGCAAACATAAAATTTCCCCCGATAATGGCGGAGGCTGGCCGCCCAAGAACCTTGCCCGTAGATATTGCTGCCGCCTTCCAGACGATGGGCCTCGTTGTCTTCGAACGTATCGTATACGTAACCAACGATCTCCCAATGCATCAAATCCTCGGACCTCATGATCGGACAGCCCGGCATGGAATGCATGCTGGTGCTGACCATATAATAGACGTCCCCTACCCGGATGGCATCCACATCCGGCACGTCCGCCCAAATGACCGGATTCTTGACCTGCGTCTTGTTCATCTGATGAATTCTCCTTTCAACCAATGGCGACAGCTGGAAACGACTTACGAACGTACATCCTGGAATGTTCTTTCAGGCTCAGCTTCCTTGAGCAGATTCCAATAGGATTCCTTCGGAAGATGATTCTCGTCAAAGACGAACGGCCAATTTTTACGGCCCCTTACCGGAAAATGATCCAGCCAGGTATAATCGTCCGCCGCTCCCCAGAAGGTCACGGAAGCGATGCTGCCGCTGTACTCCTTAAGCAGCCGGAACAATTGCCCGTAACGCTCCGCCTGGCGCTCAAGCATTTCTGCCGTCGGCGCCGCCAGATCGGTCCGCTTATCCTCATGCGCAAACACGGATACGTCAAGCTCCGTTACATGCAGTAACATGCCGAGGCTTGCATATCTCTCGATTGCCCTGCGGATATCGTCAAGAGACGGAAACTCCAAATTCCAGTGGGCCTGAAGCCCGACGCCGTGAATCGGCACATCCTGCTCCTTTAACGATTTAAGGAGCGTGTAAATCTTCTCCCGCTTCTCGGGCACGGATTCGTTGTAATCGTTATAAAACAGCAGCGCTTGCGGATCTGCCTCGTGCGCGTATTCGAAAGCCTTTGCGATAAAATCCTCCCCGATCGACGCGAGCCACGGGGAGGAACGAAGCAGATCGCTTCCACTGTCGGCAACGGCTTCGTTTACGACATCCCAAGCATAGATATCTCCGCGATAACGGCCAACGACCTCATCGATGTGCGATTTCATCCGAGCAAGCAGCAGCTCGCGGCCGGCTGTCCGGCCGGAACTGTCTTGAAACACCCATTCCGGCGTCTGATTATGCCATACGAGGGTATGTCCTCTCACCGACATTCCGTTCGATTTGGCAAACGATACGATCTGGTCGGCTTGCTCGAATGTATACACCTCTTCCGATGGGTGCAATCGCTCGAATTTCATTTCATTTTCTGCCGTAACGCTGTTGAAGTGGTGTGCCAATAAATCCTTTTGGGTCACCATCGTGATCGGATTCACGGCAGCTCCGATCTTGAAACTATTGCCGTAAGCTTCATGGAGCTTGGGCAGCCGTTCCATGCTTCTTCTCATCACTCGGTCTCTCCTTATCAACGTTATTTCGTAAGCGACTTAAAGCTATGGGCATTAAATCCATAAATGTTAGCCCGGCTATACGGAGATGTCCGTTTATCACTCCGTCCTTGCCGCCTTAACAACAGCCCAAAACGCCGGTTTGGGCTGATGCTGTCGGTCGAACAGCAAAGGCGCATTGGTACGTGCGACCGGAAAACCATGAAGCCAGGTATGGTCGTCGGAGATGCCCCAAAAAACGACGCCGCTGAGGATGTCCTTGTTTTGACGGAATGCCTTGAACAACTCGCCATACCGATCGGCTTGCAGGTTCAGGATTTCATGCGGAAGATCTTGGCCGTAATCACTGCGGTCATTCCACGCATAAATGCTCATATCGAGCTCGGTGACAAGATTGTCGAGGCCCAGCTCCGCGAATTTTCGCATCGAGGCGATGATGGAATCCACCGATGGACCATAAATGTCAATATGCGTCTGATGTCCAACCCCGTCGATCGGAACACCTTGCTCCAGCAAATCTTTCACCAGCTGAAACAAAAGGTCCCTTTTCACAGGGTTATCCGTGCCGTAATCGTTAATATATAGCTTTGCTTCGGGTCCTCCGGCTTCCCGAGCAGCTCGAAATGCCGTTGCGATGTAATCGGTACCGGCTATTTTATACCATTCGCTCGCGCGCATTCCGTCCGGATCCCCCGGTTCAATGACTTCATTCACTACGTCCCAAGACGTAATCTCGCCCTTATATCGGCCGACGATCGTCCTTACGTGGGTATCCAGGCGTTCAAGCAGCAATTTTTTGTTCGCTTCCTGGCGCTTGGGATCTGTCTCATCCACCATCGGCTTGCCTTCCGCATCTTGGAAAAACCATGCCCCGACTTGGGTATGCCAGACCAGCGTGTGGAAACGGACCTGCATGTTGTTCTCCTTAGCAAATTCCACGATCCGGTCGGCATTTGTCCATATAAATTGGCCTTCCGACGGCTGGATCGCATCCGGCTTCATGACATTCTCCGCCACCAGCCAGCGGACATGCTTCTTCAGCAATTCCGATGTTGGACCGTTGGTCTGATTCGGTTCGATCGCGGCGCCGATCGGAAAATCCTCCTCAAAGAGTTCATGCAGCGAGGGAATATCTTGCGATGCGGACGGCTGTGCCTGCGGCTCAGTTGACGCCGTTTGATTAGTGCCGGCAGGGGGTTCGGCATTCAGTTTTCCGTTCGACGCATCCGAATCCCCTGTTATCTCCACTGCTCCTTCCTCCGGTTTTCCTGGGGCCTGACTTTCGGCGGGGGGCTTGTCACGGCTGCCCATTTGGGGCAGGATTAACAGGACAACGACGGACGCTGCTACCGCAGCTGCCACTGCCGTGGCCGCCCATCGGCCACGTTTAGGCATTCGAAGCAAAGCATGACCTCCTTTCCACTTCGAGCAAGTGATAGGGATCCCGCTATGGGACCCGGCCCGAATAAATCATAACTCCATATTAGCGCTTACATTTTATTGAAACAACCTGCCAAATTTGGGATCGTTCACCCGTCCAATCTCGGGTTGCCAATGTTTCTTCCGCGTACACAGGCCCCTTATATTTCTATAAGAAGTAAATATCGGTTAGAAATATAAAAATCGGCACATTGTGATTCGGGTTTCCATTCCCCATAATGTTATCAAACCGTATGAAAGCGTTATTACAACGAAGTTGGGGGGAAGCTTTTGTGCACGATGTTCTGTTTGTTGATCTGGAATCCCATGATGAAGCAACACCGGAAATCCGGCCGGATTGGAATGAGTTGAGATGCTCGCGGCTCCGCTGCGTCAGGTCCTCCTCGTCCGCCATGCAATTCATTGCTTTGGAGCCATACACCTTGGTGATTATCCATGCGCTTGGTTCAGATTCCGAAGGTATGGAGTTATGCGCAAACATCCGGCGCGTAAGCCAAGTTCCCATCATTGTTACCGGAGGCAGCACGGATTTTTATTGGACCCGGAAAGCCTTGCAGCTGCAAGTTCATGATTATCTGCCTGCACCGTTCACGGTCGAAGACCTCAACACTTGCTTGCGGATGATCTCGCCGGCAACCCATTCCGGTGACGGGTTTCCGGATAATAGATTGTCCCATGTCCATGCGGAAAAGGAGGATCAGGTCATTCAAGAGGTCAAGGAATACTTGAAGGATTCGATGTACCAAAACATCACCTTAAAAGAAATTGCCGAGCGGATGCATTTCAACTATTCCTACTTGGTGCAGAAGTTCAAGTTCCACGAGAAAATGACGTTTAACGAATATCTGCTGCAGCAGCGAATGGAGAAAGCGAAATTCTTGCTGACGCATACCGACATGAAGATATACGAAATCGCTGACGCGGTGGGATACAACGATATGGATTGGTTCTATAAAAAATTCAAGACTTATGCCGGCGTAAGCGCTAACATGTATAGAAAATTGCATGGATCCCGTACGGTTCCCGTTGCCTCTGGCCAGCACTAACTTGTACGTACATTTTTACCTGAAGCACCTAAAAAGGCGCTGCTTGACACGCGAGCGCCTTTTTAGCTTGCCATCGTCACGTTATGAATGGACGGGATGTATATATGCAATCACAACTCAAATTGCCATGCTTCGAAATCAAATAACTTCTGATCCTGCTTTCCGGTAAATACGAGGTAAAGATGATGGATGCCGGATGCGCCTGAAACTTCAATGGATATTTCCTGACGCTGCTTCGCACCGGATGCTGGCGGTACGTTCACTGTGCCGATCCGTTCTCCTTCCGGATGATCCAGCCGAAGCTCCAGGCTTCCTCCTCCTTCCACTCCCGAGACCCAAGCCGTAAACGCGGATGCTCCTTTTCCGAAATCAACATTGGCCACTGCGATCCAATCCCGGTCGTGGATGTCCGTGACCGCCAATATCGGGCTGTCCTGCGAGTCTTCAGCAGCAGTAGACGGATTGATTTGAATTCCGGCATTCCATGCCATCGTTACTGCCTCCGTTCGCTGGAAGGGATTGTGCGGCTGGACCCCCTTCACGCCTTCCATGTCAGCGTCTATCTCCCGGATGCTACCGTCCGTCTCGAAATAAACGCGGTTCAGATGGGTTGAGCGATAGCCTTTCGGAACTCCCATGGATTTTGACAACGTTTGGGCGTGATAGGCAATATACCAGTTTTGTTGGAACTGAAAGATGGCGTGATGATTATTCCCTCCGACCCCGAAGAAATGCCCGGGATTTTTCAATATGGTCCCTTGATACGTCCATGGGCCCATCGGATGCTCACTGACCATATAGGCGATTTCGCCGGGAGGGGGGCTGTTCTCCGGCCTCATTCCTTCCGAGAAATTGGAGCAGTACGTATAGTAATACTTTCCGTCAAATTTGTTAATCCCTGAATCCTCGAACATATAAGGAGCCGGAATCGTGACGGCTTCGCCAAGCACGCTGATCATATCGTCGCCAAGCTGCATGACGCGAGCCGTATTCGGCATTTCGGCTTCGCCTTCCGGAATGCCGCCGCCAAAGTAGATATAGGCTTTCCCGTCGTCGTCAACGAGCACGGCGGGATCAAACAGCCACGTGACACCTTCCACGCCCGGCGTGTTTCTTGTGATCAGCGGCTTTCCGATCGGATCCGTCCACGGGCCAACAGGGCTGTCGCTCGTCAGGACGCCGATGCCGCTGGCATTGTTGGCAAAATACAAGAAGAAGCGGTCCTCGCCGTCAATCACCTTATGCGCGGCCGCTGGCGCCCACGATTGCGTTGCCCATGCGGCAGCGCCGGTCGGTCCCGCGACCTGGATTGCTCCGTGATCGGTCCAGTTGACCAGGTCCGATGAAGAGATGACGGACAGCTTGTTGATCGTGCTGTAGCTGTTGTCCTTGACATTCCCGCCACCGTCATACTCCAATGCGTCGTACGTGTTATATAAATAAACACGTCCGTCAACTGCCAGCGCATAGGGATCCGCGCCGAATTTATGGGAGACCACCGGATTCCCGTTCGGCGGAATCTTGCCGATTGCGGCCGCAGCCTCCCTGCGGGTTCTGTCAGCATCCCGGCTCGCAACATTGCCTCTGCTTCCCTGGCCCATCATTTCAGTTCCTGTTTTGCCGGCTTTGATTTCATCACTCATCTTGTCACTCAGCTCCTGGTTAAACATTTTTGGATCGTCTTGGCCACGACTCGCTAGGTTTGCAAAAACAACAATTATGCAAACGAAAGCAAATACGGTAGATATGACCAGTAACGGCTTTCCGGGCTTCATCCCTGAACACGCCCTCCTTCATCGTTACTTGGTGACCTGTCATTCCGATCTGGTCAGTCCCAATGCGGGTCGTCATGAACGAAATTGTTCGTAAAAAGTGTACCTTTTGGTAAGCAGGACAACAACCGGACATTCCATCTGAAAACACCGGGCAAATGATAGGTCGCCTGCCTATTTTACAAGATGGTCCCGGTACTCCTGCGGCGTTAAACCCGTCGCCTTTTTGAAGAAGCGGGTGAAGGAATGGGCGGCATCGTATCCGACTAGAGGCGCCACGTCCCTTACCTTCAAATCCCCTTCCTTAAGCAGCTCCTTTGCTCTCCGTATTCGGCACTTTTCGATATATTCCGAGAGATTGATTCCCCGTTCCTGCTTGAACAAACGCGAGAGATAGGAGGGATTAAAAAAATAGCGTTCGGCTAGATGCACAAGGGTGATGTCCTTATCCAGATGCTCCTCGATATACTGGCATACCCGATCAATGACATGCGCCGTTTTGCCTCGTTCATCCATGCGCTTGAAATCGAATATATCTTCGGCCGTTCGCCTCAAATACCGAAAAGCTTCCTTCATGGAATCATGACCTTCCAAGTCCAGCAGCTTCCCCCGTTCACCGGTGGGGTCTTGAAGCCCAAGCCGGGTCAGCTTCGCATACAGCACGAGAGCGATAGAATAATAGGCTTGTGCAGCATGCTGATGATGATCGTCTCCGTTCAGCACGAATTCCGACAATTGCTCCAATTCACTCATGAATTCGCTCTCCCTTCCGGCCTCCAAATGGGCTTCCAAGACGCCTGCCTTATGGCTCGTCTCCACTCCTTCCTTGCAGTGAGACGCCTGGGAAGAGTCGACTTGATCCTTCAGGATCATCGGAATGCCGTCGCCCATCTTTAACTGCTGGAGTCTCCGCAGCCTTTCATATTGAGGGGTTACATCCTCCCACCGGCAGGGGAAGCCGCTTATGGTGAACGATACGGCAAGTCCCAGTGAATCCAGGCAGGCTTCCTGGATCAGTTCAAGCGTCCCTTCCAAATAAAGGACAAGACGATCACCGGATGGATTCTCGGACCGCGGCTGAAGCATCCATAATAAATCCCCATGTTTGTCCAGGACTCCGATGCTTCGGACATGCTCATCCATAAAAGAATTCCAAATCAGCCTTACCGAGCGATGGCTGTTTTTCTTTTCTGCATACGCTTTGCCTGCTGAGTATGCTACGCGGCCAAGAGCCAGCAGCACAGGGAGTTTCGGATCCAATCCGATGTTCAAGGTCCGGAAATCGCTCAGCATGGCTTCCTTGTCCTGTCCAAGCAGGCTGCTGTCCGCGACGAATTGCCGGAAGTATTCTCCCTGCTCCATCCATTCCAGCGCTTCAATCTGCACGCGGGACTGCATGAGCCATTCATTCATGCGATTGCCGCTCTCGATTTCATGAATGACTTCCTTCACGACCTCCATGACCTTATCGAAGCCTTCCGTCTTCAACAAATAGCGGACATTGGGCATCTGAATCGCTTGATAGGCGTAATCGAAATCGCTGTAACCGGTCAGAAAGATAATTCTGCACCTTGGCCAGAGAGCCCGGATGCTCTCCGTCAATTCCAATCCGCTCATGCCCGGCATGCGTATGTCCGTCAGGACGATGTCGATTCTCGTGCGCGACATCCAATTCAGCGCTTCCTTGCCGGAGTATGCCCGGCAAACGTCAAGCTTCTCGGGCATCCACTGATGAAATACTTCGTACAAACTGTTCGTAATAATCTCTTCATCGTCGACGACCAGCAGTCTATACATGTTCATTCCCCTCCGTCAGCCTGATTCGAATTTGGACCCGCAGTCCATTCAATGGACTCCTTGAAAGGACTAATCCGCTGCTTTCCCCGTACGTCAGGGCAATTCGCCGATGAATGTTGATAAGCCCCGTCACTTCAGGGGATTCGGCAGATTCGGCTGTGCGTTCAAGCCGCTTATTTAGCATGTCGATATCGTTATCCGTCAACCCGTTCCCGTTCTCTTCAATCACGATGGAAGCTTCTTGGTCATCCAGATGAAACGACACACGCAGCAAGCCTTCATCCTGCATCTTTTCGAGGCTGTGCTCGTAGGCATTTTCGATAATGGGCTGAATGATCAATCGCGGTACTTTGATCGCCTCCATTTCCTTCGGCAGCTCGCCGAATTCTACGCGAATTCGCCTTGAAAATCTGAGCTTTTGAATCTCGGTATAAATGCGGGAATGCCTCGTTTCTTCCAGCAAAGGAACGTTGTCCGCATCATTGCGGGTAATGAATCGAAAGTATTCTCCCAGCATGTTCGTGAACAACTCGATTTGCGTGACATCCCCCGTTTTGGCCAGGGAGCTCAGGATGAAGAAGCTATTATATAAAAAGTGGGGATTGATCTGGGATTGGAGCTGTTTCAGCTCTGCCCTTTGCATCATGAGCTTGTGCCTGAAATCCTGGTCAATCAGATGCTGCAGCTTGATGAGCATCTGATTGAATCGATCGTACAAATAGCCGAACTCGTCCCTTTGTCCGTGCCTGATCCGGATATTAAACATGCCATCCTCCATTTTTCTGAAGCTCTGGACAAGCAGAAGCAGCGGTTTATGAACCAATTTGTACGTCGAAACCGCATAGATGGCAATCGCCAAGAGGGTCGTGCCTGCAAACAGCCATGCCCAGACATAAAATTTACTTAACGGCCGTTTCACCGCCTCAGTGGGCAAGTACGTGAACACGGATAGGTCCAGCTTGTCGGAATACGCCTTGTCGATCAAATACCTGCCTGTGCCGATATTCAGAATTTGACGATTCGCATGTTGGATGGCCTGCACGGCCTCTTTCATTAAACGATCCGCCTCCTCATGGCTGGCCAGGGCAAAGCCGGACGGCTCGGAGACGATAAAAGCCCCGCTTTCCGGATACACGCTGATTTGCATCAGGGATTCCCTGAGTTTGCTCGCATCCAGTTCGATCTGAACGATCAGAAGCGGCTCTTCCCCTTTTCTAGCTCCGTATTTGGCCGCCACAAGATGGAAAGTATCGTCGATCTGCAGCAGTCTTTGATTGCCGTTCGCCTCTCCTGCAAACAGATGGTTGTACCGTCTCGAGTCGAATGCATTCATCGCGGTCATGGCTGAAATCGTTTTATCCATGCTGCGGATATGAATGAATACGTCTTTTATGTAGACACTGCTGTTTTTGATGGAGACCAGCCGCGGCAGCAAATAATGCAGGCTTGCTTTTCTTTCGACCGTGCTCATCATATCCCATGTCAGCACCATTTTGTTCAGTTCCTCATCCTGCAAAATATCGTATTGCTGGATTTCCAGCCATTCGATCTCCCGGTTCAACCCGTCCAGGTAAGCCGAAAGCTGCGCCTGCGAATTTTTGGATACTTCCTGGCTAGCGTATTGGTAACTCCAGTTATACAGATAAACACCGAGAATGATAAGCGGAAAAATGACGAAGAGATAGGTAGCGACCAGTCGAATAAAAATGGTATTACGAATGGAATTCACGGGTAACTTAAGCAATTAAACTCCTCCGATGTGTGTGAATATGCATGTTAATCGGCCGCCTGCCGGCCTTTAAAGCCAACCGTGCGGGTGCGGCACATTTTTATGGACGGCTTTTTTTGTCCTCATGCCACTGATTCACTTCAGCCGTAATGTCAGCACCGCCAAGCCGATCCCATTCCTCCACGAACCGGTCGAATTGTTCTACGGATTCGCCGAGTATGATATTGGCAAAATAATCATGCTGAAGATTGTCCAGAATCGTTTGTTTTTCAATCATCGTTTCAGTCGGCGCGCCGGCAAAAGCATCGAACAACAACTGATGGTTATCCTCGTATTGGTCGAGAATACTCATCGCACCGGAAGGCCCGTAGATCTTCTCCCAACCCCAGCCGGATTCGCCGTCTTCTTTCTTATCCAAATATCGATCGATTCGCCCTTGTATGAATCCGGGCTCGCCCTGTAACTGAGACGTCGTGCCCTGACGACGCGCTTCGGTGATTTGCCGGTACGCCTTGAGGTTCTTATCAGCCGGGAAAGGAGTCACGGGAGACAGTCCCCACACAGGCATGACATTGTTGTAGTAAGTTTCGTACTCTGCCGTTTCGCCCCAATTTTTTTCAAGATGCAGATTGAACATCTTCAGAATCGCTTCCGGGTTAGCAAAATCCTTTCTTACGGCGTAAAAAGAACTTGTGGTAAATTTAAGCGGAACCTTTGGCGCTATGCCCGAGTCAGCAACAATGGGAAAAGCCTGCCACTCCGCATCCGGATCGCCGCTGCGGCTGGACTGAAGCAAGAATGCTCCCCATTGCTCGCCATAGACCATGCCGATCCTCCCATCGGCAACGAGCTGTTTTGCTTTGCCTCCGTTTTTAAAAATGAATTCACTGTCGATTTCATGATGGCGATACATATCCTGAAGCGCCTTGAGCGCCTGTTTCACTTCAGGCTGAATACCTCCGTATACGAGCTTGCCGCTCTCGTCTTCAAGCCATATGTTCGGGTAAGCTCCATAACCGGCCATGAATCCGGTTAAGCCCATGACGGGGTCCCACAAATATTGGGTAGCCGCTATTCCATAGGTGTCTTGTTGGCCATTTCCGTCGGGATCCCCCTCTGTAAACGCTTTCGAAATTGCCAGAACGTCATCCATCGTTTTCGGTGGCAACAGCTCCAATCGGTCCAGCCAATCCGTTCGAATCCACAGAAACATCGCCTTTTCAATGGAGGAATCGGTCTCCGGGATGCCCATCAGCTTGCCGTCGATCATGCCGGATTCCAAGGTACCGCTCCCTTCTTGGCGGTGAACTTGCTGTGTCAACGGTGAAGCATATTCCTTGTAAACCTGCGTCAGATCTTGAATCAAACCGGCGTGGCTCAGCTGCCTGAGCTGCTGGGCATTGACCTTGACGATATCCGGAATGTCCCCTGAAGCCAGCATAATATCCAGCTTTTTGTGGTATTGTTCGCTTCTCACAGCCCATTTGTATTTGATTTGAATGCCCAGAACTTGTTCGTACAACTGACTCCAGCGATTGTCCTCCAGCGTTTCATCAGGCAATGCCTTCAGAATATCTTCCAAGCCGTCGCCGATTTCTCTCACAAACGTGACTTCGATCGGCGGATGATAAGCGCGTAATGACTTATCGCTGTATACGCCCTCCCCGCGTGTTTCCGGCCCTCGATTGTGGTCGATACCGCTGCTTTGGTGACATGACGCCAGTGTTGAACCAAACAGTAAAGCGCTTAGCATGACTTTGGAGAAGTTCTTTACGATGATCAGCAACAGAAAACACCCTTTCCTATCGATTAATTGTATTATTATACTTTAAAGGCCCCGGCCCACAATAAACATTTTTTTACTTCCTATCCCGTTATTTACGTGTTGCTCGTATGCAAACAAAAACCGCCAACCCCTAGATTCGGGGTGGCGGTCTTCAACTTGAAATGTTAACCTACGATACCCGTACGCTCGATACTTTCCACGAAATATCGCTGAACGAACAAATAGATGACGATCAAGGGAAGGATCGCCAGCAAAATGCCGGTATCCTGCACCATGCTCAAATAAAATGGGTCCGCCTTCGACGGATCGCCGCCCAGCATAATGGACAGGTTGTACGGCAGCGATGACAGCTGGGTGGACATGACTTTGCTTGAAGTCAGATACGTCGTCGTGTAGAAGCTGTCGTTCCACTGCCAGACGAAGGAGAACAACGTCGTGGTAATGATGGCAGGAATCGCGTTCGGCATCATGATGCGGGTAAAGGTGGTTCCGACGCCCGCGCCGTCAATATAAGCTGCCTCCTCCACTTCCTTCGGAATGCCTCGGAAGAATTGCCGGAAAATAAAAATGTACAAACCGGCTTTAAGCGAATTGGCGGTCAGCGAAGTCAGAATGAACGGCCAATAGCTGTTCAACAGATTGACGGACTTGCCGGTGAGGAGCGGAATCAGGCCCATCAGCGTAAAATCCTTCAGATTCAAATAAATCGGGATGAGAATCGTGGTGGGGGGCACCAGAATCGTCAGGACGACACAGGCGAACAAAAGCTGGCTGCCTTTGAACTTCAAACGGGCAAAGCCGTAACCCGCCAGCGCGCAAGAAGCGGCCGTCAAGACCGTCGTCGTCGCCGACAGCGCAAACGTGTTGAACAGCGTTTCCCAGTAATCCATGATGCGGATCGCATCAAGGAAATTGCTCATTGTGAAATTTTCCGGAATCCATACGACGACCGGTGAATAAAGATCGGCCTTGTCTTTGATGGCCGTCGAGATTTTTTGCAGAATCGGATACAGAATGACAAAGGACAGGCCAGCGATCAATGTTAAACGTATGAAAGACCAGAGCCATCGTTTCCAGCTTTCGAGCGATAGCCACCGAGAAACCGACATTGCATTCACCTTCTTCTATTCATGGTAAAAGACCTTCCTGGATACAAAGTACGTGCTAATCAACAGGATGATGGAGATGGCCAGGAAGTAAATCCAGGCCATTGCTGAGCTAAGGCCGAAATCGAATTGGACGAAGCCCGTGGTCTTGATTAAGTCTGTCAGCTCATTTCGGGAGAACGAGTCGATAATCGTATATATCATGTTGACCAGAATCAGCGGGCTGACCATCGGAAACGTGATTTTCCAGAAGGCTTCATAACCCGTAGCTCCTTCCATCTTGGACGCTTCGTACAGCTGGGGGGATATCGTCTGTATGCCTGCCAGGAAAATAAGGATCTGTACGCCGGATTGGCTTACGATCTCATAAATACGATCCACGGCTCCGGTTAAATAGTTTACGATCGTCTCGCTTACGCCGGCCTGAAGCATTAATCGCTCAAGTTCAAAACTTCCCAATGCGTTAATCAGCCCCCCGGAACCGGCATTCTGATCATTGATCGCCTGAACAAGACTGCTGCTTTCCAGGGTCAGAATGACCCCGGAAGCAAGAATGACGGGCAGGAAGAATATCGATCGGGCAAAGGAACGGCCAAGGAACTTCTGATTCAGGACGACGGCCAGAAACAGACTGAAGATAACGATCAGGGGCACGTTCACCGCCATGTTCACGATCGCCTCGGTCAGCATTCGGTTAAAGCTGGTGTTGACCGTAAAGGCAGTCACGTAATTTTTCATCCCCATAAACGTAATGCCGATTCCTTCGGAATTTGCCGTTACGGTGCTAAAACTGTAGATCAGGGAAGTCAGCAAAGGGATCAGGAAGAAAAAGATAAAACCGAGCAGCCAAGGCATCACATAAGCAATGCCCCATAATGCCTTCTGTTTCCCATAGCTTCGCTGCTTTCGCCCCAATCGCTGGGTTATGGATTTCATGGCGCTTCACCACCCGTTACATAGCTTTCGGCTTCAATGGTTACGCCGTCTATCGTCACCGGTGCACGATTGTAATTCACGATGACGTAAACGCCGCTCTCGTATGTCGTCTTGAACACGCCGTCAGCCAATTCGTCATGCCCGACGATCCGCTCATGGCGAACCTTTTTCAGAAATGCATTGATTTCCTCATAGATGCGGGCGGCCTCGTCGATCCATAACGCGTAGTTGGCAGAGAAGAGTTCGTTATGCTCTGTGTCCTTTATTTTGTGATTAGGTTCATAGAACCATTGAAAATACACGCCAGCACCGTACTCCAGGCACTTCAAAATATAAGGTTTGGCATCGGTATACGCGGACAGATTGTAAGGCGCTCCCGTGTAATCGATATGCCCGCGGACAACCATTTGATAGAACGGAATTGCCGCGTCTTCGATTTTAAAGCTGCTGCTAGACATCGGCGCATGGGTGATATCGGTTAAGAAAGGCAGCGCATAAGCGTTTCCTCCGTCAGCCATGACCTGAAGATTGGTTTCTGAAACCTTGTTCAGCGCATCCAGAGACAACTGTTCGGACTCCGTACGGTCAATTTGACGATGCTTGCGAAAATCGCTGTCCAGCTCGGCGGCAAGATCACTCAGCGAAACGCCAATAGCGCCGTATTTTCCATAATCCTTTAAGAAAGCTTCCGTGTAGCTACTCATGAACCGCGGCGATATGACATAGGCAGGCGAACCGGTCCGATCCCGTCGGTTCAGCGCCGGATTGAAGGAATAGATCTCTGCGGGGATGCCTCGCAGCGTTCTGGACGCCTCCTTCGCCTCGTTGAACCCGGAACCGGACAACGCGGTAAGGATAGCGACATCCGGATACAGCGTTACCCCATTCTCGTTCGCATAGGATAGCAGACGCCGTAGTCCCTTCTCTCCCCCTACCTGTTGATCAACGGAGACGCTGCCTGGAACCTCATGATCCAGCCCTTTGTTGAACCAGCCGCTATATTTCAATTTGATGTCATGGATGCCTCGCTTGCCCATCTCTGTCAGAATGCTTTGCGCTTGTTCGAACGTTGTGAGCGGCTCCAGCGCCCGATACGGAATTCCTGCAAAATGCTTTTTCTTATAAATGCTTCCTACGAGCTGAAGATAGAACGGCATATTCTCTTCATTCCTCTCGGCAATTGCCGGGAGGCCTCCCTGTTGCTCCAAGTAATTCCTGTAATAGGCGGCGAGTCCCGGATAGGAAGCCGACTGCTTGCCCACGAACGCATACCGGACCGAAAAATCGCTTCGCATCGGATCCTCCTGGAACTTCGGGAGCGAGCGCTGCTGGCCGTTCGCATCCAGGCTTAAGTCGCCTTTGTTGATTACCGTGAACGTCGGGTAGACGTAGTTATAGCTGTTCAGCCTGCCGCTGACGTCGGCATTGATCGTCGCGGCCGGAGCCCCTTCCTCGATGATGCCGATAAATGCCCCGCCTTCACGGATGATGCCGAACACCGGCAGCCTGACGTCCTGGCTGCTATCAGCCGTTTCGACCCCGCTCATCGTTCGGTCCATTCCGTACACGCTCTGCTGGTAGGAAGGGTACCGCGTCTTGCCGTTATTAAAATGGATCAGCGCTCCCGATCCGTCCGGAACGAGGATTGAGCCCTTATCCTCCGCCCCCCCTGCACCGAAGAAGCTCAGGAACGAGATCGTGTTCACCGGATATTCAGCGGGGAAATCGATGCTGGAAACCGGAAGCTTGGCGATCAGACTGTCGCCGTCCAGCGTATATTCGATCGAGGCGTGAAATACCCGCGGTTCAGGCTTGGTCTGATCCAAATGGTTCTCCTCGATGTCCACCAGCAAATCGTCCTCGGTATATCCGGCATCCTCAAAGGCTTTAAGTGCACGCTCCAGCTGCAGACCTTTGAGCGCGCCGTCGGACCGGACATACACCCCTTGCTCGGCATCTTCCGTGTACGCGATTTTCAGCGTTCGCTGGCCGGCGCTGTCCAGCTTGCTTAACAGGTTCTGTTCAAAGCGGGACTTGCTGATCTTCTTGGGCATGTCGTCAATCGTTTTTTTGTCCGTGCCGAACCGGTAGTTAACGCGAACGCCGTTTGGGATTTCCTCCATGCCGATTTGCTTGTAAGCCGCGCTGTCGGCGTGCGAATTGACCGAATTTATCTGTCCGAAGCTGTTATAAAAGTCAAGCTTCAACTGAGAGGACAACAAGCTTTTGTTCACGCCCGCGGCCAGCGGATCCGACTGATGGCCGGGGGGATTGCTGTGCCAAATTTCGCCGCTTGCCTTATGCACGACGGCGATCGCCCCCGTCTGATCGTCCGCTAGCAGCTGGAGCTGATCGTTCTCGACAATGCCTTTCATGCCTTTGACGTTCGGATTGACGAACGATGACTTGAGAACTGCTCCCGGCGTAAAGCTGTTGGCGGGCCCGTTGCCTTCATCGCCAGCTGCCTTTTCCGGTCCTTTATCCGTACAACCGGCCATAATCAGCGCTGTCAGCACACTGGCAGCAAGCAGCATGTATTTAGCGAAATTGCCCATCCTTCCTCCTCCTTAAGTTCTCATGACCAATTCTTGATAGATGACGGAAATAAAGGCCACGATCTGTTGGACCAAGCTGAAAAACAGCAAACTGATAAAAGCCATAAACCCCATGGCGACCAGGGTGAGCAGCATAATTCCGATCGTTTTGGACGGGGAAAACTGATGTACCGTCATATTGCCGACAAACAGCAGGTAAACGAACCAGAGAACCGCAACGGAGTTTGAAAAATAATAGAATGCGGTCTCTTGCAGCGACACGAGATTGCTGAGCCAGATCCATGGAAACTGTATGATCACGAGCGGCAGGAGCGCGAAGCAGGTCGACGTAAAAATTTCGACGAATTTGCCCTCGCCGTCCATCAAGGTCGTAAGCGACCAGTTAGCCACGCACCAGAACAAGATCGGCACGATCACATATACGATTTCCATGACGCTGTTCATGCTCTCGGGATTGTACACATGGACTAGAAAACCGCTGTACTGGCTCCCCAAAATGTTCGTAACGGCAACCAGAAACAATACGCAAAACGAGATGATCAACGTGAATTTTCGATTGCGATCGTATTTCAGGTCCCAATAGCCCTCAAAGGGATGAACCATGAGATTTAGGGGAAACCGAATCCATTCCCTGCTCATGCGGAAGCCCCCTTTCTTCGTTCCTTCACTTTCCGAAGCCTGGATGCGGCAAATATCCCGATTCCGGCCAAGCACAGCATGGTCATGATCAACGGAAAATGTTCCCTCATGACCGCTTTGCGGTATAGCAGGAATGCTTTCGAATAGTTTTTCTGATCCAAGCTGCGTTTGAAATGCATCATGGCACCCTTATAATCGCCTTGACGAAGCAAGGCTTTGCCGATCCCCGCATAGGCGAATTCCAGATTGGCATTCATGGCGATCGTTCGATTAAACAACGCAAAAGCGGTCTCTTCCTCGCCACGATAATAGCTTTTGACGGCTTCATTCAGCGTTCGACCGTATTCGGTCGTTCGGAAGACGGTAATTTCGCCAAGCGCTTTATCCAGCACAAGAAAATCCTCGCCGATTCGGTCGATGGCGGCCGGCGTATGAAATTGGCCCATTTGGTTCCCCAGCCCGCCGAACACGTACATCAGATGTCCATCCCCATTGTAAGTGAACACCCGTCCCCGCTTGCCATCGAGAACGGAGTAAATCTCGCTGTCGGCAACATCGATGTCGATCAGCTTAGAAGGACCTTCGCTGCTGAGGTAAAGAATGTCGCCCTGCGGGTCGGAATACCCCGTTCTTCTTAAAATATCGCTGCCTTGCGCATTAAGCTTCTTAATGTTATTCCCCCACTGGTCCCCGTTCGTGGCATAGATGAACCCTTCCGAGTCAATATCCAGATTCGTAAACTCCGTAGGCGTAAACATGACCATCTGGCTGCGCTGCGCCTTGGTCGAGATCTGCTTCCAGAAATATTCGATCGGATCGATATAAACGCGATTCGCGCCGATGAAGGAAGTAAACGCCCCTCCGGCATCGAATTCCATGAACCCGTCAAACACGCCGGCAGCCATGACGTAAATTCGCTGCGCATGGTCCATGACGACCCGGACGGGTTCGAATTTAAACGAATCCTGCAGTAGCTCCGACTCCGGCGAATCGATGATCTTGATCAGTTGAAAATCCGAATCCAAGTGAACCACCCGTTTGTTTCCAGTGTCCGCTACGAGCACCTCGCCGTCATCGGTCACGAAGATTCCTTGCGGTTGTAGGAATGTATCCGGCTCGCCCTCTCTTGTGAAGGAATCCACGGTGGTTACCAGCTTTAGATCATGGTCCAGCACAACGATCCGATTGTTGCCGGAATCCAGCACGTATACGCGATTGTCGGCGGTGACGTGAAGATCGCTCGGCTCTTGGAAAGCATCCGTCCCCAGATCCGAGCCGCTTATCCATTCAGTCGCCACATAAGCGGCCGGCGCTGCCGCAACATCGCCCCAATAGGAATAAATATAGGAGTCCGAGGCGCTCTCGGCGCTTACGTTCCCCGCTCCTGCCCCAACCCCCAATAAGCAGCAGATCATGATGAGGAGAGGCGTTTTCAGTTTGCGCAAGCTGTTCATCAATCTGACATGCCTCCTTTCTAGTCCTTCATCCCTGAAGTGGCCATCGTCTGCATGACACTGCTCTGGGAGATGATAAAGAGCGTAATGGGAACGATCATCAAGAGGAGTGCAACGGCCGCGCCGACTCCGGCTCTTGCGATTCCGCCTTCCGTGATCTGTCCGAGCGCGAAATGTAACGTCTTCAGATGCTCGCTGTAAATGAAGCTGCCCCCATCGCTGCCCCAAAGTGCCGGAAATTGTAAAATCATCAGCGTCAGCCAGGCAGGCTTCACGTTCGGCATCACAATGGACCAGTAAATCCGATATTCGCTGGCCCCGTCGATTTTGGCTGCCTCAAGCAGGGCATCGGGAATCTGCTCCATGAATTGCTTCATCAGAAACAGCCCGAGCGGAAATGCCAAGGAAGGCACGATGATGGAGGCATGCGTATTGATCCAACCCAGCCAAGACATGACCATATAGTTGGGAATCGCCGTAACATGGGGCGAAAACATCAAGGCGAGCACCACAATGGAAAACAGCGCCCTCGAGCCGGGAAACCGGTATTTGGCCAGCGGATAGGCTGCTGCAGACGCCAGCAGGATATGTCCGGCCGTGCCAATGATGGTGATCAACAGCGTGTTTGCGAAATAACGAGATAAGGGCACCCACGAATTCCCCATCAACACCATCAAATCCAGGAAATTATCCATCGTCGGATTGTTCACAAAGAACCGCGGAGGGAATATGAACAATTCGTCCAGCGGTTTGAATGCGTTGTTCACCGCGTAAATCAAGGGCAATGCCATGAAGGCTCCGAACAAGGCGAGCAGCGCAAACAGCAAAATGCTAACGGGCAAAGAGCGGTTCAGCGTTCTCGGCAGCCGGAAATATCGAATCATTTTCGCAGCCAACGTTACTCACCTATCTTTCTCAACATTTTTTGCGTTAATTTGTTGGTCCCGACCATCAGCAAGAACAGGAACGTCGCAATGGCCGATGCGTAGCCGAGTTCGAAGCGGATCGTGCCGAAGTCCATCAGATGGGTAACAATGGTGTGCGCCGCATAGTTAACGCTCGGAAACCCGGCGAGCGCGATCGAGATATCCGCGACCGCGAATGCGGTTGTGATCTGCATCACGGCCCCGAACATCAGCTGCGGCCTCATGGACGGCAGCGTAATATACCAGAGCTCCTGCCAGCGATTCTTGATGCCGTCCATCGCCCCCGCTTCGATCAGCGACTTGTCGATCGTTTGCAGGCCGGCGATAAACGCCAAGAAACTGGTGCCCAGGCTCAGCCAAAGCTGCACGATAATCACGATCCATAGAATATAGTTTTCATTCAGGAGCCATTGAATCGGTTCCAGGATAAAGCCGGCCTTCATCAGAAACCCGTTTAAATACCCATAGCTGTCACCTGAGAAGATGATGAGCCAAATGAAGTAAACGTTGCCCGATATCGATGGCGCATAAAAGACCAGCGTCATGAACGCCCGCACTTTGGGCGACAATTCATTAATGATCCATGCGAATACAAAACAGGCGATATAACTGACGGGACCGGTAATGACGGCGAACATCAGCGTATTTTTCAAGGCGATCATAAAGATATCATCATTCAGAAACAGCCTCGAATAATTTTGCCAACCGACGAACCTCGGAAATTCCAGCATGTTAAAATAGAAGAAACTTAGGGCAAAGGAAAAGACAACCGGAATGACCGTAAACAGAAAGAAAATAATCATATACGGACTCATCAGCAAATAATAGTGCTTGCTGCGCTTCAACTCTTTTATGAAAGAGACCCAACGGCTGTTCTTCTGCACATTCGCTTTGGGGCTCTTTACGGTTTGAATTACTGGTTCTCCTTGCATTGACTACCGCACCTCCCCTGTTAATATGGCAAATTGAACTCCTTCCGCTTGATCTCGATTTCATCGTTAATGTACAAAATATAATCGGATAAGGCTTCGCGCGGATTTTCGCTGGCATTTACCACTTTCCTGAAAGCATTGTCCAAATGCCGGCCCGTGAAATATCCTCCGGGCACCTGCGGAATGCCTCGTACCCACCGCCATTGGTTATCCAAATTCCGATAATCCTTCACCGGCCATGGCAGCTCCTCCAGCGCTTCGATGTTGGCCGTCGGATAGCGGGCAGCCTCTCCCATCAAACCTTCCATCTCTCGGCCATACGCAATTTGCGTCTCTTTGTCGGTCCACCACTTCAGAAATTCCCAAGCGGCCGCTTTGCTCTTCGAATTTTGAAGCAGCATGACGGCGGTCGTATGGCTGGCAACTTCGTGGTTCACGATGCCGTCCTCGCGTTCAGTCCCCGGCACAATCGTGAAATCCCACAGCCCCTTAATCTCGGGGGCCATGACCGTCAGCATGTTGTACGTCGTGTAATCCGCAATCCCGATCGGCATTTCCCCGGTCCGGAAACGGTTCGGGAAGTCCGCCTGCAGCGGGAACTTGTAGCTGGTATAAAACTGCGTCCACTTCTTGAATGCCTCCATGGAGATGTCCGAGTCGAGTGCACTCTTCGTATCGTTATCGCGGTAAAACTGCCCGCCGTTCTGGTACAGCAGCATCGCGAACGTCGCATTCGGGACCAGGCTTGCGTTGGTGGCTTCCAGCGGCAAATAAAATTGCATGTTGTGCTTCTGAAGCACGGAAATCATGTCATAGATTTCTTGCCAGGTCGCTGGCGGCTTCAAGCCGAGCTCCTCCAAAATATCCTTGCGATAGAACAACATCGGGAAGGTCTGCTGTTCAGGCAAGGCGTACACCCCGCCGTTATATTTGTAAGGCTCCAGCCCGCTGTCGCGGAATCGGGTGACCACCTCTTCGAAATCATCGAATTTCGTTAAATCGGCTGCAGCCCCCCTCATCGCGTAGTTGACCGGCACGTCCTCGCCGATTTGCATGGCGACATCCGGACCTTCACCGGCAAGCGTGGCTGGCAGAAGGATGTTTCCCGGAACAAGCCGGAGATGCACCGGAATACCCGACTCAGGCGTAAACGTGTCGTCGATCAATGCTTTCAGTACTTGCGCCTGATCGCGTCCGGTCGTTATCCACACGGTAATGGCATCTTCTTCATCGCCGGCGTTTCCGATGGTGTCATAATCTTCCGTATACGAAGCTGCGTAAGCGCCTAACTCATGGCCCGCGACCTCGAAAAACGACGCGTCCGGTTTGGGCAGCTTGCGATCCGGCGAATGAACGATCAGATAATCAAGCGAGATGGGCTGCTCTTTAATCTGCAGCATCCAGGTTCCGAGACCGCCCACGTTCACCTTATACGTGTCCAAGCGTTTGGCGACGGTTTCGGGATTTTCGGCGAGCTCGTTCAGCTGGTGCACCATTGAATGCAGAACGGCCACCTTGTCGCTTCGCTCGCCTGTCGCTTCTTCCAGATAATCGGCCACGCTTTGAATGATTTCGGCCTGCTCGGTGAACACCTCCACCATATCCGGAATCCGCTTCTCCAATTGATAATCCCGGAACGGATCCGGCGTATTGGAGGTGATCATTAGTATTTTGCGGTACATTTCGTTCAGTTCCAGCACGCTGGATTCAATCGTCTGCAAGAGCGGCGCGATCTCCCCGAGAGACACCATCATTCGGATCCGATGCGTCCCTTTGGTGAAATGGAATAAATAAGGTTCTTCCTCGCCCAGCACGTTCATTTGCCAATCGCGGTCATAATGAAAGCGGATTCGTTTCATTTCCTCAAAGGGAAACTCCCCGTCGATCATAAGGCTACGTGTGGCAAATACGCCCCGGAGCTGGTCCTGCTTCTGCTTCAAGACGATTTGGTACAAACCGTCTTCTTCCACCTCGAACTCCCATTCGATCCATTGCCCCGGCAGCTTCCAGTTAACGCCTCCGATGGTGTTGATTCTGATTTTGGAAACGTCGTACGGCTCAACGGTCGGGCTGGATCTGTCGGATGTAGGATACAAGGTCGGCGACGATTTCCGCTTGGCATCCTCCGCCTGAATCAGAATGTACTGATCCCGGGTCGGTTCCAAGCCCCCGGACTCATATTCATTCGCCAGCTCCTCGTATGTTTTCAAGGCATGATCCTGGTACAGCTCGATATAATCAATGGCCATTGGCTCCCGCAAGGACGTTAGCATAAGCTTCTGCTTGCCCTTGTCAAAATAAAAGGAATACGGCTCATCATAGTAGCCGTACCGATCCGAGAGCGGCGCAAGCTGCCAGGAAGGCTGCTCGATCTGCCTTGGCCGCAGATCGTTTCCGCGGTTATCCTGCCTGATTTCCTCGTCCCGGTTTCCCCATACTCTGTCGAATAGCACGATATCCGCTCCCTTGAAGGGCACCTTGTCATTGATAGAGAATTGCCTTTCGATCGCCGAGCTCTTCCCTTCAATCGGATAATATCGGATCCGGACATGGTATAAGCCCGGTTCTTCCACGTTCACGTCCCATGAGATGGAGCCTGCCTCTGGCGTGATCACGGATTTCCCTTCGGAGCCGTGTAATTTCTCCGCGATCTCGAATCCCTCCCCGGAGGCTGATACAAAGGACTCGCCTTCGATGCGGACGATGCGGTCCGGGCGGCTGGCCGATGCATGGGCGTCTAAATACTGGCTGTACCCGTCCTGCCCTTCCGTTTCAATGACCGCTTCAAAGTCGGAGATCGCTTGAACGAAGCCTTGGTTTGTCGATTTCGAAGGGTAGAAGGCCCATAGAGACAAAAAAAATAGGACGATGACAAGTATGGCGCTACCGAAACGCTTCTTCCTGGTGTTCAATTTCTCTCCCTCCCATACGGTTAATCCATCCAATGACAGTCCCTGCCGCAGCAATGCGCTGCGCAGGGACGATCGGTTCTTCGGCTAATGTTCAAGGTTACTTACCATATACTTCGTCGATAGCTGCTTGGAACGTTGACTTGTATTTCTCAACAACGGTGGAAACGGATATCCCCTCATTCAGCTCGCCGACGAAATCGTAGTACTTCAAATTCGGGAATGTATTGTGGTCAAGAATCATCATGTTTGGCGCCACCATTTTGGCGTTATTCAAGTCGTCTTCGCTCGAAAATAACGTTTCGTACGAGGCTTGGTCCGGATAGTCGTATACGGAATCAATGTCGTTGATTTTCTCCCAGATATAAAGCAGCTGTTCCGGATTTTCGACTGCTTTCGGAATGGTAAGCGCCTGGAAGAGTGCTTCGGCAGAGTGGTACTCTGTTGCGTTCGGCCCTTTTGGAAAAGGTACGAAACCGATGTCGTAATCCGGCATATCCGTCTGCATGCCGCTCATCTCATGGAGGGCACCTGCGTACATTAATGTATTGCCTTGACGGAAAAATTGGCCAGGCTCCGTCCAGTCGCCGCCCTCGGTCGGTCTTGCTATTTTCTCGGTAGCAATACGGGAAATGAAATTAAGTGCATCCAGTGTTGCAGGATCATCGAGATTTTGCTTATCTTCTTTGGTCAGACCCGTATTGTTGGAATACAATGCATGATCCATAAGCGAGGAGTTTGCTAGCCCCCAAGTGTCCAGCTTGCCATCGTTGTTCGTATCTTTGTTGGCTTCTTTAGCCACTTGTATGAATGTTTCCCAATTCCAGTTATCTTCGTTCACGTACTCTTGAAGCGGCTTTAAGCCAAGCTGGTTCATAAGTGTACGATTGTAAAAGATGCCTTGAACCAGATTTGCTTGATTTTCGGTGAATCCGTACCCCCTGCCTTCATACGTGTAGTATTCGTTCGTAACCTTTTGGTTAAAGGCAACGGGATTTTTGGTGTATTCGTCAATCGGCCAGAGCAGATCCTGTTTAACCAAGGTAGGCACCGTATAGGTTTTGCCAAGGCGAACGATATCACCGATCGGCTCGCCAGCGAGCAGGGAAGCGGTAACTTTCTCTTGGTACTCGCCGTAGTCGATGGCCACGTACTCCACTTTAAAATTATGCTTTTGCATCAGGTCTTCAAGGTTCTTCTTGCGCTGGATATTGTCCGGGGTATCCTCCGGAATCGTCATATCCCACCAAGAGACGATTTTAATCGTCTTACCCCCTAAATCGAAATCCATTTCCGGCGTTCTGTAAACTTCCTCTTCCTCCACTCCGCTGTTTTCCGTCCCACCAGGTTCCTTCAACGTACCTTTGTCGGTGCCGCTATTCGTCTCCGATTCCACGGTTTCTTGGGTGCCGCTGCTCGGGTTGCCCGAGCCACCGCTGCAGGCTGCAAGCAGCAGAACCAATCCTAATAACAGAACCAATAATTTGCGAACACGCATCTTTAATCCCCCTCAACGTTTGATGTTTGGTCCAGATTCATCCAAAGTTTAGCGCTTACATTTCCATGCAACAACCTGGGGGAATCGAGATATTCTACCCCTGAAACGCTAGAAGGACGCCTCCTGCAACGGCTTGTCCGCCGATCTTTTTCAACCAAAGCTTTGCAAGAAGTAAAGAACGGTTAGCAATGCAAAGAAAAGCACATTGTGGAAAAGGGGCTCCGGACAACATAATGTAAGCGTAAACATTTTGTTGGATATTCCGCTTATCGCAATATATGGGGAGGGAGTCATCATGTCTAAGTTACTGTATATCAATCTGGGCTGCTGCTCCGATGATACGCTTCGCCTGCAGGATTGGGGCAAATGCGGGATGAACATGGAAATCTGCGATGATGATTCTGAGGCATCGCTGCTGCATCGGATTGAGGAGAACGGCTATTCACTGGCGGTTATCAACATGAACGGCAGCCCCAAGAAAGGGCTGGAGCTGTGCGGTCGGATCCGGAGGATAAGCCGTTTGCCCATCATTGTTGTCGAGGATACCATGGAATTTGCCTTCATCCGCAAAGCGCTGCACCTGCAGGTAAGCGATTACGTACCCAGCACGTTGCCGGCTGAGGAACTGGTGAAGAGCGTAGCTGCTGTTAACGCGAACCATCGCCGCACTGAGGATGACGTGATTCACAGAGTCAAGGAATATGTGGAAAAAAAGCTGCACGAAAATATTACACTCAAAGACATTTCAAGCAAATTCCATTTCAACCGCTCCTATCTTGGCCAAAAGTTCAAAAACCATGAAAATATGAGCTTTAACGAATATTTGTTCAATCAGCGCATGGAAAGAGCGAAAATGCTGCTGGAGCAAACGGATCTGAAGATTTACGAAATTGCGAATGAGGTGGGCTATACCGAAATCGACTGGTTTTATAAGCGATTTAAATCCTATACCGGCGTAAGCGCCAACGAATATCGTAAGATGGTCGCCTCCTAATATGCCAGGCCAATGCAAATAAGTCCTTGGGTTATCCAAGGACTGCTGCCTGACCATTCGCCAGATCGCTTCATTCACAGCGTTCCATCCCGGCTTAGCCTGACGGTTCGGTATTCCTGCGGCGTCATGCCGGTCCATTTTTTAAAAAAACGGGTAAACGATTGCGGCATTTCGTATCCGATCAAACCACCGACCTCGGCTATCTTCAGTTCTTCCCTCTTCAGAAGCTCCTTCGCTTTGCGGATCCTGAGTTCGTCCATATAATCCGATAGATTCACGCCCCTTTCCTGCTTGAACAGCCTTGATAAGTAAGATGGATTGAAATGAAATTCAGCCGCCAGCCTGACAAGGGACAGATCCTCGCTGAGGTTTTGTTCAATGAATGAACAAATTTTTTCAATGACGCCGGCAGCCCTCTTCTGCTCTCCGCTTTTCCGGAGGGAAAACAAAACGTCAGCAACGCCTTTCAAATAACCGAAGGCTTCCCTCCACGAACGATAGTCTTCCAGTTTCATCAGGCCGAACGAACCGATCTCACGGATTTCCCACCGATTGATGTAAGACAGAAGCACAAGCGCAACCGTATAGCAAAGCTCCGTCATATTGGGGTCTCCCCGCTCGAGTTCGTAAGCTGCCGGTTCGGTCAAGTCATCGAACAGCCCCATGAACTCCTCTTTTCTGCCTGCTTCCAAATGGACGGCCAGCGCCTCGAACTTATCGCGCAAGGATCTGTTAAGGATCATAGCGGACGACGCGGATTCCTTGCTTGGAAACACCTTCTGGACCATCCGCGTTCCGTCACCGGTCCGATCATGCTGGTGCCGTCTCATTTTATCGTACATGGCAGGCAGTCCTTCCCAGGCGAATGCCTCACCGCATAGTGTCACGGCAACCGACGCGTCAAGCGATTCCAGGCAGGATTGCTGAATCAGCTCAAACGTTCCCTCCAGAAACATGACTGTAAGTGCGAAAGCGTCCGTCCATTCCGATCCGCTCCACCGCTTGGGCTGGATGAGCCAGATCAGATCCCCGTATCGATCGATGAATCCATTGCTGCTCGTCCGCTCTGCCAAGAAAGCCTCTGCCAGAAACTTAACCGCAAGCGCCGTCTCCCGACGGTCGACATACGTGGGGGATCTTCCCGCGGAACCGCCAGACGTTACGCTGCCCAGCCCGATCAGAATCGGCATGGACGCATCCAGCGGAATTTGCAGGCGCCTGAAGTCTTCCTCCAATTCCCGTTCGAAGAGCACGTCGTGGAATAACAAATTTCGAAAATAGTCCCCGTGAGCAAGCGTCTCCAGCGTATCCAGCTGCTCTTTCGACCGCCGGATCAGATCATTCGCCCGCAGCGTCTCTTCCAGTTCCTTGAGCGCTCGCTCGACGGCCGCGATCAATTTCGGGTAGCCTTCGTTTTTGAGCACGTATTGCACGTCCGGCGCTTGAATCGCTTGATAGACATAATTGAAGTCGTTATGCCCTGTCAGGAACACGATTTTGCACTGCGGCCAATTGAGACGTATCGTTTCCATCAGCTCCAGGCCATCCATGCCCGGCATGCAGATGTCGGATAGTACGACATCGACCCGCGTCCGGTTCAACAGTTCCAGCGCCTCTTGCCCCGAATAGGCTTTATAGATGTCCAGGTCAAGGTTCAATTTTCCGAAAATATCCGCCAGCCCATCGGTGATAATTTCTTCGTCGTCAACGATCAACATTCTGTACACTTGACGGTTCACCTCCATCGCCAAGAAGAATCGTTACGGAAAGCCCCCCAAGCTCGCTACGTTCTGTCCGTAATCCGGCATGCTCCCCGAATGTGATGCGGATCCGGCGATGAATGTTCACCATCCCTGTCGTTTCGGCCTGGTCCTGTTCCTCGTACAAGGACTTCCGGATCAGCTCCAGCGCCTCGTCCGTCAACCGGTCTCCGTTATCCTCCACGATGACGCGAGCCTGGCCGTCCGCCCCTTCGAATCGCACCACAATCAAACCATTCTTCGTCTTTTTTTCTAGGCTGTGCTTGAAGGCGTTTTCAATGATCGGTTGAACGATCAACCGCGGCACGCGAAGTTGCCGCAGCTCATCCGGCAGCGGATCGAAGCGTACCTGAATCCTTCTCGAAAAACGTAACTCCTGAATTTCCGCATACATTCTCGCATGATGAACTTCCTGTTCCAATGCAACCAAATCCGATGCATTCCTCGTCACGAATTCGAAATACTCCCCGAGCAGCGTCGTAAACTGTTCGATCCGTTCCGTATCTCCCGTCTTGGCCATCGTATTCAGGATAAAAAAGCTGTTGTATAAAAAGTGCGGGTTGATTTGCGATTGCAGCTGCTTCAGCTCCGCCCGCTGCGTCATGATTTTCTGCTTGTAGACTTGATCGATCAAAGAGCGCAAATTGTCCACCATCTGGTTAAACCTGCCGTATAAGTACCTGAACTCGTCTTTGGATTCATGGGCGATATGGATGCTCAGATCCCCGTGCTCGATCCTTCTGAAGCCTTTAACTAAAGCCAGCATAGGTTTGTGGATGAATTTATAGGTAGACAGCGCAAAAACGCCAAATATCCCCAGCGCGGCTGCGGCAAATCCCCATGCCCATTTATAGAACTTGCTCAGCGGCTTCTGTACGACCTTCTCGGGAATGAAACGATAGATCGACAGCGCTAGCTCCGGCGAGTGCGCCTGCACGGCATAGTACTGGTTCCCGTTTACCGTCAGCCGCGAAGGAGTGTCCTTCAGGAGCCCCGGGATTTCCCGCAGGAAAAGGGGGAGGCTGACGTTAGTCAGCTCCCCTGTCCCGTTCGCGACGGCAACCTTGGCGCTGTCCGACAGGAGCAGCGTTCCGCTGCCGGGGTACGTATTGAATTGAGCGAGCGCTTCTTGCAGCCGCTGCTCGTCCAGCTCGATCTCGACCGTGAACAGCGGCTCTGCCCCTTTGATTCCCCGCTGTTTCATGGCGCCAAGGAACAAGCCTCCGTTCCATTCAATGAGCTGAGAGCCGCTGCCAAAGACGGAACGGATTTCCCTGAAGCGTTCGGTCCTGAATTCACGCACCCCATCGCCGGCTGAAATCGTGCGGCCGATCGCCGCAATATGAACACTGACATCCTTGATATACATGCTGCTGTTCTGAACGGTATACAGCCGCTTGATCAACGAATTCATGTTCTCGGTACGGGCGATCGTCGCCATCGTCTCCCAGGTCAGGACAAGTTCATTCAGGTTATCATCCTCCAGCAGGCTGTACTGCAGCATTTTCATGCGTTCGATTTCGTTTTCCAGATCGGTCAGGTAGAATTCGGATTGCGCCGCTGCCGTCTTGGTAATGTCGGAGCTGGCCGTTTGCACGTTCCAATGGTAAAGATACACGGCAAATAACAGAATCGGCACCATAATGAGCAGAAACGTCACGATCAACCGGAGAAATATCGTATTGCGCAGCGAAAAGTCCCATCGGAACATCAATGGCATTGCCCCCAGCATTTTTTATTCGATTATAGCCTACATTTCGTCAGGACAGCCAGACTTATGTCGGGCAACATCGACTTGCGCTGTGTCCTTAGCCTTAGCCCTTCACGCTTCCGAGAACGATCCCCTTTACGAAATATTTCTGCAAGAACGGGTATGCCAAAATAATCGGAAGCGAGCCGAGAAAGATCTGCGACGATTTCAATGTCCGATCCGAAATCAGCGCCAAATTCAGCATATCGTCCCTCGACATATTCGACAGGTTTTGCTGGATTACGATCGTTTGAATATAGCTTTGCAGCGGATAATTGGACGGGTCTCCCATCAACAGCAGTCCGTCGAACCAGCTGTTCCAGTGCTCAACCATGGAAAACAAAGCAAGCGTGGCAAGCGCAGGCTTGGATATTGGGACAAATATCGACCACATGGTCCGCCAGTGGCTTGCTCCGTCGATGAGCGCCGCCTCTTCAAGCTCCTTCGGAATTTCCCTGAAAAAATTAAGCAGCAGAACGACGCTGAACACGGGAACCGCGCTCGGCAAAATCAATGCCCATATCGTATCCAGCATGCCGTATTCTTTTATCGTTGAATACCAAGGAATCAGGCCGCCATTAAACAGCATCGTGATGAAAAAGATCCAAGCGTACGCGCTCCGAAGCCGAAAAGAACGTGTCTCTTTCGATAACGGGTAGGCAATCAACACGGTCAGCAGCAAATTAAGCGGAGTCCCCAAACCGATCCGGGTGAGCGACACCAGCATCGAATCCCAAAACTCGTGGCGGCTTGCCGTATACATGTAGGAAGCCAGCGTCACGTCGACAGGCCACAGCTTCACATATCCCGCCGAAGCCGCCGCGCTGGAACTAAAGGAAACCGCAATGATGTGAATCAAAGGAAGAACGCAAATCAGCGAGATCAAAATCAAGAAAATGGCATTGATTAGGGAAAACCACTCAAACCGCCTTTTTTGCCGGATACGGCCCCCTTCAGCCGAAGATGGCACCAATCGTTGCTGCATCGTTTCCCCCCCTTAAAATATCCGGTATTTCGCAAATCGATAAGCCAAAAAGTAGGAGCCCGATATCAGCGTGAGCGATATGACCGATTTAAAAAATCCGACCGCCGTCGCCACCCCGTACTGGGCATCAAGCAAACCGATCCGATACACGAACGTATCCAGAATGTCTCCGCTTTCGTACACTTGCGGGCTGTATAAATTAAACACCTGATCGAAGCCGGCATTCAGCAGCTGTCCCAGGCTTAACACCGACAACAGGACAATTACCATCCGCATGCCCGGAATCGTGATATGCCATATTTTCCGCCAGCGGTTCGCCCCGTCGATCGTTGCCGCCTCGTATAACCCCGGATCGATCCCCGTAATCGCGGCCAAGTACACGATCGTGCCGTACCCGAAGTTTTTCCACACGTCGGAAGCAATGAGCGTGAACGGAAACCATTCGTTATCGCCCAGGAAAAAGATCTTGGGGATGCCAAGCAGGCCGAGAAACCCGTTGACGATGCCTCCCGACGGGGAAAGGATATCGATCAGGATGCCGCCAAGCACGACCCAGGACAGGAAATAAGGCAAGTAAATGGCCGTTTGGACCGATCGCTTGATCACATTGTTTTTGAGTTCGTTCAACAGGACGGCAAACACGATTGGAACGATGAGCCCTAGAATGAGCTTGAAGCTCGAAATAAACAGCGTATTCCACAAAACCTGCGTAAAATTCGGCAGGCTCATCACATACTTGAAATTGTCCCAGCCGACCCATTGCTGATCGCCGAAGAGGCCTTTGGCAGGGATAAACCTCTGAAATGCGATCGTGATGCCGGCCATCGGAATGTACGAAAATAAAACGATCAAAATCAATCCCGGCAATATCATCACATGGAGCGGCAGCTCTCTTCGCCATTTCGCTTTCATTCGTGAACCTCCAATTCCTAGGTAACAGATTCGGAGGGAGTAACGACAAGGTTCTCCCTCCGGCCCCGGATTATCGCTTCGCCTGTTCGTACCACTCGTTGACTTCTTGCGTGATTTGATCCCCGCCGAGCTTTTTCCAATCCTCTACGAACCGGTCGAAGGTGTCGATGGATTCGCCTAAAATAATCTTGACGAAAACCTCGTTTTGCATTTTTTCGAGCGTCGTCTTGCGCTCGACCATCGTCGGGGTCGGAGCGCCGACGAATTTTTCCTGCAGGAATTGGTCGTTTTTATCGTATTGGTCGGCGATTCCCATGGAGCCCTGTTCCCCGTAAATCCGTTCCCAGCCCCATAGCGCAAAGCCTTCGGATGAGCCCGATTCGTAAGCCTCCAGTTTTTCCTGGATCGTCTTGGCCTCTCCGGTTAACTTCGAGAAGTCGCCGGCCTTGCGCGCCGCATCGATTTCCCGGAACGCATCCACGTTCTTCATGACCGGATACGGCGTGACCGGAGACAGCTGCCATACGCTTTCGGCTTCCGGCGGCGCAAAGTATTTATCGAATTCGGCGGTTTCCCCCCAGTTTTTCTCGAGATGCAGATTGAACATTTTGATGACGGCTTCCGGATGTGCCGCATCCTTCTTGACGGCGAAGAATCGGGTGGTGCTGAATTTGAGCGGCACCTTCGGTGCTTCCCCCGATTCGGATACGATCGGGAACGCTTGCCACTGCGCATTCGGATCGTTATCGCGGTTCAGCTGAAGCGGCCAGATGGAATTCCACTGCTCGCCGTACTCCATACCGATCTTGCCGGCCGAGATTTGCTCCGAAACCTTGCCTCCGTCTTTGATACCGAACTCTTGGTCGATCTGTCCGTTTTTGGACATCTCTTGCAAAACCTGAAGCGCCTTTTTCACTTCCGGCTGGATGCTCCCAAAGACGAGCTTGCCGGAGTCATCCTCGATCCAAATGTTAGGGTAGGCATTATAGCCGGCCATAAATCCCTCAAGCCCCATCGCGCCCCCCCATAAATCCTTCGTAACGCCAAGTCCGTACGTATCCTGCACACCATTCCCGTCCGGATCGTTCTCCGTAAACGCTTTCGATATGGCCAGCACGTCAGCCATCGTTTTCGGCGGCGCAAGTCCCAGCTTCTCCAGCCAGTCCGTCCGGATCCAGATGTACATGGAACGCTCGATCGAGGATTCCAGTTGAGGAATTGCCATCAGTTTTCCGTCGAACGTCGCGGCGTCAAAAGCACTCGTCCCTTCTTGAAGCAGCACTTCCTTCGTCATCGGGGAAGCGTACGTTTCGTAAAGTTCCGTCATATCCATGATTTGGTCCGAATCCGCCAATTGCTTGAGCTGGGTGGCGTTGACCGGAATCACGTCCGGAAGGTCGCCCGAAGCCAGCGTCACGTTAATTTTCTGCAGGTATTGGTCGGAGGTTGGACTGCCTTTGACCACCCATTTGTACTTGACTTTGATGCCAAGCTCCTGCTCATACAATTGTGTCCATCGATTGTTGTCGATCGTTTCGTCTTTAAGCACGCCCAGCACGTTATTTTCCACGACGTCGCTAAGATCCCTTACGAACGATACCTCGATTGGCGGATCATATTTGCCGAAAGGGCCGTCATTCGCTACGGTGCTTGGATCGGTCTTGGCCGTTTCGTTCGAGCTGCCGCTGCCGGACCCGCTGCCTCCGCAGGCCGAGAGCAGGAGTGACGCCATGAATAATACGGATATCGCTCTTCGCCATACTGATTTCCTTTTTTGCATTTGCATCCCCCGTTCCAATGGATTCATCACCTGTACTTGGTTACGCTTTCATTATCACCGACCTCCCTTTGTTCCAACAAGCCTCAACTCTTTACATCACTTCTCCGCTGTTTACCCTTATGCAATTTTGTACATGACAAAGCCCCGACTTCATGATTGAGGTCGAGGCTTCGCTGATCCGTAAAATATTTTATATTTTCAGTTCTCAACTTGAATGTTTGTTGACGCGTCAATAGGTCTTCCCATATTCCTCCAGAGGATATGGTTACCATCATGTATTCGTCCACATAGTCGTATTCCCATTCCATAAATAAAAAAGCAATCCGATAACCTATTAATAAAAAGAATAATATGACAATAGGCTGCCATATATAATCTTCTTTTTAGATATGAATAGAGCCTCTAATCGCCATTTAAGTTATTCGCATTGAAAATGGTTTAAATACAATTAATACAATATAATGATTATGAACTTTCATAAGAGGATTTAATTTCAAGGGTTGTTCATGTTAAGGGTGGTGAAAAATAGCTATGCGTAAAAAAGATAGGAACGTAACAGGTATTCTATTGGCCATAATTTACTGTGTTGTTCTTTTTGAGATTTTAATTGATGCACCCCCTGGTGAAGCTCCAAATAATCCGCCTTGGGCTTACGCAATGATTCCACTTGGAGCTGTTGTAATCACTTCTCTTTTTGATTTTGTGATCAAATTCGATTTCTTCAAAAAAAAGAAAAAGTGAATGGAGTGCACATGTATTGGATCTCACAACTTCTCCGACAGGGCCGGCCGCGATGCGGTTAGTCGGAGCGGATGCGTCCGCCTAATCCTGCTCCACTACCTATCTCCTTTTATTTTTAATGATAAATGATATGAAAATCTCTATCTCTTGTTCGGGATTGAACATATAATTCTAAAATGGTCCTTTCGGTAAAACGATTGGATCGTTTTTTTACCATTTCTTTTTCTTATTTCCAAATAGGGCTAGCTTCAGCAAATAGGCTCCGTCTTTTTTGATAAAAGGAATGGTTGCAATTCCTAATACGACGATATAAATAGATGCAATCGTAAAACAAGTTGAGGTAATTTTAGAGTATTGGAACAAACTCGGAGTATCCGTAAAGTAGCAAATCAATTTCAAGATAGATATGTTCAAGGCTATGGAGACCAAAGCCACAAACCCTGAGAGTGTACGTTTTCCCTCATTTTCAAGTTTTTGGGCACGAAATATCATCGACCAGAATAAGGATGTCCATATATAATACAGAATAACAATCAAAAACCAAATAAACCATAAAAATGCTAAGATTAACAATAGTATGTTCCCCAACTCCTTCGGTGAAATCGTTGACAGGTTCATCTCCTACTAGGGTTATCATCCGCTACTCCTAGACCTTAAGTGTTTTCCTTTATCCAAGAACGCAACTTATCTGCATAGAAAGAGCGTTCATCTGGATCGGACTGAGAACCCATTGTCAGATAAAGTTGATCATTCTCATATCTAGGGTAAACATGGAGATGATAATGCCACACGTCTTGATTGCCAGCAGGTTCATTATGTTGCCGCGTAGATATTCCATCACATCCATATGTACTTTTCATTGCAAATGCTGTAAGCTGAGCCGCGCGGTGAATTTCCACAGCGTAATCCATAGGGAGTTCAAAGATGTTCTCGAAATGTTGATTAGGAACAACAAGAACATGCCCTTTATTGTTTGGCCACCATTTGCTCGCGATAAATGCCGTTACCTTTTCATTCTGATAGATGATTTCCCTTTGTTTTGTTCCCTGATTAGGTCGCTCGATACCCCAAATACGACAAAATGGACATTCGTATCCTTCGGGCTTATGTGAAAATGATGCTGTCATCTTTCTCATTCAACTCCTTTCATTTTTCTCCAAACAGCTATTAGACGCAGTCAGCTTCTGTCCGTTGCGTTATTGTTAGCAAAACGCGGCTTCCGATCCATCCGGCAGCCGCGTTGTAGTTATTTATCAAGCTAAGGTCACCCGTCCGTTAGTTCAACCTAAACTCCATTTTTCTACTCTTCGTTGTCATTCCAAATGATGTATAAAACGAATATGCAGAAGCATTGTTCTCCGATACCCCTAATTCAATACTATCGACTTTCAGGCTTCCTCCGAAATCAATAACATATTGCATACGTCTCTTTCCCACTCCCTTATTTCTATACGTTTCGGAAACACACAAACTATTTACATATAATAGCTTTCTCGCATTTACAAATGAATTTTCCGTTATGTCTTCTTCCTTCGTCACTACTAGTCCGATTATCTCTAAGCCTATGGTAGCAACAAAAATATGCTGTTTGTGATCAATTAGCTGGCTTAAGAAAAATTCCTTCCCGACTGGTGTTGAGTTTTCTTTATACAAATCGGGTCTTTCAAAAACGTGGAGATCATGAACCTGCCTAAACAAAGGTAACAAAGACTCGTAGTCATCTTGGTGAGCGTTTCGGATAGATATATCCATATTTCTGGCCTCCAATATTTTAACATATTATATCATGATTTATTTTCGGCTTTTTCTAATCTGCATTATTTCGAATATTTCAATGATATAAGGTAGTTGATCCCGATCTTCTTTGCCCTTTTCATAGGTATTTGCCTGCGTTTATATTCTTCAAAACCTAATTTAGAATAGAGTTTCATGGCTGGGATATTGGTATCAGCAACTTCTTCAATCAAGTAAGCCTCATAAGGTGTATCCTCAAGGATATGACGAATCATTTGAGAAGCAATACCTTGCCCCCTGAATTCGGCAGCTGTTCCTACGAATTCGATTGAGCCTACACCAGGTGAAGGATTAACAAAGGGAGTTTCAAATTCTTTTTTCAGGAAAATACCAGCTAAACTTCCTTTATAAATGCCTAAATGTTTGCGAAGCTCCTTTGTATCAAGTTTAACCGAGAGTGAAGTTCCATCCGTGCAAGAAGCCATCCCGATCACTTGTCCCTTGTATAAAGCCACATAAAATTGATCCAGAGCGAACATATGAGCGAACGCTGCAGCAATCTTCTTAGGATCCTTGGAGAAAAACCCTAGCCATTGTGTGAATCCCTCTGCGAATATTTCAGATATCCCTCGCCTCACATCAAACTCGGCCTGATCAGCTTTAACCACGTTAATCATGGTTTGGTCACTCCCTTTCCTTAAATAGAAATGCGGTGAGGATAGATGGAGAGGGCATGGTAAAGTTGCTCTTTAGTAATACTTTCATCTGAGCCAATCCCTGAATTGACGCATAAAAAAGAGCTGCCATTTCCTGCGCATCACCCGAGTGAAATTCCCCGCGCTCTTGCCCCTTTCGAATGAGCTGTGCCGTAGAATCAAGCAGCCTGGCATTTACCTGGAGGATCTGTTCATAATGTTTCGAGGCTGTGGCGGCTCCAGCTAATAGAGATTGATTAATAAGGATCAGTAGATGGGTTAGTTCCTCCCCGCTGATCATGTCCGTGTAGACTTCGTCGACAAACTGTGCCATCAACTTTTTAGGGGATTGGTCGGATTCAAAGAATGTAATATTGCGTTTCAATCCTGCAACCGCGTAAGCAACCAACTCGTTAAATAACTGATCCTTGTTTTTGTAATGACGATACAGCAGCCCAATGCTAATGCCAGCTGTATCCGCAATATCTTGAACATTCGTCGAGCCAAAACCTTGATTAACAAATAACTGCATCGCGGCTGAATGGATTTTTTCCCTAGTAACATTGCGCATTTCTTCAAACTGTTCCTTGCTGCGTGGCAAACAGTTCCCCCCTTTTTTAATGAATGAAATTTCACTCATTATATAATAGTGAGAGCGAAACAACAACATTCAACTCCAAATTAGCGAAATCAACTTTTACTTATCTATCCGGTAACCGGCCTTTACGGCAATCGGGACAAGAACTTATACCGATAAAACAAAAAAGCCGCTAAAATAGCGACTTTCAAAAGGACCATGTTTATGTACACCGACATCACAATTAGTCCATATTGAGCCGAACATAATAAAAATCAGTCCAAAAATTAATACGGAATGGCTCCGAACCAGCCTTCTACATCTCTACTAGTATCAATCTCGTAAGTCATTTTCATAGCGACTTCATGATTCAGCCTCTTTTTAGCCTGGGATACTTTGTGCAGCTAAACTTCATGAATTCCGGGAGGTCGCAAGCTCTGCTTTCATCCGGACGGTGACGGAGGTACCTACACAGAGCTTCGACGAGACGCTCAGGCCATACCCCTCGCCAGAGTACAGCTTGATCCGCTCGTTCACGTTAAACAAGCCGTAGGAGTTTCCGTTGCCCGAATGATCGCCAGAGCCGACTCGCTCCTCCGTCAGCAGACGGCGGGACAGCTCCTCGTCCATGCCGATGCCGTTATCCGAAATCACGAAAACGATGTCACCTTGATCCAACTCCACAGTAATATTGATAAGTCCCTTCCGGTCCTTCGCCTTACGTATGCCGTGCAGCAATGCGTTCTCGACAATCGGCTGCAAAATAAGCTTAGGCATACGATATGCTTCCAACTCATCCCCCGCTGCCACTTTGAAGTCGAACGAGCCGAAGAAGCGGCTCTGCTGAATTTCGAGATATACCTCTGCCAGCCTTAGCTCGTCCGTCACGCTTACGATGGTATTGCCTTTATTGAGACTCAGGCGGAAATACTTCGCGAGACTGTCAATCATCATGCTGATGTCGGTCGCGCCCTTACCGATGGCGATCCAGTTGATCGTATCCAGCGTATTGTAAAGGAAGTGTGGGTTGATCTGCGCCTGCAGCGCCGACAGTTGGGCTTCCCGTTCGCGAATCTCGGCTGTGTAGTTTTCTTCGACGAGCGTACGCACACGCAGGATCAGGTGGTCGACGCTTCGCTCCAGCATATGGAAGTCACCATTAACCGCCGGTAACTCATGTAGACCGTCAATCGCATCCTTGCCCTCCTTGCCTTCCTTCCGGATGACAGTGATCACGTGGTTGACGCGCCGATTCATTCCCCTCACGATAATCGCCAGAAGGACAAACGGAAGGATCAGGAACAACGCGACATATTCGATCAGCGAGCGCCACTCTGACCGCTTTGTCAGTCGCTGCGTAGCCGGCGACAGCTGGGATTCCGTTCCCTGGGCGACAAGCTTCCAGCCCGTCGGGTCAAGCGTCGTATACAACACATCGCTTTGTACATTGTTCAGCAGAAGCGACTCTGTTCCTTCCGCCCCCTCGTTCAGCGCATCCAGCATGTGAGGTTCAACCGCCGTGCCGATAAGCGCCGCATCAGGGTGATAAACGATTGCGCCATCCTCAGCAACAAGGTATACCGCTGTGCCCGGGGCGAACTGCAGCTCAGATAGAATAGTGGAGAGGATGTCTTGACGGACGTCGATCATGAGCACACCGGACACTTTGTCATAATCATCGGGATCCCGCAGCATACGCGCAGCAGATAATATCGTCTCATTGGGCGCACCGAGATACGACTCCTCATAAACGCCCGTCCATACGATTCCGCCGTTTCCATCGATGATGGAATGAAACCACGGTCTAACCATCAAGCTATCCAGCGTGAAGAAATTGATTCTCTCTTCCGCATACAACTTAGATTTGTCCACGAACACCCGAACATGGAACACGTCAGCATTAGACTGTACGGTCTCGACCAAATACCTCAAATCCTCAATCACCTTGATCTGTGTACCGATGGACTGATCATCCGAATTAATCGATAAGTACGAATGCAGGTTTGCGTTCATGAAAGCGGCGTCGCTTATATCCTCGATGCGCTCCAGCCGGTAGGAGAGATTGCTCCCGGCCTGCTTAAGCGCTTGCTGCATCGTCCGGATGACCTCGCCCCTCAGAATATCCGCAGAACGCGCGTAATAGCCATACAAGAAAATGCCCGCCGGAAGCACAATGAGCAGCAGATACGCGATTAACCAAGAACGGGGGATCGAGAAACGGCGAATCGCCGCTGGCTGGCACAGCGGCGAAAGCAGGCCTGTTACAACGTTCCAGGCTCTACGCATGAGAATCCCGGTACGCGCTAGGTGTAACACCCGTCACCTTTTTGAACAGCTTTGTGAAGTAACTGGGGTCGGTATATCCGATCGCGTAGCAAATATCATAGAACTTGTACTGCGGATCGCGCAGCAGATTCTTCGCTTTGTCCACTCGCACCTGGGTTAAATATTCGCCGACGGTTTGTCCCGTCTCTTGCTTAAACAGGAGACTGACGTACGTGGAAGACAAATAGACCGCCTTGCCGATATCGGCCACGGTAAGCCCGCCGTTAGCGTAGTTCTGATCGATATACCCGCGTACTCGCTCAATGACGTTTGCCACCTTGCCAGTCCGCTTCTCCCGGATGTGTTCGCTGACAGTCGCCAGATACGATTCGATCAGCCCCCGCAAATCCTTTAACGTCTCCTTCGCGTACAACGCCTCCGTTAGCTCTGCTTCCATGATTTCCAGATCGGGGTCCCCCGCGCCAAGCTCCATGAGCAGCTGTCCAATCCCAAGCACCAGCTGCATGCACAGATTGCGGCCGTACTTCAGGCCGTCCGGGCGGGTGTAGGACAAGCTGGAAAAAATCATCTCCACGGCTTCGCTAATCTTGTCCTCATCGTCCGCCTTAAGTGCGGAGATCAGCTTCTCGTTAAGCTCAAAATCGTATCTGCGCATGGCGCCGTCCTCCGGCACCGCCCCCTCCAGACTGTCCATTGTGATGATACGGTTTTTGCCGAGGTACCACTTGTAATCGGCCGCTTCGCGGGCTTGCTTGTAAGCTGGCGCCAGTCCGGATAAGCCGCCTGCCAGATCGCTAATGCCGATCGTCACGCCGATCTTGAGCCAGCGCTCCAGATTGGAGCGAAGATCGCCGGCCAGCGCAAACAATGCCTCCGCCGCTTCGGTTGCTGAATCGCCGCCGGGCTCCGATCCCTGCAGGACGCCTACAAATTCGCCGGTACGATGCTCGAAGGCATACCCTCGCATATGCGTATCCAGCAGCTCCTCGTAGACGTTCAGCACCGAATACCACAGCAGCTGGCGGTCGCGCTCGGAACGGCTGGCCATCACATCGGCAAGATCATCCACGGAGACAACCATCACCCAATAGGAGGCGTCCACGGGCAAATTCAGTCCCAGAAACGATACCCGCTCCGCCAATTCCGACTTCGGCGCACCCTCACTGATCATGGAGAGCAGGAACTTCTCACGCAGGAGCGGCATACCTTCCTTTAGTTTAACAAGCAGCTCCTGCTTATGAATCCGTTCGGAGCTCTCCGCGTCCAGATCGGCAACGACGCGTTCAATGACCGTACTCAGCTCCTGCAAATTAACCGGCTTGAATATATAGTCGACCGCGCTGACCTTCATTGCCGACTTGAGATAATCGGCGTCGTCGTGCCCGCTGACGAATATGATCTTAATGGAAGGATATTCGGCCGAGATACACTGCGACATTGTAATGCCGTCCATGGTCGGCATCCGGACATCCGTGAGTATAAGATCGGGCTGATCACGGGTGATCATCTCGAGAGCCACGTCTCCGTCATCCGCTTCGCCCGCCACTTCAATTCCGTAAGCAGCCCAATCGAAATAAGTGCGCAGGCCCGCCCGGACCGCCGGTTCGTCATCCACGATAAGCAATCGATACATCGCCCGCCATCTCCCTTCTCCTAATTTATCGGCCTAACAGTCTAGCGTCTTGATTGGCAAGCTCGGCTTGCACCTTGTCGATGTCTACTTCGCGAACGGACACGCCGTCTTCGAGGGAGATTGCGGCCGCAATGCCCGCTGCTTGACCCAGCGCGTAACAAGTCGCTTGGACGCGCATCGAGGACATGGCGACATGCGTTGCGGAGATCGATCTGCCCGCAACGAGCAGGTTATCGATATCGCCTACAGGCACCATCGTGCGATACGGTATATCGTAGCCGTCGACGCGGCGCTCGTCGGTTGTCTTGCCCGCGTCCGGGCTATGAATATCGATCTCGTAATTTGTTTGGGCGACCACATCCGGGAAACGCGTACCGCTTACAACATCTTGTTCGGTCAACGTGTATAACCCTTCGATTTGATTGGTCTCCCTAACACCTGTCTGCGGAGCGATGTGTGCGATGGCATATGTCTCGAAGCCCGTTCTCTGCAAATAATGCGCAATGGAGAACACCTGCTTAAGCGCTTCGGTCTCCGCGTAATTGACTTGCTCCATATCGGCTCCGTTCGCCTTGACGCGCGACATGTTAATCAGCAACACGCCGTCGTCGCGCTGCTTCCAATATAACCTGCGCCCCTGCGGCAGGTCGGATACCTCCTCGTAATAATAACAGCCATCCGGAAGTATCTTCTCTACTGGCTTTCCCGTATCCTGCATCGTAAACATAAGTGTCATCGGCTGCGTGAGTCCATCAGACTCGCGGCCCGAGCGGTAAGGCACACCCGCGTCGATGGCTACTCGCGCGTCGCCCGTGCAATCGATGATGACATCACCTTCTATCGCTCTTAGGCCTTCGCGCGTCGATACGATAACCGCACCGATCCCGCTGCCGCTGCGTATCGTGCCAACGAATTCACAATGGAAGTAGACCGATACGCCTTCCTTTTTCATTTTGTCATTCAAGTATTGGCGTAGCAAAAATGGCGAATATTGCGGCGCGATCGATTCGTCGTGGCCGGCGGGCAGATAGTCGGCCAGCATCTCCTTGACGATCTCGCGGTAGATGCCGGTCACATTGCCGACAGGCATAAACACGCTTACGTTGGCAAGCGTCCCCATCCCGCCGAGCTGAGCGGACTTCTCCAGCAAGATCACTTGTTTGCCGCGTCTGGCCGCGCCAATGGCAGCGGCTGTCCCCGCAGGTCCGCCTCCGATGACGACGACGTCCGCCTTGGTATGGGTTTTCACGTGACGTTCGAACGAATACACTGCATTATTCATAGTGATCTCTCCCTTAGATAGAAGAAGCGGTGTGCGCAAAAAAGGATCACCACCGCTTATCCTGTTTTTATTTAGTCGTTGCGTACCAGTCATTAATTTCCTTTGAAGCCGCTTCCCCGCCCGCAGACATAAATTTGGATTGAAAGTCGGCAAGGCCGTCGATGGACTCCGCGCCGGCAATCAGTTTGACCGTGTAGTCGCCAACCATTGTGCTCAATTGCTGATTCGTCTTCGAATATTGCTGCATGTACGGAGCAAGACCGAGAACGTTTTTGATTTTCACTTCGGCAGGCTGCTCGTTGTTGAGGAAGTTAAACGCTTCGAACATAACCGGGTTTTTGCGAACGCGCGCTTGCCAGTATTGCGGATAGTTTTCTTCATCCGTGCCCGCCATGTAGTTATTAGCCAGGTTGCGCTCGTCGGTGAAGATCGGCTGGATTGGCTCGTATGCTCCGTCTACTATTTTATAATGCGTGCCTTCCACGCCGATCGCCATATTTTTGAACGTTTCCGGCTCCAGGCTTGCATTGATCCATTTGATCGCATCTTCCGGATGCGTTGATGCTTTCGGGATGTACGTCAGACGGTCAAATCCGGCGTTTGCCGCGAAGCCGGCTTCACCGTTAGGGCCCTTAAGCGCCGGCACGAAAGCGAATTTGGCCTCCGGCTTGGTCTTCGCAAGCGAATCCGAGATGGCCGGAATGTCCGCCCAGTGAACGACAATGGCGCCGGCCACGCCGCTTGCGAATTTCTCCTTCGCCGTAGCGTCCTTGTTGGCTACGAATTCTCGGTCGATCAATCCTTTCTCATACAGGTTGCCTACGTAAGAGACATAATCCTTAAATGCCGGGTCCATGACACGCGGCACGAGCTTGCCGTCTACGTCGTTCCATGTGTTGGCGATGCCGAACGCGCCTACGAGGTTGTCAATCATCGATTGGTCGCCCTTGATCGTAAGCGGCACATTGCGGTCGCCGTTGCCGCCTGGGTCCTTCTCCTTGAACTGCGTTAGAACGTTCGTCAGCTCTTCGGTCGTCGTCGGCATGGACAGACCCAGCTTGTCGAGCCAATCCGTACGGATGAGAATGGAGCTGTTGATATCGTACGTCACGGTTACCGGGAGTGCATATAGCTTGCCATTTACCTTAAGCGCTTCCAATGATTCCGGCTTTATAGCCGCCTTAATATTTGGGCCGAATTCGTCGATGAGCGGCGTCAGGTCGACGAGCGCACCCTTCTGCGCATAATCCGAATACAAGGCCATGTCGTTATAGGAAGTGACGATGTCATACGCTTCGCCGGAGGACATGATCAGGTTCAGCTTCTCCGCCCACTTGTCTTGAGGCAGCATATCGTATTGCACTTTGTAGCCCGTTTTTTCTTCGAGCAGCTTGGCTACCGGGTATGCATTGTATTCTTCGTTCTGCCATACGTTCAGTCGCTTTAAGACTGGCTTCTCCGCATCCGGTTTGGTCGTCGCTTCGTTGCCCGTGTTCGTTCCGTTGCCGGAACAAGCAGCCATCGTCATAACCAGAAGCGCAGACATGGCCATGACAGTCATAAGTTTCAATGCTTTTTTCATAATGAGACCCTCCTGCAATTAGTATAATCTATATCATTAATCTCCCCACAACGTCCCGATGACGGGGCGATACTCCGGTACCTGAAGTCATGCCATGACGTGCATCGCATTGCGGGTAAAGTTAATGCCTTCGGAAGCTGCCTTACATGGCCGCAATCAACCTTTAACGGAACCGATGAGCACGCCTTTGATAAAATATTTCTGCAGGAACGGATATACGAGCAGAATCGGGATCGTGGATGCGATGACCGTTGCTGACCGGACGCCTTCCGCGGGCACGTTCATCAGATCGTCGGCCGTCTTATCAAGCGCCGAAGATGTATCGGCGTTCATGACGATGTCCTGCAGGTACAATTGCAACGGCTTCAGCGACGAGCTGTTGATGTACAGCATCGGGTTGAAGTAGTCGTTCCAATAATAAACGGCATAAAACAGACCAATCGTCGCAAGCACGGGACCGCTTAGCGGCAAAATGATACGGAACAGAACCGTCAAATTGCTCGCGCCTTCGATCTTGGCGGATTCCTCCAGGCTGGCCGGCAAGCTCTCGAAATAACTCTTGATGACCAGCATGTTGAATACGCTGATGAGCGCCGGTAGAATGAGCGAGCCTAAATGGTTAATGAGGCCCAGCTCGCGGATGAGCAGATAGTTGGGGATGATTCCCCCGTTAAACATCATCGTGAAGATGAACAAAATGATGATGATGCCCATGCCGGGAAGCTCGCGTTTGGACAACGGGTAAGCGGTCAGCGCCGTAATGAGCAGCGACGCGAGGGTACCGATGACCGTAATCAGCACCGATATCCATAGCGAGTTTAGAAACTGGCTGTTCGTGACAACGAATTTCATCGTGTCGAGCTGAAACCCGACAGGGAAAATTCCGACCTGGCCCGACAGGATGGCCCACTCCTCGCTGATCGACTTGGAAAATACGTTTACAAACGGAAGCAGTGTAATAAGCCCCATCGCAATAAGCACAACGTAGATAGAGCCATCCAGCATAACATCTTTGACGGTTTTCCTATACATGGTCGTTCCTCCTTTACCAGATGCTGCGATTCAGGAATTTGCGGCTGAGCATGTTGCCGATGACGATTAGCAGGAATCCGACCGCTGAATTGAATAGGCCAACCGCCGTACTGAAGCTGTAATCCTGCTGGCCGAGTCCCATCCGGTACACATAGGTGCCGATGACGTCCCCGGTCTCATACACGAGCGGATTATACATGGTCAAAATCTGTTCCGTCCCCGCCTCCAGCAGGCTGCCGATCCGCAGGATGAACATCAACACGATGGTAGGCAGCATGCCCGGCAGCGAGATCGACCACATCTGTCTGATCCGCCCCGCTCCGTCGATGGCTGCGGCTTCGTATTGCTCCTGCTCGATGCCCGCGATCGCGGCGATAAATACGATAGCGTTCCAGCCGATTTCCTTCCACCCGGCCGTGAAGACAACCAAGCTGCGGAACAGGCTGTTGTCAGTAAAAAACGAGATCGGCTCTCCACCGAACGAACGGATGATTTCGTTCACGATGCCGCCGCTTGGTGACAGGATGTTGAGGAACAACCCCGAAATAATGACCCAGGAAAGAAAATGCGGCAAATAAATGATCGTCTGGATTGCCCGCTTGAAGAACATGCGCCGTACTTCATTGAGCATAAGCGCGATGACGATCGGAATCGGGAATAAAATCGTTATTTTGTACAAGCTGATGAGCAGCGTATTAACTAGCACTTGCAGGAATTCATCCGATTGCAGCAACCTTTCGAACTGCGCCATCCCTACCCACTCGCTGCCGGATATGCCGCCGAAGATGTTGAAATCCTGGAAGGCAATGATGATCCCGTACATCGGCGTGTATTTGAACAATAACAAAAACATCAGACCCGGTATAAGCAGCAAATACATATCCAAGTTGCCTCTAATCAGCTTCCAACGCCGTCGGCCGGCGTCTAGGAGGGTTCCTTCTCCTCCGCTGCGTTTGTTCACGATCTCCACCTACTTTTCTCTGTCTTGTCTCTTATTGTAGGGAAGGCGGCCCAGAGGGAGTAGAGGTCGATCCTTTTATTTCTGGTCTTTTCCGACACAGTTTGGGAATGGACCAGGGACTTTAGCGGGCACCGGCAGCTTCGCGTGTCACTTATGAGACGAAGTTAGAGGCGGTACGCCTTCACCTAATGGAAGGGTGTACCTATCGCAAGATCATGGAGCGGTTTGGGATTGCTGACAGACATCGTCTAAAAGTATGGATGAAGAAGTATAAGGAACTGGGCGAGTTTGGACTTGTGGATCAGCGGGGGCGACGTAAGGAATATATCGACCAGAACAGATACGTACAAGCGCTCGAACGGGAGATCAAAATATTAAAAAAGTGCTTGGAAATCTGGATGCAGGAGATGAAACGTATAGATATCTAACGATAGAGAAGGCTGCCAAAGACTACCCGGTCAGCACACTCTGTAAGATCTTTGGTGTCTCCAGAAGTGGCTACTACGCTTTTTTAAAGCGAAAGAAACTAGATCGCGATCGAGAAGATAAAGCGCTCGTGATGAAGGTTTATAAGCACTACAATGGTGTTTACGGTTACCGCCAGCTCCAGTTGTTCTTGCTGCAAGACCATGGGGTCTGGATGAATCATATGAAAGTGCTTCGGCTCATGCAGGTGTTAGGTATACGCTCTCGTATTCGACGGAAGCATCGTTGTAACTACGTTTTTTCTACTGAAGGACGCGTAGCTAAAAATTTATTGAAACGGGATTTCCAAGCAGAGGCGCCCAACCAGAAATGGGTTACCGATATCACGCAATACCGTGTAGGGGAATTCTGGCTGTATCTGTCCGCCATAAAAGATTTGTTCAATAATGAAGTTATTGCCTACCAAACAAGTTATCGAAATGACAATGAGCTGGTACTCCAAACGTTCCAACAGTTGGGACCATCGGGAGGTTGTCTTGATCGACGCCGGTATTCCCTACCGGTTGCCCGTTTTTCAAGAAGTAATGGCTCAAGCCGGGATCCCCTTGGACAAACTCAAAAAAATCATTTTAACCCACCATGACTTGGATCATATCGGAGGGTTGACGGAGCTTCTGAACGCCATACCGCACAAAATCGACATACTTGCCACCGAAGAGGAAAAACCTTATATCCAGGGAGAGAACCGCTGCCGTATTGATCCCGATCTTATCCGCTCCCGCCCGCAGAATCCGCTCCAATCAGCTTTTCGAATTACAAAATCGTCAAACATCGCAAAAACTAGTATTAAACTAACGGCAAAACAGAAACAGCGGCAGCTTTGGACGAGAAAATTAAGTCCTAAAACTGCCGCTGTTTTATGGGGCTATCGTTGCACGTTAGCTAAATTCAATATAGGTATGGCCGCAAAAAAGTTGTTGAGCTCAAGTATGCCAGATTACACCTCAAACGGATAACGGCCATTTCCGTCGCATTGAACGGAAATGGCCTGTATGATGGTACCGAGGTACCTGTGCCGTCAGCTTGCCTTCGCAATTTTTGTGCTGCGAACCGATGCCGTAGCGTATACGACGAGCGCTGTCCAAATGAGTGCGAAGCCGATGAGTAAAACCGGCGAGACCGATTCCTTGAACACGAATATGCTCAGTAACAGCATGATCGTCGGCCCGATGTACTGTACGAAGCCAAGCGTGGACAGAGTCATCCGGGCGGCCGCCCGCGCAAAGAAGAGCAGCGGCAGTGCCGTAACCACGCCGGAGAGAAGCAGCTCGACGAACATAGGCGCAGGCAGCGTCCATGCCGTCGTCTTTCCCACGACGGCCAAATAGATCCAGTAGCCGAGCGCGACGGGCAGGACTACTGCCGTCTCTGACAACAAGCCCACAGAAGCGTCTTGCGCGATCTTCTTCTTCGCGAGACCGTACAAGCCAAACGACACGGCCAGCGAAATAGCGACCCACGGGAACCGACCGTAGTCGATGGCGATGATGAGCACCGCGGCACCAGCGATGGCAATCGCTAACCATTGGCCGCGGTTTGGCTTCTCACGAAGAAAAACGACCGCTAATAGTACGTTGAGCAACGGGTTCAAATAATAGCCGAGACTTGTCTCGACAACATGACCGTTGTTGACCGCCCAGATGAAGATGAGCCAATTAGCAGCGATCAGTAGTCCGCTGGCGGCAAGCGACATCAAGAGCGAACGACTAGCCGCAATCCTCTTTATGTCACCCCAGCGGCGCTGGAGGGCGACGAGAATACCCATGAAGACGAATGACCAGACAACCCGATGTGATAGAATTTCGCCTGCCGGCACATCGTCAAACAACTTCCAATAAAGCGGGAGAACTCCCCACATGATATACGCGATAATAGCGTTAACCAACCCACTGTTCATAATTAGTTCCCCTCTTCTCACTCCGATGCCTTATCGAATTATACGCCTCGATCCTCGCTTAAGTAAAGGAAATAATGGGCCAGCTTGCAGGCATTCACGCTCTTGTCCGGCTGCCGTTGTATTAGCTATAGTCCTCCCGTTAGCTTAGTTAAGCCGCATAGAGTGCGACTTTCAAGGATTGTTATATTATCTCCGCAGACACAGCTACCGGCTAAACATGCGTAAGCTTATCCGGGTTTCTAACGACATAGATTCTCTCAAACTTTCCACGTCGGTGTTGTAAAAATATAACGGCTGCTGTTCTGCCCTCAGCGCGTAGTACGATACCTGTCTCACCGTTCAAAGGGCTAAACTCGGCGTGTACGCTGCCCTGAGACTTTAGCGCATGGAGCGCCCCGGCTAAGATTAGGGCCACTTGATCGCGAGTCTGTATTGGAGAAGTAGCCGCGACTACCTTTCCACCTCCGTCGGTAACGAGGATGACATCTTCACTCAGTAGGGACAGTACGTGATCGACGTTCCCTTGCTCAAGGGATGTGAGGAATCGGCTAACCCAATCCAAATCGACTGCTTCGGCGGCGACCTGCTCTTCCTCGGATATTCCCAACTTGCTTCTTGCCCGGCTCACCAGCATACGGCAATTCGTTACTCGCTTGCCGAGTAGTTCGGCTATTTCGGGATATTCGAATCCAAGTGCCTCACGCAAGACGAACGCCGCCCGTTCCGTCGGAGTCAACCGCTCAAGCAATACTAGCATGGCATACGATAGCATATCGCGACGGACGACCTTATCGACCATATCCTCCTCCGGTGTCCGAATCGGTTCGGGAAGCCAGGGGCCGACGTACACTTCCCTCTTTCTCCGAGCCGACTTCTGCAGATCAAGACAGCGATTGGTTACCATTTTGCACAAATACGCTCTCGGCTCCTTCAATCGCTCGGGCTGAATGTCGCACGCCTTAAAAAACACATCCTGCACCGCATCCTCAGCATCTGCTGTAGAACCTGTCAATTGATACGCCAGCGTGAACAGAAGCGCTTTATATTGATCAAACAATTCCTCCATACACATTCTCACCTTTTCCGGATTGCAAATAATAATGCCCGCTTCCCATGCAACATTGCTGAATTTTCTCGCAGGCTCACCACTACAGGAAAGCTTCGGAGTGATCGGTCACCCACTGTTGGAAGGTGCGAGGTGCCCGGCCGGTTACTTCTTCCATTGTAGGAAGCACTTTAGAGAATCGTTGACCTTGTTTAGACAGATCAAAGAGAGCTTCCACCATTTCCGGAGGCATATGTCGAAGTAACTGTTCACGTGCGAGATCGTCTGTGATCGATTCAAACCCGATTTCTCGCCCCAAAACCTCGCCAAGTATTCGCATTTGTTGCCGACGAGTTAGCGATTCTGGTCCGGTTAACGTATAAACCTTCCCTTCATGTCCGTCAGTGCTTAGCGCTTTTGCGGCGACGGCAGCAGTGTCCCGCGAATCGATCACTGGAATGCTGAGGTCGCCAAACGGTACCCGGACAACCCCCTCGGACCTGATCGAATCTGTCCATCGGAGCGCATCGGTCATGAAGCCGCTCGGCCGCAGGATTGTCCAGGATGCGCCCGATTCCCGGACTGCCTGCTCGGCATTTAAGTGAAGTCGCGCAATGGCATTTTGTACCCCAACTTCAACGGTTGCCGCTGAGAGCAATACGATATGCCGAACCCCGGACTGCTGGGCGATCCGCGGGAAGTTAAAGTCGGCGGCTAGCGGTAACATCCAAAATACTTTTTCCACGCCGTCAAATGCGGATAAAAGTGACTCCGGCTTCGTTAGATCTCCGGCCACCCCCTCAACTTCTACAGGAAAATTCGCCTTCTCGGGATCACGGCTGACCGCCCGCACCCTATAACCGTCCTGGTGCAGCAACCGCACCACTTCACGGCCTACAGAGCCTGTGGCACCTGTAACTAAGATCATATATATTTCTCATCCTTTGCTATTCTTTGTAGGTTAGGTCGATAGATCACTATACCGCCTGAGATGGCGGTATAGTGTGATGCTTGTAGTGCATTAAAATCCAGATGCTACTTTTGCTGCTTCAGTCAATCCGGTTTCAATGATTTGCTGGGCGCGGTCTTGGAATTGATTGTGGCCTTCTACGACAACCGTTTCAATCGTTGTGATTCCCCAAAAACCGAGCATGCTTTTTACGTAATTAACCGACATCTCCTTTTCAGCCAGCGGGCCTTCAGAGTAAACGCTGCCACGTGCGTTAAGGAGCACCACTTTCTTTTCACTTTGCAATCCTACCGGACCTTGTGCTGTGTACTTGAATGTTTTCCGCGGTTGGCTAAGATAAGACAGGTAGGTGAGCAATTGAGCCGGAATCGTAAAATTCCAAAGCGGGAACGCGATTACGACTTTATCTGCTGCGATAAATTGATCTGTGTAGCGATTAGCGATTTGGACTGCTTTTTGTTCCTCGGCCGTTAGTTCACCGCCGCTGGCAAGCTTGATAATGCCCGAAAACATTTCGCCATTGTAATAAGGCAGCTCCACTTCGAACAGGTCCAATTCCGTAATATTGTCGCCAGGGTTTTTCGCCCGGTAAGCATTTACGAAAGCGTCGTAGAGCTTTATGCTGACGGATTGATCACGATCATTAGCTTTAATGAATAGTACATCTGCCATTTATATTCCCTCCTGGTTTTTCTGGAAAATTTTCCTGCTCTTGAAATTAGGATGATGACAGTATCAAGGTAAGAGATGCTAGCTCTCTCCGAAATCAACTCATGTCAAACCGCTCATTCTTCCTCAACTCCCTGTTCCGTTATGCACATATAACGATGCAGGGCTCTGATTTGTAACATCGAGATCGAATCACTTATGAGCAATCTCGACGTTTATGACTGCAAATTCTTGTCTCCATTTCGGGGCTCAAATAAGCGACAGACGTGGATTCAGCTAGACTAACAGTCATCGAATAATCTGTAATTGAGCGGGATTTTGCTATTTTTTCTGCCACCTTCTACTTATTCATTTTACCTTCTAGTGCTAGCCATGTACCTAATCCAAGCAGTGTAACTCCACTTATTGTTTGCTGCCACCAAAGAGCAACTTTGTTTCTGGATAAAAAATTACCGAACAAACTTGCAATGAGTGCTACTGAAATATCAACCGTTAGTCCAATAATGCCTAATATTATGCCTAAAATGATAAATTGACTATTTATATTAGAAGTATCCGGATTTATAAATTGTGGAATGAATGTTAAGAAGAATAAAGCCACTTTAGGATTAAAAATATCCGTTAACGCTCCTTCCCAAAATGCTTTATATATACTAACTCTTATATTATTTGATGTAACATGAATTCCCTCTCTATTTCTCAGCGTTTGAATGCCCAAATAGAGTAAATAAATTGCACCCATGTACTTAATTATTAAGAAGGCCCAAACTGATGTCATTAATATCGCTGAGAGGCCAAGAACCGCTAAAAGGATATGTACTAACGTTCCCATTTGAATACCAATTGCTGTTGCAATCCCATGCCTGCGCCCCTGTGAAATACTCCGGCTGATAACAAATGCCATATCCGGACCCGGGGTGATACAAACTATAAATGCCGCTAATATAAATGCAGGCAAAAGAGAATAGTCTAGAAAATCAAACAAATTCGCACATCCTTTAAAAAGTTAATTAAATACTTGCCAATGTAATTATACGAGAGTCAAATATTCATATAGTCGTCTCTTTCGACCTTACTCACCCGCAAGCCGAACCTTGCATACCACTCGCTCTTTCCTTTGTCTTGAGCCACCCTGTGCAGGGAGTTCTCCTTCCATGCCTTGATCGCCTCGAGCGATTCCCAATAAGAGACAGTAATCCCAACTCCATCCGTACCCCGAACGCTTTCGACTCCAAGAAAACCCGGCTGCTTCGAAGCCAGATCGACCATTTTATCTCCCATCTTCCCGTACCCTCTGTTCTCGCCTTCGGACATTTCTGAAGTGAAAATGACCGCATAATACGGCGGTGCAGGTGTCTTTGCAATAGCTCCCATCCTTGTTCCCCCTTATCATGAATTCAATTTGAATTATATCGAGCCTCTTACAATAAATAAAATGAATGTTTAAAATGGTTATAATGATTATTTCTCATGACAGGAGTGCTCAACATGACCTTGGCGAAATACGAAATTCTCGGGAAAGTGGTCGAGACCGGGAATCTGACCAGAGCGGCGGAGCAGCTGAACTTAACCCAGTCGGCGGTGAGCCGTGCCCTCATTAGTCTGGAGCAGGAATTGGGTATCAAAATCCTCGCCCGGGGCCGGTCAGGCGTCCGGCTGTCCCATGATGGAGAACGGCTTTGGGAATATATGAAGGAAATGCTTCATTTACAGAAAAAAATGCTGCAGGAAGCGGATCAGATCAAGGGGCTGATGAGTGGTACCGTTACGATCGGCACGTTTACGAGCATATTTCATTGGCTGCCGGATATTCTTAACCGTTTTCAGCAGAAGTACCCATTAATAGAAATCAGGCTGCTTGACGGGCATTATCATGATATCGAGCGCTGGATCGCCGATGGGACTGCAGATTTTGGATTCGTGAATATGCCTTGTTCACATGGCCTGGAAACCACAATGCTCATAAGGGATCAGCTGATGTGCATCTTACCGGCTGGTCATGAATACAGCATGAAATCAGCGATATCGCTGCAGGATATTGCGGATGAACCGTTTATTATGCCCGCTAAAGGATGCGATACAGTTGTGAGAGCATGGTTTGACGGACAACGCGCGGTTCCCCGCGTACGGTTCGAGATTGAGGACGATCACGCCATTATGGCGATCGTTCGAAGCGGACTCGGCGTCAGCATCCTGCCGGAGACGATCCTTGCCTCGGCTCCTTCAGGTCTGGTCGCCCGTCCGCTATCCCCGGAAGCTTCGAGGTCGATTGCTTTAGCATCAGTTTCCTTTAAGAAATGTTCCCCCGCGGCAGCGAAGGCGATATCTTGTATTGTGGAGATGATGGGGGCGCATTCCGCGTCTTACTAGTAAAGTCAAAAAGTCCGTTCGCTGTGATCCCAGGTTAGGGATGTCATGGGCTTATAATATTCGTTGTTCTCCAGCGCTTCCTTAATGTGGGGGTTTGCTCTTCGATCAGGTTGTACTGCGTGATGATCACCCCCTGCTGTCCGAACCTCAGCAAGTCCGGCTGCGAGAAACGGTCTACCCATGGAATAAGCCTTGTACAAGTCCGGATCGTCGCTCGGCGTAAGTGAGATTTGTCGATTTTTGGCCGAGCCGGTGGCCTGTTGTAGGTATTTTTGAACCATGCGCTCTTTACCTCGTTCAAGGCTAACGCCAGCAGAATCAGGATCGGAAAACCGACGATCAATTGATAGAACGAAATAATACAAAAAAGCCGCTAAAATAGCGACTTTCAATGGAACTATGAAGCTGATTCTCTCCTCGAAGCCTTCTGCCATATAATACCAAAATGGTGCCTTTCGTTAGATCGACCGGGTAGCTTTTTACCATTTTCTTTTCGTCCTATTTCCAAATAGGGCCAGCTTCAGCAATTAGGTACCGTCTCTTTTGATAAAAGGAATGGTTGCAATTCCTACTACAACGATATAAATAAATGCCGCCGTAAAACAAGCTGAGGTAATTTCAGAGTATTTGAATAAACTCGGAGTATCCGTAAAGTAGCATATGATCTTCAAGATAAATATGTTCAGGGCTGTGGAGACCATGAAGACAAAACCTGAGAGAGTACGTCTCCCCTCATTTTCAAGTTTTTGGGCACGAAATATCAACGACCACACTTCTGTATGAATATTAACGGCTTCTATGGTCTTTTTCAAATTCATAATTATCCTTAGTTTCTTTCAAAATTATCCATCCTACTAATCTTTTTTCGCTATACTGCCCTAATCTCTTGTCGTTTCACTAAAGCAAAAAGCGATAAGAAATAATACCTCATCGCTTTATTAGTATAATCTCGTGTAAACAAAACCCACCAACTATGGTGGGTTTAATGCTTGGTTCATTGCAATATCAGCCTCATAGATGCCAGCGAATGCGCTCTCCCGCCACTACCGTCTTCACTACCACAAAACTCTTTTTCAGAAGCTTACAATATGGGATGATGATTTTATACAAAGGAAAGCAAAAGATTGTCTGCATTCAGCATGGTTAATATGATGATGAACACAAGAAACACAACGGGTGTCACCGTTTTGCCGAACTGATCTTTAACCCTTATATGCGCAAGGACCGCTACCAACATCGTAATTCCAAGCCAAATCCCGGCCCATGCGACCGCCCCCTCAACCCAGTAGCCGATGATAAGCACGATGGCACCTACTAACTGGACTAATCCGGCGACGATACGAAACCACTGAGGCAGTCTAAGCGTGTTGAAAATATCGATCCAATATTTTGCGCCTATGACTTTTGCAAAGCCTGAAAAGAGGTAGTACAGGATCAATAAACTTTGAAGTACAATCGAAAATATGGTCATGAGGTACCCTCCCTTTATTTTACCGGTCTATCAACAGCTTTTTGAGCTGTCCGACCATGTTCACCAACCATAAACCACTCCTTTAACTCCCGAAAAAAGGGATCAAAAATGTTCTCATACGATCAACTCCTGAATTGTTTTGTGTGATACAATTTGACCACCTGTTGAAAGTATAGCGGAATTGCGGATTTCGGGATTGTAAGATTCGAACATCTTTTTGTACATAATTGCCATCCTGTAACTCGTAGAAAAAGAAAATAACCACAACGAATTGTGGCTAATGATCCTTAAACTATTCAAGTTGACATGTATTCTCTTGGAGAAAACCCTGTAATTCGCTTAAAATGACGATTCAGATGGCTTTGGTCGGTAAATCCGAGCATCACTGCAACCTCTCCTACTGTAAATTCACGGCTCTTGATTAACGTCTTAGCTTTATCAATCCTTAAGTGTAAGAAGTATTGATAAGGACTTAGTCCCGTCGTTTGTTTAAACATTCGAATCAAATGTGTCTGACTTAAATTGACCAGTTTAGCCAATTCTTCAAGCGAAATATCCCGATCAAAATGGACATTCATATACTCAATGGCTCTTGCCAGCTGTTGTTCCGATAATTTTCTCGAAACATAAAGCTGCTTATGAGGGGAAGTTTTATTCATCTCCAACAGGTGAAGGGCCATCAGATTGGATAATGATTCGACGTATAACTTCCCTCTTGCTCCGTTGTTAGTGATTTCATCTTCTAACCATTGACTTAATTGAAATAGTTTCGAATCATATAAAGATATTTTGTTTGTTAATTCATCTTGACCTACAAATTCCAAGTCAGCTTGAGTTGCCACTTGATGAACCAATGAAGGAGACAGCATAATACAACTAAAAGAAGCCTCCACTTTCTCCAACCTAAAGTATTCTAAATTGCCTGGTATGAATAAAGCGGTCTCACCCACTCTCGCCACTCTCTCGTTGTCACGCCCTTCGAAACGAGACACCGCCTTAATTGGTTCTGGGGTTGAATTTACGGTAATCAAATAATAAGGCATGGATTCAACGTAGCTTTCCTGAGGGGCAACTTTATTCCACTTAACGTATTGAATGTGTTTCCATTCCAGATGATGGCTATTTAATACCGGCATGCCATCTATCATATAACTTACCGTCATGTCGATTCCCCTTCTCAATGGCTCAGCCAATCCAGGATTTACTACAATTATAACCCATTGCTGAAAAGTTGAGTACTCGATTTCCTATCATGACTTTGGGACTAACATTGGAGTTGTTCAATGGATATTCGCAGCTTTATGCCGGCGTTGGGAAGATTTGTGCAGCTCCTGGTTTTTAGATCGGCAGCCACTTCGTAAGTTGCAGATGATATCCCTTAGTTTGGTCCCCTGATAGGGTTACTCGATAGCTGCACCGGTTCCCCGGTATTCTACAGGTTCTAGGCGCATTCCACGTTTCGTTTTAGCTGCCCACAGCCAAAAAAAGCCGCGAATAGCGACTTTTAATGGGACCTTGCTTATGTCCATCGGCATCATTTTATTGGCATTTTCACCTCACAGCCTCAATGCCACCTACCATTTATTCCGTTATTCTCTTTTTGCTTCATGTTCGTTCGGAATTAATTCATACAAGGCACCTACTTCACAACCGATGGAATCAGCGATCGATATGGCAATTTTGAGTGGCATCACTCTTTTGTTTTCGATAAAGTCGTAAACTCGTTCCGGTTTAATAAGCAAGTCTTTGGCAAGCCATTCCGCTGACTTTCCGGATTCCATCAATCGTTCATTCAGCAAGCAACGTCCAAATTCAAATTTCAAGAAGCGATGTCCTCCCGCGTAAGATTATGCACTATTTAACCTTTAGCCTTGTCCATTGGCGGTATGAATATACTTTATAAAGGGAACCAAACGATGAAGGTAAAATTATTCTTTGATTCGTCGAATCCCTCGCGCAATTTGTTCCCTCTCATGCTCGCTCAGCGAATATAATACAGGTGCCCTAGGAATGTCGAATTTCAGATGAGAATGAGGGATTTCCGTCAATAGAGTTCCGATGGGTTGTTGACCATTCGTACTACGGATAACGTTCCAGAAAATTCTGGACCTATCTTCCTCGGTTCCCCATTTTTCAAGCGAATTGCGAAATAACAAACATTTCCCGATGACGAAATCATGCTCCTTGAGGGGCTCCGTTGCTTCGAACCCGGCGTCTTTAAGGCTATCAAATAGTGCGGGCATCAATTGGTCCAAATAAAGCCCATAGGCAGCATCCTCGATTTCACGAAAAGCGATCGTTAACTCATCAAACATCGAATCGTATAATGTTTTCCACACCGATTCGATATACTGATTACCTGCCACGCCAATCTCCTCAATGGTCATGTCGTACCGAAATACTGGTTTTAACGTCATATAAACTCCTCCTTGAACTGGATTATCTCCATCATACAACATGAAAGCCAATTGGAAGGTTTGGGAGATGAAGATGAAGGTAATCAAGAAAGTACCTAGAATAACATTACAATGGATTTAATGTTTGCGCATTTTTTTATGAAGGTGAGATAACATGGACTTTCGACCGAAAAAACTGGCAGAAAAGTACGGGGTAAGCAGCAGCACCCTGCGGAACTATGAAGCGAAGGGATTGATACCTCCTGCTGAACGATCTTCAAATGGATATCGTATGTATACAGAACACCATGAAGCTTATCTGGCATGTATTCAAGCCATGTCTGCTGCATTCGGTATGGAAGTAACGAGCGAGGTAATGCATTGTCTTGGACGAAACGAGTTAGATGACGCATTGTGGATCGTCAGGGATCGAGAGGTCATGCTGCATCGGGAAAAAGCAAGTTTGGATCAACTGGTACGGGAGTTGAAATCGTATTCTGAAGGTAGCCGAGCTCACGATTTTAACCAATATTTCAGCATCCACGAGGTCTCCAGACGGACGGGGGTTACTAAATCGGCTATCCGCTACTGGGAGCAAAGCGGCCTATTCACGGCTAAGCGAGACCCTGATAACGAATACCGTCTTTATAATGAAGCGCATCTCTTTAAAATTAGGATGATACAGGTCCTGCAGAGCTCTGTTTATTCCGAGGATACCGTCAACTTAAAACAATCCATTGCACGCTTAGAACTAGAGAACATCGAACATGCGATGAAGCTTTCTGAACGTATCCAGACTTACCTGCACAAAACGATCAAATTTCAGATGCGAGCGCTCTATTTTCTATATCGCTTGATTAAAGACTACTGTTAGTGATGAGATGATTACAAAATAACATCGACACCGATTTAAAAGCAAAAGCCATAGGTCTCAGCGTGCAAATAACGCTAAACCCATGGCTTTTATTGGAAATTACAAGTTATCATGCATCCCGTTTGTTATCGAATTGCCGCTTGCCCGAGAAATCTTTTATAACGCCATCGTTCAACAAAATATCAAGTTTCGCGTTAAATCCTCTCAGACACTTGTCGAATTGTGTCGCATCTGTTCCTTCGTAGCGTTTCATCAGCTCTAGATAATTGTTCAAAGAACGTGGCGCTTCGGCATTCGTAAATTGATTTTGTTCTACAAATCGGTTTACTAATGTTTTCATGCTGTCTGTGCTCGCGAAATGTTTTTGAAGATCAGTCCGACGGTAAACCATTTGCCGGCAGATCATCATTTGCAGCGGCAATGGCGCCGTCCACCGTCGCAGGTTCATTCGACCCATACGGCGAGTTTGCGGTTTAAATCAAATTCTGCAGATTTCTACAGTTAAACGCCCGCTTCTTCCTTCTGATACATGTCTGTCAGCTTTATGCTTCTGCCTTGCTGCAAACGGGATCGTTCGGAAGCAAAGGCAATCAAATGGCTTTGCAAGGAAGCTGTAGCCGATGTAAGCCCTTGAGACGGGTTGCGGTCGACCTTATGTACTTATGTACATTTTTGAGGAAAGAGCTCACCATGCGCTCATCGCCTCCGCCGTGGCCGTCTCCCTGCACGCTGCATCTAATTTCAATCTCTTCGCCCGTCGCATAGCGGTACAGCATAAATGAGCCTTTATCCATGTCGCCAATGATCTCTCCCTGCGTGCCCATAATCTGCACACGGCGAGTTGCGCTCTGGGTCAATCCCGACATAATAAAGTTAGCGTTGGCGCCGCTGGCAAATTCCATATTGACGACCTGATGGTCGACAACATTGTTATCGCAGCGATAGACGCAGCGGCCGAACGGTCCTTCCTTAAGCGCCCGGATAATGCCTTCCTGTGATAAATCGTGCGTCATATAGCGCGCCCAATGATCGGCAGGCTGCTCCAAATACATTTTAATCGCTGAAAAGGCACATTCCCTCTCGGCTTCGCAACCATCGATGCAGCGGTCCGTTGCACCCTCCGGCGCGTTCTCGGCTTTAAAATGCAGCAATGAGCCAAAGGAGCTAACCGCTGTGCACGGTTCATCCATCAGCCAGGAGATGAGGTCCAGATCATGGCAGGATTTGGCCAAAATCATCGGGCTGGTTTCCTCGGAATTGCGCCAATTGCCGCGTACGTAGCTATGAACCATATGGTGATAGCCGACGTTCTCGGTCAGCTGAATGGTGCCGATGGCACCCAGCTCCCCATCCTCGATGCATCTCTTGATGCCCGACCAGAACGGGGAATAGCGAAGCACATGCGTGACCACCAGCAAACGCTTATGCTTAAGGGATGCTTGCTCCATGTCTATGCATTCCCGCACATCCGGTGACATCGGCTTCTCCAGCATGACATGGTAACCAAGCTCCATCGCTTTCATAGCTGGTATATAATGCATCCGATCAAGCGTGCAGATGATCATCACGTCGGCTATTTTCCCCTGCTCGAATGCTTGTTCCCAAGAATGATAAACATGCTCTTCAGCGATTTGATGAATCTCTGCAAAACGTTGTCTGCGTTCATCGTCCGGCTCGGCTACAGCAACAAACTTCAATTCATTCGGAAATTTTTCCGCATACGGTCCATAGATGTATCTTCCTCTACTGCCTGCGCCTAATAGTACAGCCGTTAATGTTCTCAATGTTAGTCCCCCTTGCATGTACAATTGCATCCTAATTTCATTGTAAGGGGTGACTCCGCGCATCAAAATAGATCATTGCTTCCATTCCATATACAATTATTGACCTTGCTGCATCGTTTCGGTGCGGGCCGTCCGAAAATCCTGCGGCGTCAAATCATTTTGCTTCTTGAAAAAGCGGATAAAGGCAAGCGCTGAATTGTAGCCGAGCTTGGCGGCGATTTCATTGACCTTCATGGATGTATTGAGCAGCATATCCTTAGCTATGACATTGCGGTAATCATTTACGTATTTAGACAGTCCGATTCCGGTTATCTGCTTGTAAAGCCTTGATAAATAGGATGGATTCAAGCTGACATAATCCCCAAGAGCGGTTAGGGATATATCATCCTCAATATGCTCCTCTATATAGCGATGCACCTTACCCACGACCTCCGCCGGCAGCTCTGTTCCTCGAATCGCATTCCATTCAAAAAAGCAGTCCGCCATTTGCCAATAGTATGGAATGAGCTCCGTCCATGAAGCGGTCATCTCCTGGCGGAACAGTTTATCCAAATTAATCTGGGTATTCATATAATCACGCAAATCTTTATTTTTGTGCAAATGCGCCAGAAATACCGCAGATAGGAAATGGTACAACTCAACCTTGCGCTCATAAGGAGTATTCGCATCGTTCCAGATGTCTGTCAATTCAACAAACAGATGATTAAACTGCTCGCGGTGATTATTCTCAAGACAGCTCATCAGCAGCTGTACGCGAGCGTGAAAAAAGCTGTCATGATAGCTTTTCGCCTTCTCATTTTCTTCGGACTTCTGAATATCTTTATCTGTCATGATGACCTCATGGAACAAGCCATGGCCCTGCATAAGACCGTATTTCATCCCATGAAAACGATCCGACAGCCGATTCCATGGGACAGCCTCGCTGCCAATAAGAAAAGATACGGAGAGGCTCAGCAGCTTTCTGCTGGTCGCCTGGATCGTCTCCAAATTGCCGCTCACATAGCGGTATGCCCTGGTCCATTCCATCGTACCGGTATCCGTCGTTAACTCCGGGCTGGCTTTTGGCTGAAAGATCCATACCATTTTGTTCATCTCAAATACGACGGAGAAGCAGCGCACATGCGCAGATAAATACTCATCGCCGATATTTTGAAGAGCGTAAGCGAGCAAAGCCTTGTCCGGCGCCGTGAACATTTCCTTCCAGGCATCGATCCGGCCTATCAGTAAATAGACAGGCAGCGATGCGTAGAGCGGGATGTCCATTTCCGCAAAAGCGTCCCGAAGCTGCTGCCCCGTCATCGTCTTGCCTTGACATAAGCCCCAAATATATTCCTTCTGCAAGGAAGGCATCACAATTCTCATTTTGGATTGGGCACGCAGGATCATTTGCGCCTGATCCTGTTCCTCTTCGATTTCCTCTATCGCCCGTTCAACGGTATGAATGATCTTCTCGTCGCTTTCCACTTTCAGCAAATAATCAAAAGCGCCAAACGTAAGGGCGTTCTTTGCATAGTGAAAATCATTGTACCCTGTCAATAAAATAACTTTGCACTTCGGCCACTGCGATTTGATTTCCTGCAGCAGCTCAATGCCCTCTATTCCGGACATCTTAATGTCCGAAATCACAATATCCATCCGGTGATGTGACAGCACCTCAAGCGCCTCTTCGCCGGAATAGGCCTTCATGACTTCAAGCTGCAAGCGCTCCGTCTTCTCGAACAACTCCAGAAGACCATCTACGATAATCGGCAGATCATCCACGATTAAAAGCCTGTACATGGCGATTCCTCCTTAGCTCATGCTCAGTTTAATAATAGCTTGAAGCCCGCCAAGCTCAGAGCGGGATACGGTAATCCCATACGCTTCTCCATAACGAAGCTGAATTCTGCGATGAACATTCAGCAGGCCGGTTGTCTCCTCCATCTGGTTGGTTGAATAACGCAGCTTCTTGCCAAGCGCATCGATCTCCTCGTCCGTCATGAACTCGCCGTTGTCTTCTACATAAATGTAAAAAGCATCATTTCGCAGCTTGCTGTGCACCCATAGCTCGCCCGTGCCGCGCATATTGCCGAGGGCATGCTTATAAGCATTTTCAATGATAGGCTGCAAAATCAATCGGGGGACTTCAATCGGCTGGGCTTCGACTTCAAACAGCACTTGGATTCGTTCCCCGTAACAGATCGACTGCATCTCCACATAAGTGCGGGAATGCTCAAGCTCCATATCCAGCAGAATGTCGTCATCATGATGGCGAGTAATGAACTGAAAATATTGCCCGATGTACAAACAGAACTGGTAGGCTTTTTCCTTCTGCGTATCGGATTTAATCAAGCGGCAAAGCACGAAAAAGCAATTATATAAAAAATGAGGATTAATTTGCGATTGCAATCGTTTCAGCTCCGAACGCTGATTGCGAATTTGCTGCTCATAATTTTCCTCAATCAATGTCTTCAAAGATTTCACGGTATCGTTAAAAGCCTGGTATAAATAGCCGAACTCATCCTGCCTGCGATCGATCAAAATCGGTTCCAGCTCGTTTTGCTGCATGCGGCGGAAGGTACGCACCAGCTTTAACAACGGACGGTATATTAACCGGATGATAAAATAGGTAAAGAATAAAAAAATAAAAACAGCAAGCGCGCAAGCCCACCAAAACAAAGCCCTATATACCTGCAATGAACCGAGAATCATCTCTTCCGGTATGCTCGTTACCGTGTATGAATTCCAGAGGCTGGAATACTTGAATACGGTTAGAAATCGCTTGTTTTTATAATGAATCGTATCATAGCCTTCATCTATTTTCGCTGCCTGCTTCTCAAAAGCCAGCTGCTTCATCAGATCACGCAATTCAAGGTCTGAGCCGCTATGGATTTCCCAGCCGCGCTCCAGATTAAACAATACGGTCTGGCCTCCCCTGCTGTTGCCGATTTGCGCTAATGTTTCTTTAATTTTGCCGGTTGAGAGCTCTACGCCTACCACATAGAGCGGGTTCGTTTTGCTTGCAGGGTACTGCATCGTAATAAATAGCCGGTCCTGCCAATAAATAAAGGGCTCCGTATAAAGCTTCTTGTCCGGCTGCATCGCTTCATATTCTTCCGCATTCAGCTTGGTCTCAAAGCTGTTGCTTAGTACCGTGCGCTCGATAAGCGGGATGTACGCCTTCGCCTCGCGGATGAACGGACTGGAATTTTTCATTAAATCCAGGCGATGCTGAATATCCAATATTTTATACGACCGCTCATAGGAGTTCATCTGCTCGCCTGTCGCCGCCACTTCCATCAAATCCCTGTCCATAACGTAGTTAGGCAAATATCGGCTGATCCGGTCTGCTTCCTGATCCAGGGATTCTAAATAAAACCTTGTCGTATTCAAAATCGAATCGGATATTTCACTGCGGATATGATCGGCCCCTTGCTCATTCATCATCCAGGTAATTGCCATAAGCGGCAGTAAGGCTGCCAAAAAGGCAGCCATTATTTTTTTGAATATGGAGGAATCCTGTAATAAGAATATACTTTTCATCGTTTGTTCTCCTGTGCCCGAGATCTACGACTTTCCTTGTCTATTCTTTTACACTTCCCATTACAATGCCCTTGATGAAAAACCGCTGCAAGAATGGATAGACGATAAGAATCGGGAAAGCCGCTACGAAGATTTGTGCCGCCCTGCTTGTACGGTCAGACAGCTGCAGCATGAGTTCCACATTTTCTGATTTAAGAAATCGGAAATCCATCTTAATAATAACGGTTTGCAAGAAGGTTTGCAGCGGGTAATTTTCCGGATGATTCATATAAAGCATGCCATCGAACCAGCTATTCCAATGCCCTACCATCGTAAACAGCCCCGTTGTTGCCAGTGCGGGCAACGATAGCGGAACATATATTTTCCAAAGTGTTGAAAAATGCCCGGCTCCGTCAATCCGTGAAGCATCCTCAAGCTCCCTGGGCAAATTGCGGTAAAAGTTCAACAACAGGATGACATTGAACACGTTAATTGCCATAGGAAACACTAGCGCTCCTAGAGAATCAATAAGTCCCAAGCTTTTAATTGTCAAATAGGTAGGAATAAGTCCCCCGTTGAACAAAATCGTAAAAACGAAGATCCAGGCATAAACGGTTCTTAGACGAAACGTATTGCGATCCTTGGATAAAGGATAAGCTGTAATAATCGTTAACAACATACTTAATACCGTCCCGACAACAACCCGTTGAATCGAAATGCCAAAGGCTCTTACATACTCAGGCTTGCCGAACACGTTATCATAAGCCGCCGTTGTAAACTCTACAGGCCACAGCGCAACCTTGCCGGCTGCCGCCGCCGAACCCGAGCTAAACGAAATCGCCAAAATATGAAGGATCGGCATTAAGCACAAAAAAGATATAAACGCTAGAAAGACTAGGTTGCAAACTAGAAAAGCCCTTCTTCCGAATGACGGTTTAATAACCACGGTCAGTCTCCTTTCTGAATCACCGACTTTTCATCTATTAGAAAATACGGTAATTCGCTAGTCGGTATGCGAGTACGTAGGATACGGAAATGAAAATAAAGGATACGACGGATTTCAATAAGCCGACAGCTGTGGCAAATCCAAACTGGGCTTGCTGGATCCCCATACGGTAGACAAAAGTATCAATGATATCGGCACTTTCATAAACCGGTGCGCTGTACAGGTTAAAGATTTGATCAAATCCTGCATTCAGCACATTGCCGATATTAAGCGTCAGCATAAGAACGATGGTCGGCATCATTCCCGGCAGCGTCACGTGAAGCGTTTGTTTCCAGCGGCCCGCACCATCGATTTGAGCGGCTTCATAAAGCGTAGGATTAATTCCTGTCAGTGCGGCCAAATAAACAATGGTACCAAATCCAAATTCTTTCCATACATCGGAAATAACCATGACATAAGGGAACCAGTTATTATCGCCAAGAAAGAAAATCGGCTTCATGCCGAACCATCCAAGCAACTGGTTCAATATGCCGGAGGAAGGAGACAAAATATCGACCAAAATCCCGCTCAGCAGCACCCAGGATAGAAAATGGGGCAGATAGACCAGGGTTTGGAACGTTCTTTTCATCCATTCTCTACGCAATTCATTAAGCAAAATTGCTATCGTGATTGGCACGAACAAACCGGCAACGATTTTCATTACAGCAATGTATACCGTATTAAAGAAGATGCGGCCGATATCCGGATAATCCATTAACAGCTGGAAGTTCCTCCATCCGATAAACGGGGAGCCGAACAACCCTTTATTCGGCACATATTTTTGAAAAGCCATCATGATTCCTGTCATAGGAATGTAACTAAAAATAACAATCATAGCTAAACCCGGCAGCAGCATCAAATGAAGCGGCCATTCCTTCTTCCACATGCGCGTCAGACTATTCATATCTTCACCTCGCTGATTCACTTTTCATGTTGTGCGCATTCCTTGCTCAAGAACCTGATTGTTCTTGAAAAAAGGAGGGATTGCATAGATTCAATCCCTCCTTTGCGCTACAGATCCTATTTCATCGATTGATACCACTCGTTAACTTCTTTCGTGATTTCATCGCCGCCAAGCTTCTTCCACTCTTCAACGAATGTATCGAATTCGTCTACGGATACTTGGTTCATTATGATTTTGATGAATATTTCATCACGTTTCTTCGTTAAAATTTCTTGACGGTCTGCCATCGTCGGCGTAGGTGCGCCGTAGAATTTGTTTTGCAGGTATTCTTTGTTTTGCTGGATTTTTGGGTTATGCGATACCGCTCCGTTCGGCCCCGAAATCAGCACTTCCCACCACATATTGATATCGCTACCATCGATAAATTTCATCGCACGTTCATAACGACCCTTCTGGTCTGCAGTTTGAAGAATGCTAGGATCTTTCGTTTCGATCGCTTTCGGCAGAATTTCGCCGTTGTTATCCATCTGTTTGCCTACGCGAAGCGGGTTCAGCAGCCAGTAGTTGTTGCCTTTTTCTTGTTTGTCTTTACCATACAGATAGATTTTTTGCTCATCTGTCGGATTCATCGTATTATCAACAACGATCCATTGGTTCAGCAAACCGATTACGCCTTCCGGATGCTTGGCTTTTTTAGAGATCACATAGTACTCGTCAACGCCAAGGCCAATTTGATTCAATGTAGGTTTGTTATCGATTGAAGGGATAGGGAACACGCCCCATTCTTGAACCACCTTGCCATCTTTCACAGCCCCTTGAACAAGCTGTGCCGGTGTCCAGGAAGCGCCAAATACCATGCCGATGCTGCCGTCGTAGATGAGCTCTGCGGCTTTTTCCGAATCTTTAACCGCAAACTCTGGATCGATCAACCCCTTTTTGAACATGTCTTGCAGCGCTGCAAGAGCTTGTTTCATTTCGGGCTGAATATCACTGTTCATCAAACCGCCGTTTCCGTCTTCCATCCAAATGTTTTCATAAGCATGATAGCCGTTCAAGAACGCTCTCAGACCGGTAACGCCTGTTTCATTACTAAAAGGATTCTTGCTGACCGCAATACCGTAAGCTTGTTTTGTACCGCCAGGATTCTTCGCTTTGAACGCTTCGGCAATTTCAATGAAATCCTCCATTGTTTTTGGCTCCGGCAAGCCAAGTTCTTTCAGCCAGTCGGTACGAACGAACAAGAATTGATAGTTGAACGGGTTGTAGGAGCTTGGAATCCCCATCATTTTCCCGTCAATCATCGCTGTTTTCATTTGCATGCCGCCGTCCATGGTCAGAAACTTTTTTGTCTCTTCCGTAGCATGCTGATCATAAATCTCTGTCAAATCCATAATCATATCCGCCTCCGTTAGCTCTTTAAGCTGTGCAGCGTTTACAAGCAAGAAATCCGGAAGATCGTTGGATGCGATCGCAATTTTTACTCTCTCTTTAAATTGGCTTACATCTGCAATCCACTTGTTTGTAATTTTGACACCGATATCTTTTTCATAAGCGTCATAAACGGAGTTTTTGTCGAAGTCTTCACCTTCGTCAAATTTCAAGTAAGGATCGCTTGGCGAAACCGTTGAAACCTCAATAATATCCTTGCTGTTTCCAGTGCCTGTCGTCTGGATCGGCTCCTTGGAATTTCCAGGTGGTTGGTTTGGCTCAGACGACGTTTTGAAGCCGCAGCCTGTAATCGCCAATGCAAGCGTCAAGGAGATCATGACAAGTGCTTTTTTGCTCTTCAAATTTACCCCTCCGTGTATATTTCGTTTAGTTTTTGCTGCAAATTGTACTGCAGTCTTTCATATTTCCAGTATAGAAAGAAGCTCCCCGCTGTTCTATATACTAGTCTTTACTTTCGTATACACCTCTTGACACCAGGCAAAAAGTAAATAATTACCGTGAAATTGACGTATGCAGCGGTGGCGTTATTTTTCATTTAGAAACACCTCAAAATGTATGTATGAAAGTAAATAACAGTATCTGGTCGAAGGCATCCCTTGTCTATATACTTAGCATATAAATTCATGATTGACTGGAGGCATTGGATCATAATGAAACTTCATATTGCTTATGACCATCCCATTCCTATCAATGCTTTCGAATGGACCCCTTCCACGTATCGGCAGCCGCCTCATATGCACGCGAGTCTGGAGATCGGCCTCTGTTTAACAGGCAAAGGCTATTTTTTCTTTGGCAACAAACAATATGCAGCGAATCCTGGCGACCTATTCCTGGTCAATAATGAAGAACGGCATATTGCCCAATCTGCCCCAGACGACCCGAGCCGCTATCTTTTTGTTAACTTTGATCCCGCGCTGCTGCTAGCAGAGGAGCCCGGTCTGCTGCTGCCGTTTTCCTATCGTTCCACTCATTTTTGCAATCATATTTTGGGCGGCTCGCCGCTCGCCAAACAGCTTACGCCTTGGGTGCTGGCTATAGCGGAAGAGCTGCGGGAGAGGTCCCCAGGTTATTTAGCAATGGCCAAAAGCGCGCTCATTCAGCTGTGCGGCCGTCTTCTTCGACATTACGACGGTTTGCTAACCGATAAAGAGCGTCATCATATGGTACACTCCGTTCGCCAGGCGCAATCACTGGCCGCTTTGGTCGAGCATCGTTACCGCGAGCCGGTTAGCTTAGGGGAATTGGCTGATGAACTTGGTTTAAGCATCTCGCGCGTGAGTCGGGCGTTTCTGGAAACGACCGGTTATCGTTTCTCGGAATATGTTTCCTTGCTGCGTGTCCAGGCTGCCAAGCGTGAATTGGCAGGTACGGACAAAGCTGTTGCTGATATTGCATTCGAATGCGGTTTTCAAAGCTTGCCTACCTTTTACCGCGTTTTTAAAGAGACTGTCGGTCTGTCTCCGGTCCGTTATCGGCAATCTATAGGGGTTACGAAAATGATCAAAAAATGAGAATAACGCGTTCATGATTTGAGAAGCCATTGTCGTCATGACTGGTTATAATCAAGGCATATTTAGATTACATGGATTTCAGGAGGGCAACCGTGATGACGAAATGGATTGGACTGAGGGAAATAGTTCGAGACGAAATAAAACAGCGTGGAGAAGAAGGCTGTTATGTTGAGGGGGTGACCGAAGGTCTCGAAGCAGCCAGCACCGACGATGCAAAGTTAATGGAAGTATACCAGGCTTTAATGGCACTTGAACCACGTGCCGATTTCAAGTATATCGAGCCGTCGGAATTGGAAGCCATTCGCGCCGAACGTCCGGATGGACCGAGAATCCTGCCCGGAAACGGGGATGAACTCAAATGGCAGGATAAATTTCATGGTGCGTGGCTTGGCCGTTCGGCTGGTTGTGCGCTCGGAAAACCTCTCGAAGCTCCTTCCTTCATGCAAGGCTCCGGCGGAAGGCCCGGCTGGCACAATATCAAGTTGTGGTTCGAAGGCGCAGGGCAATGGCCGATTTGCCACTATACACCGGGGGATTCAACTGCAGAAGCCGAGTACGGTATCGAGATCGCAAGGTGGAGCAGCTTGGCCAGCTGCCGGGATAACATTCGCTTTATGGAAACAGACGATGATATTCGTTATACCGTTCTTGGCCTGCTCATGCTTGAGGAGCGAGGACTTGATTTCAACTCCTGGGATGTGGGCAAGCTGTGGCATCGTCATTTGTCCTTCGGGCAGGTATTCACGGCTGAAGCGCAGTCCTATCTTAATTTCGCTCGTGTCACTTCACATATTAGCGGCGATCAGCCAGATGACTGGGAGAAACATATCCATTGGGGTCGTTCTTATTTGAATCCTTACCGCGAATGGATCGGCGCCCAAATCCGTGTGGACGGATATGCATACGGTGCTGCCGGCCAGCCCCAGCTTGCTGCTGAGCTTGCTTGGCGGGACGCTTCCTTCTCTCATGTGAAGAATGGTATTTACGGCGCCATGTTTTGCTCGGCTATGATTGCCGCCGCATTCGTTGAACGTGATATGAAGCGAATTGTTGAGATCGGATTGAGTGAAATTCCGAAACACAGCCGCCTTGCAGAAGATATCGCATTAGCGGTCAACATTGCTGAGGAAACGGAAGACACATTAGATTTAGTGAGTAAAATATGGGAAGCATTTAAGCATTATCACCCTGTTCATACCAATAATAATGCTGCCTTATGCGCGGCTGCGCTCATTCATTCCGGAGGCGATTTTGAAAAAGGCATTACGACAGCCGTACTTGGAGGCTGGGACACCGATTGCAATGGCGCCACCGTCGGTTCCATTCTTGGCGCATCGCTTGGAGCGGCAGCACTTCCTGCGAAGTGGATCTCTCCGCTAAACGATACGTTGTATGCCGATGTCAGTGGCTTCCACCCCATTGCCATCTCCGAATGTGCGCAAAGAAGCTATCGCGTCTTCCGAAAATTGCAGCATTAAAATGATTAAGGATGAATCCAGTTGGAGGGGCGGCTAGCTCCCTTCCTCTCCGTCGAGTAGCCAGATGGAGTTTCACTTTTAGAATCTCACGGAACCTTACGTGAGCCTCTCAACTCTTTTACATATCGACCATTTGATTAGTCTTCGGTTCAGACAGTCAAGGGTTTACTTTGGGATTATGGATCAATAGTTTCCCGTTAACCTAGTGACCAACTGACTAGAACTTCATTCGATATACCCCAGCCTCACCGAGAAAATCTTCTCGGGTCAATTCTTTTTCCCCAAGCAATATCCGATAATTCGTTATCGTGCCATCATGTGAAATCATGATTACTTTTTTATAGCTTTCCCCGATCCAATCTAATAACCGCTTAGCATACCCTTCAAAAGTATCTTGTTCGATCCTATTAATCCCTTCTTTCCAGCAATCCAAATTGAAATCAAGAATTTTAGTATCTCCATATAGATTTGTGATTTCAGTTTTAGAAAGGATGTGATCACAAGCTAAAAAAGGAAGTTCGAGGTTCTGAGGAAACATTCTCGGACCAACCAATGGAGAAATAATGAAGTCCATATCATTTTTTATAATAGTTGCCGTCTCAATTGTACGTTTAGTTGGACTTACAAGAACTAAATCATCAGGATCAATTATTATTTCATTTCGTAGCTGCATTACTTGAAATTTTCCGTATTCTGTAAGACTAGGATGCAGAGTATTTAACCGATTTGGATAATCGTTGAGATGTTCTCCATGACCATGGCGAATAAATATGAATTCCATGTCCACCCTCCCTTATCTCATTCCCCTATTCGGCGTGATCCCATGAAGCGACTGAAATGCCCACGCGAATGAAACCGAAGACTCGTAGCCGTATTTATGGCGATATCGACACTCTAATCGCTTCGTTATTTTGCAATTCGAGCGCGGCAAGAGTAAGTTTTCTACGCATTCCTCCTCTCGACAAAAGTATACAATCCCGTCAATAGTTGCGTCTTCTTTTCTTGAGCACCTAGATTATGGCGTTCTCCGACCAGGCTGACTGTCTGTTTAATTTTAGCTTGGACCTGTTATCCATACAACTCTGGTAGTTTCGAGGTTCCAAAAACTGTTATGCATAAAGAGTGACAGGCATCCCAAAGCACGACACGGTCAAACATAGCAATTACGATCAAAAAACTCCTGATAAATTTTGCTATAATGACGTTAACCACTTAAGGGGGAGCAAGATGGAATCCTATGATACTAGTATCTTAAAGGTAACTGAATATATCGAACGTCGAATAAATCAAAAGATAACATTGGAAGAACTTTCGCGTGAGGCAGCATTTTCAAAGTATCATTTCATGCGAATTTTTAAAGCCTTAACTAAGGAAACACTTAATGAATACGTTAGGAAGCGACGGCTGACATTGGCTGCGAAAGAATTGATAGAAAGTGATACATCTCTTATTCAAATAGCACTCAAGTATGGCTACGCCTCGCAAGAAGCATTCAGTCGAACTTTTTCATCTTACATGGGAACTTCGCCATTAAGTTATCGAAAAAAAGGTGCACATCATTATAACTTATATAAGGATGTTTTATCCGAGGAAATTTTACGGACAAGGAAGCACCCTGTTCGTCATGAAACATGCATAATCGAAATCTCAGGATTTTATATTGGAGGTATTGTTTTAGAAAAGAATGTCAATAACCACACCATATCAAAGCATTGGAATCAGTTTTATGATGAATTAATCAAGCTTTCTATCGACCCCCATACAAAAAAATGCTTTGGTTATGAATCTTTGGATCAAGATAACGAGCCTTACTATATTGCGGCGGTTGAAGTAGAAAGTTTAGAAGAATTGCCTAAAAGCTGGATAGGGAAATACATACCGCCGCATAAGTATGCAGCAATTCCATTGGATAATGTAATTGAAAATATTCCATTTGCTATGGAAGAAATCTATCGAAATGAGTTACCTGCACTTCATGTTAAACCAGCGCTAAATTTCAGCCTGGAGTATTATGATGAAGATTTTACAGCCAATGAACCAACACACATGCTTCAATATTTAATACCCATCGAATAGGAGGAGATTGTATTGTATATTGGAAACGGAGCTTATTGTTATGCGAATTCGGCAAGTATGTTAATGAAAAGCGTTGGGGAGGATGTTCGTCCTTCATTGCTTGAGGTTCTATCAGGAGTTGGTCTAGGGGTAACGATGTATGGTAATGGAAATCTATTTTTACATAACAATACGGCAGATCCAGATGTTGCAATATCTAAAGCCATGGAGATTGCTGGATTTGCTTTCACAGAAGTATTTTCCAAAGCGGATGCTGAATGTCCAATTGATGAGATGAAAAAGCTTTTAGAAAAGTCACCTGCTATGCTTGGACCAATTGATATGGGATATTTAACCTATTCGCCAAATCATCAATTTCAACAAGGTGCTGACCATTATGTATTAGCTTATCGCATGGATGACAAGTATGTTTACGTTCAAGATCCAGCAAACTTCCCGTATGTGCGACTACCTATTGAAATGCTCAAGAAGGCATGGAAAGCTGAGAATATTGCATATGGTCGAGGCAGATATCAATACTGGCACTCCATTAGAAGAGTAAGTAATCCTTCCATGGATGAGATTTATGATGCTTCCATTCGTTTTTTCCAAAATATTTATGAAAATACAGGAGAAATCGGAAAACAAATTGGAGCAAAAACTGGAAAGGCAGCAATTGAAGTCTTCGTTGAAAAATTACGCAGCAATGAAATCTCTGATGATGCAGTTGGCAACCTTAAATTTTTCGTTTTCCAACTGGGAGCAAAGCGTGCCAATGATTTTGCTAATTATTTTGAGAACCGAAACGAAACTCTATCTCAACTAAAAAGACAACAAGCCGAACTCCTTGGATTATGTCATTCGCTAACCATGGAAGGCGATTGGAAAGAGCTTGCTTCTGTGCTTGAGAAGTTCGGAATATTGGAAGAAGCTTTTGAAGGAGAAATTCGTGGATTACATGTATATTCCTGATTAAAAAACATCCGCCTAATTTTAATTAGGCGGATGTTTTCGTCTAAAATCTAAGATTGTTATTGTTTGGATCATTTGGAAATAGGAATCGTTATGGATTCACTCTCAGACAAATTTTCCCCAAATAATGATTTTGGAGAGCCTCATGAGCCTTATTGGCGTCCTTCAGATCAAAAATATGACTGATATGAACGGTTAACCTATACTGTGAAATATGACGTTGAAGTCGGGCTATAATCTCGGGCTCGGGTTCGCCGTTATATCCTGTAGCCTTGATTCCTACGGGTATCCGTAAATCTGGTTGTATCCCGTGAGGGTATACGAGTCGTCCATCTTTACGGAGACAGTTGACAGCAGCATTAGCCGCATCTCCCCCTGCGGTAATTATGGCTGCATCGAATCCAGACGGCGCAAATTTCCTTGCCATCGAAGAGATATCCTTATCTTTGCCGTTTACAGTAGCATCACAGCCAAGTTTCTTCATTATGGCAACTCCGTCTTCACCTGAAGCAATCGCAAATACACGGGCTCCCATTCCCTTCGCCAACTGCACGGCGATATGTCCAACCCCGCCGCTGGCTCCAAAAATCAGAATAGACTCCCCTTGTCGAAGTTGCAGTACACCCTCCAGCCCGCGCAATGCGGTAATTCCGACTCCAGAAATAACCGCCGCCTCCTGCATGGTTAATCCATCCGGAATTCGGGAGACATACTTGGCATTGATGGCCGCATATTCCGCATAGAAGCCGCCATTAGGATTCAGAAAGGCTGGTGCATAGACCTGATCTCCCAAATCTACATTAGACACCTTCTCACCCCGCGCAATCACGATTCCTGAACCTTCCGAACCGAGAATATAAGGGAATTCTGGATTCATGTTTAACATTTCTGCATATCCGCCTTGTCGTTCGAATGCATCCCACTCTCCAACACCCGCATAGGCAACTTCAATCAATACATCTTCGGGGCCGATTTCAGGCACACCAATCTCCCGATGTATCAGTTCTTCTGGACCGCCAAACCGATCAAGCACTGCAGCCCTCATAGTATTTGGATGTTTAGTCATGGTTACCCCTCCAATAAACAAGTCTCTCCTTGCTAAGACCAACTTATCATATACACATGTCAATAGTTGGCATGTTTATATCGATGGATCTTTGTATCCAAGGCTAAACAACCGATGTTGGAACTTAACATCTATTTTAATGCATACTATTTTGGAACTTCTTGAGCCTAGATCGCACACCAGCCTCCGCTATTTGGCTAACAAATGCAGGTCTTTTTCTTGCTTCCGATTCGGCCCATCGCCTCGATTTTGCCGATATATTCCGTTGCAAGCGGCACTTTGCATGCCGTATTGCCGACATCCACATGCACTTTGCCGACCACCTCCGCGACTGCCTTCGCTTCCTCCGTTAATGGCTCAACGTATGCACCGACCGAAATAACGAAATTATTCATAACATAGCGGACCCAGTTGCGCTCGTCGTGGATGGTGTCGCGCACTCTTGTCAAATAACTGCGTAATTCCTCCATGTCGAGTGCTTCATCTGGCGCAACCGATACATAATTGGCATATGTACTCCATCCGCTTACGGCGACCAGTTCCTCCGGCGAATCAATCCACTCCACCGCCAGGTCATGCGCGTGCGGACTTTCCGCGGCTACTCTCGCTACCGTATACTCGGCAGGCGAATGCCAATTGGCTCCTGCCACCCAATGCTGCAACTGTTCTTTGGTGATGGTCTTCGGATTGATGCTAAGCCCCGCCAGGTACATCGCATCGTAGTTACCGGATTCATAGAGCTGCAGAGCGAGAGCTTGGTTTTTTTTCACATGCTTAACGAGCTTCTTCATGTCCCCGATTTTAACGCCGAAGAACGGCTCTTTCGCACCATGGCGAATATAAGTGCTTCTCGTCTGCTCACTGCCCATGCCAGCCAATGCCTGCATGATTTCTTCATAAGTCACCTATTAATCACGCTCCTAAACATATATTTAGCCGTCCAATTTAGTTATCGTGTGCATAGGATTAGCATACTTACTATATGGTCGTCATGCAATCACAATTGCCTCCCCCCTCGAGGTCAAAAGCCGCTTGTTATCCTGCAGGACGGACGCCGATACATGCATCTTACTGTCCGCGTCCTGCGGGTCGCCTTTGTTCTAATGACAATTGAAAAATCGCCATCTATACTAAACTCATAAAGCGTATGGAATGGAGGAGCCGTCTTTACATGAAAATCCTACTCGACATCAACCCGCGCAACGAAGAAACCACGGTGACGATTCACTGCAAAGAAATGACCCCAGCCATCCAGGAGATCCTCGAGTACCTCAACAAGAATGACACTGATTTGATCGTCGGAAAAGATGGAGAGAACCAGCACTTAATTAAGCACGAGGATATACACTACTTTCGTACAGAAGGCGATGTGGTCACAGCCGCCACCTCAGAAGGAATCTTTAAAGTGAAAGAAAAATTATATGAGCTCGAAAACTCCCTTCCCTCCCACCGCTTTATCAGGATCTCAAAGTCCGTCATTGCAAACCTGTATGCAATGAGCCATTTCGAACCATCATTTAACGGGACCCTTTGTGTTCACTTTAAATCAGGTGAGAAAGAATATGTTTCGCGTCATTACATTAGCCGAATTAAAGAAGTTTTAAAAATGAACCGGAGGGAAACGAAATGAATGCATTTATTTTCAGAAGCATCATCGGCATATTCTTCGGGGCTTTTATTGCTGTTATGACTACAAGTGCGCTTATTTATTTTGGTGGACAATCGACAATAGACGGGCTGCTTTTTATTAAAGATGCAGTTGGCTATATTTTTTGCGGCTGGCTGTTTACTGTCACACCACTCTATTTTAAGATCCGCTCACTTCGCCTGCCCATGCAGACAGCCCTGCACTTTCTAACAGTCACCATCGTCTACTTTATATTAGGCCTATGGATTGGCTGGATTCAGATTGGTGTAAGGAACTTTTTGATATACTTGGTCATCTCTATTTTCGGTTATGCCATCGGATGGATTGGGTTTTATCTTTATTTTAAAAATGAATCGAAAAAGCTGAATAAAGATCTTAGAAGACATTGAATATTAGGAGGATCAGCATGGAGAGTGTTATTACAGTTAAAAATCTATCGAAAAACTTTGGCGGGACCCAGGCAGTAAAGAATCTTTCCTTTGATGTTTACAGAGGTGAGATCTTCGGGATTATCGGGCCGAACGGCGCGGGGAAAACGACCACCCTCGAAATTCTGGAAGGAATCTCTGATCCAAGCCATGGAGCGGTTGAAGTTCTTGGACTTGTTCCCAATAAGCAGCTTCGTGAGTTAAACAAGAGAATTGGAGTCCAGTTTCAGGCCACTTCGATACAGAAAAAAATGAAAGTAAAAGAAGCGCTGGATCTCTTTTCTTCATTTTACGATAACGCCACGCAAAAAGATTATTTAGTAGAATTGCTTGGCTTACGCGAAAAGCTGAACGTAAAGTTCGATGACTTATCCGGCGGATGGAAACAGCGGGTAACTCTTGCTTTAGCCACTCTGCATGAGCCTGAAATCTTATTTCTTGATGAGCCGAGCATGGGGCTTGATCCCTCAGCAAGACGGGACATGTGGTCATTGATCCGACTGTTAAGGGACCGTGGAAGTACCATTGTGATAACCACGCATTATATGGAAGAAGCTGAGCAGCTGTGCGACAGGGTAGCGATGATTTACAGCGGCCAATTGCAAGCTTTGAACTCCCCTCGTGAATTATTAAACGAAGGTGCTGCTGGCTGTCTTGCCTTTATCAGCGAAGAACTCGGTCCCGAATATTTAAGCTCGCTTCCCGGTGTGGAGCGCGTTGACAAGAATCAAGCCGAATTCAAGGTGTTTTGTGATGACCAGCAGACAACGGCTTATCACATTTTCAGTTACTGTCAGGGAAAAGGCATCCCATTGTCCAGCTTCAGATTTGAGAAAGGCTCTCTTGATGATTTATTTGTTCAGTACCTGGAAAAGGAGAAGATCGGATGAACGCAATCGTAAAACTCGCCAGTTTAGAAACAAAAATGTTCTTTAGAGACCGTTTAAGCATGTTTTGGACATTCCTCTTTCCAGTAGTGATGATTGTGCTGTTTGGTTCCATGTTTGTTGGAGATAACATGAGCCAACAGGCTTTTGCGGAATATTTTGTTCCTTCATGGATTGGCGTCAATATCGTAACCACTTCCTTTTTCACACTGGGAACTGTTTTAACCAATTACCGGGAAACGGGCGTATTAAGAAGATATCAATCAACACCGCTCCAGCCGTGGAAAATCCTCGCCGCCCATACCTTTCAAGGGACCGTCATCTTTGCTATATCCGCCATGCTTCTTATGGTCTTTGGCATGCTGCTCTATGATTTAACCCTGCCGGCCTATATCGGAAGCACCCTGCTTTCATTGCTTATTAGCATCCTAGCCTTTTTCCCGTTTGCTTTATTTCTGACTTCCTTAGCAAAAAACACTCAGGCTGCATCCGCAATCAGTTCATTATTTCTAAACCTGATGCTGTTCCTGTCAGGAGCGACTTTTCCGCTGGAGATGATGCCGACGTTTCTTCAATATGCAGCGAAAGTACTCCCGCTCTATTACGTCATTCAGTTGCTGCGGGGGACGTGGACAGAAGCACCCATTACGGAATATGGTTTTGAAGCTGCTGTTTTGATTGGCATTGCGATTGTATCTGTAGTACTTGCTACACGGTTCTTCCGGTGGAGCGGGAAGTAGGAATAGTATAAGGAGAACATCTTCAAAAGTGAAGGCCCTTTGAGTTTCCCCTTACCCGATTTCAATCTTGCAATGATTTTTCGCCCAACCATGAAATCCACAAGTTCCAATTACACAGTCTTCCGACCGCAAGGTGATTCCCCAGCGGATTCCTTGATTATTTTCAAATCTCTGATTCCATCTGCGAATTAGTTCTTCTGCTTGTTCAATATTCGTAAAACTCTCCAAATCATAAAATTTTGTGACTTCATCCATTGAGAAATATTGAAATATTTCTTGTGAATCATCTTGTTTAATCTGTCTAAGTATAAATCTTTCCGTTTCTAAAGTAGGGAATTGAGACATGTTTTTGTCCTTTCATGTTTTGATATTCTATTTAACTAGTGAATCTGCGATCTCATTTATCAAACTATTCTAAAGATATCATTTAGAGTATTCTTAATCCAGAAATTCCCATATCTTCATACCGAACCAAAGACGGTATTTATCCCTCTATGGATGATCCAGCGCTCTGTATGTCTTCATCATTCAGGAGGTTTTTCGTACCGCGAACCACAATTCTACAAAATTAAGGCCATTTCTGCCTCCATAGACTTCGAATTCCATTCCATCCACCTGCTCGTATCCTGCTGTTGGAAGCCATTCTGAATAAAAGCGGTGGTATAACGACTCGATGGAATCATTAAATTGATCCCATGTAAACAGCTCTGATGGGAATATTGCCCAAGTGAGTGAAGGGATCGTTATTTCCAAGTATCCATCTGTTTTACTGGAATCGCTCTTAAATGAACACAGCATATACGGAAACGTATCATTTTCGGTTTTTCGATAACTGCACACTGCATGCACTTTATACATATCCTTACTCAGATATACAGGCAATTCACCCGCATTGGCAGTAAGTCTCTCTACTTCGCCATTGGCATGGCATTGTTGCCATAATCCCCCTGGTGTACTCAGTCCATCGCCATCACCGCTTGTTTGAAACACTCTTTCAATGCCAAATACTTGGAAAGATTCCTTGGTTTCGATCCGATAATTCATCGCCTCAACCCCTTTGATTGAAATAAGAAAGGTAAGCCGTGGATATGCTTTCAACGCGACACCTTCTTGACGAGCCGTGGTTGGATTGACACCATGCATCGATTGAAAAGCTCTTGCAAAAGAAACCGGTGAATCGTAACCATACTTAATGGCGATATCAATCACTTTCGTATCGCTATTCAACAAATCAATTGCTGCAAGAGTAAGCCGTCTGCGTCGTATATATTCCGCCAGTGTAACATCCGTAACGAAGGAGAACATTCTTTGAAACTGATAAGACGAACAGCAAGCTTGGCTTGCTATCTTCGTCAGGTCGATTTCTCCGGATAAATTTGTTTCAATATAATCCAATGCCCGATTCATCCTCGTAAGCCAATCCATTTCTTTCCCTCCTCTCAATCGAAGTATAGAATATCAGCGACTTTGTATCGCAACTTTTTATGCTCAAGTAAGTTGGTATTATCACCTCTCCATCATTCAGCAGGGACAGATACAGTGGCTTTCTTCTTCACTTCGACCAGATCGTTGACTCTTGTTTACCATGCAAAAAACCTCCAAGGTTGTCTCCATATCTTACGACATGGTTGCATTCTCTTGAAGGTATTTTTAATTTGTCTCACGTTATGGGGTCAGTCCCATTACTGTTTACTCTCGTACTGCTTTTTTACTTGCCACATATCCTATAAAAGAACCAGCCAAACTGAAAGCATAGACTATTATTACAGAGATGTATCCAAATCCTTCATATGAAACCGAGGGGAAGAAATACCTTAACCCATACACCGGTCCTATAATAAAGATTCCAACTGGTATTGAAAAAAGTATTGCATCTATATGATACATTACAAAAACACATGCAACAGAGACAAGACAGTAAAAAGAGCTGAACTTAAGAAAGCGCATGCTACGTTTGTCCCTATAATTAGGATAACCTCCCCATGACATCCACAAAATTAAAAAGAGAATAGTACTCACTAAATTCATAGTTGAAGGTACGTTGCCTTTTAGGTATGCACTGAAATTTATAATCGTAAACGGTATACTAAGAAGTAAAGCAAAGAATGATTTCAAAATCATGGCTTATTGAGGTTTATAGTCATGCTCAAAGTCATGGCTTTTATATATTTAGACATCCCACTACTCCTTCGATTTTTTATTTTCTGTAGTGTAACCCTATGTACTTGCACTTCTCGAAATGATGGATGATCCCCTTTCTTGCATGGGGGTTATTTCCCTCAACTTAGTAAACACCAAAAAAGCAAAAAAGTTACAAAAAAACTGAATCAGATGAAGTTCCTCAATAGAACCTCACATTGTTTCAAATCCATCACTTACAGGCTTCACATCGTTTACTCCCTCCTGCATCGGGTTAGCTCCACTCATCATACTCGGCTAAAAAAGCAGCTAATTTTCAATTTCTGCCAATCTAGAGTGATTGCTGTTAGAGTAAAATCTATAATGTAATAATTAATTCAGGATTTTTTAGGAAAACAGTCTTTAAGTTCAGTCAATATTTTATTATTCTTAATGGGATTTATGCTGATTTTCCAAGGAATAAAACGAAAAAATCAAAGTAAGGTTCGTCCGGAAATAGAATTATCCTCAATGTGACAGTATCGGTCTAGAATTCTTTCCAACATTCAAGAGGCAGCTGATCTCAATGTGATCGGCTGCCTATCGTTTCCCGTTATTTCAAGCGTATTGGTGAACCCACTCTTTTATCCGAGAGGCAACCTCGGTTACATCAGTAACCGTTGTATCAATAGTAGGCATAGGTGGGTTATAGACCTCATCGGCAATTTCAAGCAATCGTTTTGCAAAGTTTTTGTGGTTTTGAATCTCTTCCTCCGCCCAATTTCTTTCACGTAGACGTTTTTCGCGCGTTTCCTCATCACAATGCAGGTTTAGGTAATATACATGCTTAAAAAAAGGAAAGTCCG